>JAJRTK010000319.1 GCA_024278345.1 bacterium | reverse complement strand
GGTATTGCCCACCATCTGGCGTGAAAATCCGCTCTTCGGGCAATGGATCGAGAGCGGCGGCAATGGCGAGCAGCGGGTGCCGCGGGGAACTCGTGCCAAAGGCACGGGTCGATACCGATGGGAGCGGAACGTAAAGAAAGAGTGAGTAAACTCTAATTTGACAACAAATTACGACGGTTCAGTTCTTGCGTACCCCTATGTATTTCTAATCCCACATAGATTGACAACACAAGATGTTGCGTGGTACCTAAATGGAGACGCTAGACGTAGCGTCCCCGACGGTTTTTGGCACCACGAGAACCAGGGGGCGTTTTTGTATCAAAGGGCTTTTTTTCTCTTCCGCCAAACGGAACGGGGCCCTTGCGTTGAGGCAGCGTCACGCCGGAAAGACCACGAGTCGAAATCCCTTCAGCTCATTCTTTCCAGAGCCCACGGAGAATGAGTTCACGGCTGGCGGTGGTTTTTTTCCGCGAAGAACTGCAACATGCCGCCAATGCGGCGCGGCACGAGGATGTCCATGATGAGCAGCTGCAAGGTCACTCAGCCTCGCAATGGTGCGTCAAGATCCACAAAAGTAGCTTTTCTTGAGGCGGTGCGTGAACCGGCGGAGTCAGTGGAAAATCCAGTGGATCCGAGTCCTCTGACGGATTTGGGGATGCGGATTTTTTTGGATCGGTATGCTCTTAAAGATGGATCGAAGAAGACGTTGATCGTGGGAGATGCCGTGCTCGTCGTCTCCGACACGGCGACGGGGCAGCGAGAGCTGGGGAAGATCAAAGGGATCGATGGCAACGAGATCCACGTGATGCTAGCCGATGGAACTATCCTTGTCCGTGTCCGGGAAGGCGTGGACAAGCCCCTGGAGCTCCATCCTTCCAAGATGATGGACCGGGTTGCCAGGGGGATCGCCCAGGTGGAGTCGCCGGAGACGCGGGAGCGCTGGGAAAGAGAGTTTCGGTGGCTTCTGGACGATTTCAAGTTCGTTCCAGGGGGAAGGATCCTTGCGGCCGCCGGAAGCGATCAGGCACTGACCTATTACAACTGCTATGTCGTCCCGTCTCCTCGAGATTCTCGGCAGGGGATCATCGATACCTTGTCGCAGATGATGGAGATCATGAGCCGAGGCGGCGGCGTAGGGATCAATGTGTCGTCGCTCCGCCCGCGCCACGCTTACGTTACAGGAGTCAACGGTCGTTCCAGCGGTGCGGTCTCTTGGGGCGGCCTCTACAGCTTCGTCACGGGGCTCATCGAACAGGGGGGCTCCCGCCGGGGCGCCTTGATGCTCATCCTGGGGGCATGGCACCCGGATATCGAGGAGTTCATCAACTCCAAGAAGGTCATGGGCCGCATCACCAACGCCAACATCAGCGTGGCGGTCACCGATGACTTCATGGATGCGGTGCGCCGCGACGGCGACTGGGAGTTGGTTTTTCCCGATCCCACGGAGCCCGGCTATGAAGAGGCTTGGGACGGCAATTTGCCGGCGTGGAAGGCCGCGGGCCGAAAGCTCGTCGTCTACCGGACCATCAAGGCTCGCAAACTCTGGGCCAGCATCGTCGAAAGCGCCTGGGCTTCGGCCGAGCCGGGAATCTACTTCATCGACCGCGCCAACAAGATGTCGAATTCCTGGTACTACCCCGATGGTTACTTGGGTTGCACGAATCCCTGCGGAGAACAGCCGCTTCCTGGGTTCGCGGTCTGCAATCTGGGGGCGTTGAACCTCTCAAAATTTGTTGAAAAGGGGCAGGTGGAGTGGCCAAGGCTTAGGAGAGCGATTCGCCTCGGAGTCCGGTTCCTTGACGACGTGATCGACGCGACACCCTACTTCTTCGAGGAAAACCGGCGGCAGCAGTTGGCGGAGCGTCGCGTCGGCCTAGGCGTCCTTGGACTAGCCGAAATGCTGATCCGCCTCGAACTCAGGTATGGCAGCCAGGACTCCGTGGACTTCCTCCACCGCCTTTTCAGTTTCATCGCCAAAGAGTCCTACCTGGCTTCCGCCGATCTCGCTCAGGAAAAAGCTCCCTTTCCCAAGCTTGACATCGATCCGTTCCTGCAAAGTGGCTTCATGCGTGGCATGCCCGAAGAGGTGCGAATAGCCGTAAAGGAAAAGGGGATACGGAACGTCACTCTGATGACTGTCGCGCCAACGGGGACCACGGGGACGATGGTCAACACATCCACGGGAATCGAGCCTTTTTTCTTCTGGTCCTTCCTTCGGAACAGCCGCCTCGGAAAACACGAGGAGCGCGTGGCTGTCGCCGAGGAGTGGCAGCGGGAAAACCCCGGCCGGCCCTTGCCCGATCACTTTGTTACGGCGATGGATCTCACTCCCGAGGAACACGTCCGGGTCCAAGCCACTGTCCAAAGATGGATCGATTCGGCGATTTCCAAGACCTGCAACGTTCCCAACGATTACAGTGTCGAACAAACTCGCCTGCTCTACGAATTGATGTACGAGCTGGGGAGCAAGGGCGGCACCGTTTATCGCGATGGATCAAGAGAGACGCAAGTTCTGGAGATCCAGGAGACGGAAAGCCCCCGAAAGGCGCTCACGGCACGAGCCAAGACGCTCCGGCCCCGGCCTTACAAACGCCACGGCGCTACCGTTAGCGTGCCGACCCCGGCAGGAACCGCTCACATTACGATGAACGATGACGATATCGGACAACCGTTTGAGATCTTCCTGGAGATCGGTAAAGCAGGTAGTGATCTCAAGGCGATGTCCGAGGCCATGGGTCGCCTCATGTCCCTCGTTCTCCGTCTGGCTTCGCCCCTGTCACCAACGGAGAGGATCGAGCAGATCGTGAATCAACTCTCTGGAATCGGAGGAGCTCGATCCTTGGGATTTGGCAAGAAACGGGTCCTCTCTTTGCCCGACGCCGTGGCCAATGCGCTGGCGGAACACTACGCTGTTCACGCGGCCACAGCCGAAGAAGAGAACGAACTTGATGCCAAGGATGACGGCCCTCAACAGCTTGAGCTCCCGGATCTCGTGGCTGGCGATCTCTGCCCGGACTGCGGCAATTCCACATTCGTTCGCGAAGCAGGATGTACCCGTTGCTACGCCTGCGGATTTAGCGAGTGCTGAGGGACGGCACCAATTCGGACACCGTGCTAGCATCTCTTACCGTTCCGTTCCGCTCCCGGCGGCGGCAATCCGTCCGCCGCCGTCCGCCGGGTTTGCCGGGATCCCGGGCCCCGGCCCCCACTCCATATCTGGAAAAGAAAGATGGATCCACAAAAAACGCACAGAGAGATCAATGGCCGCTTGTGCGGGATTCCGGTTTCCCTGAAACCGGGCCAAGCCGAAGTCGAGCTGGAGCTTATCCCGGAAATGGCCGCCGACGAAAAGGGCCTGGTCCATGGAGGTTTTACCTTCGGGCTGGCCGATTATGCCGCCATGCTTGCCGTCAACGAGCCCACTGTCGTCCTGGGAAAGGCGACGACGAAGTTTCTTCGGCCAACCGTCGTGGGGGACCACCTGGTGGCCAGGGCCACCGTCCAAAAGAGCGACGGAACGAAACGAATCATTCAGGTCACCGTTCTCCGCGAAGAAAAGGAAGTTTTTTCCGGGGAATTCGCCTGTTTCGTCCCTCATCACCACGTCCTCGACAGGTAATTCCGGCTGGCTGCGCAAGGATTCCAGGGCGACTCCCAAAACCCAGAACTCTCATCACGTCGGGTATCCACTTAGCCGGGAACGCAACAAAACCAAAAAAAGACGCGCAGCGTACAAAAACGTGGGTGGGGAATTCGTTGCCGGCTATGTCCATCGTTCCGGCCACCCTACGACGCGGAGCGTCGTACATAAATGTGGGTCCAGGGAGCTAGCTCCCTGGCGTGGGTCTGGGAGCAGCGCTCCCAGCGGAGGTTTGGAGGCAGAGCCTCCGCCGGGTTCCAGGGCCGGAGGCCCTGGGGTAGCGCCCGGATTCTACGAGGTGGCCGAAACGATGGACGAGGCCCTCGTTGCCTTCCAATTGCAACGGGTCCGCAGCTAGATCCCTGGTGGGTACAGGGCAAAGCCCTGCCTGGGGATGGAATCCCCGGACGATTGGTATTTCCACAATCCATGAAGTGTCCCGCTTTACGTGGATGGCCATCACGTCTCTACCGCGGCAGCCGATCCATCGGTGGCGCCTTCGGCGGCTCTCGCTGACGCTCGGCCCCCAACGGCGTCCTCGTCGGCCGACCCGACAACGTAAATGCACGGGTGGGTTGAAAACCGCCCCCTAGACGGGAGTTCACATTCTCACAGGATCTAAATCGCTCGTGAATCGCAAGTTATGGTTGGAAGCAGGATGAACAGGACGAGGCCGAACAGGTGCTTCATGGACTCTCAGAAACCAAATCACTGGGATCAAACCCAAGCTCCCGAAGCTTCCGCGCCAGCCGATCCGCCTGTTTTTGCGCTTGCTCCGCCCTCTCCGGCGAGGTCAGGAGCCTTTTTCCCGTGGCGGGATCCAGAAGGTCTAGCCAGCCCGCCCTGGCTTCCAGGAGAAGGTTCAGGCTTTCCGAGAACAAGCGTCCTTCTTCTGTCGGCTCGATGGGGTGGTACTCTAGCCCATTGAGCCGATAGCCCATCAGAGGCCCGCCGGAAAGCCATCCCCCCGTCCAATCGAACAGGAAATACTCCCGGATCCCCAGGGAGTGGTAGAGAGCCGGCTTGTGAAAGTGGTCAGTTTGCCAGGTGGTTTTGGAGGTGACCTCCAGGACAAAGTCTGGCGCCTTGCCTTCCTCCCACAGCTTGTAGACGTTCCGCCGGCCGGCGGGAATTCCTTTCGTCACCAAGACATCCGGAGCAACGCTCTTCCGCGGATTTCCTTCCTCGTAGTAGAGCAGGATGTCCCCGGACACGTAGACGTTGGCCTCTTTGGCAAAGTGATGCTTCAGAATGTCGATGATGTCGAACATCAGGTCCCGAGCTGTATCGCTTTCAGCCATGGGCTTTCCATCCGATGCGGGATACTCGATCTCCGGTTCCCGCCGCGACCGAGGCTCTTTCACCATCACCTGGGCTGGCATGACAGGCCTCCTTGATAAAATACTCGTCGCCCGAGAACTAAAGTACCATAGGGAGTCCTCAATGCGCCAAACGAAGGTTATAGAATGCCTTCAGGGCATCATTTTTTATGAAAATCGCTTTTCCTTCTGATGGTTGTGGTCCGCTCCCGTCGGCACGGACCCGCGCCTGCGGAACGAGTTCCCCGCGTCCGCCGCCGTCCGCCTCTCATCGTCCGGGACCCGGGTCCCGTGCCCTAAAAGCGTGGCCAACCCTGTTCCCAAACCTGTCTCGCGATCCGCCATGAGACCCACAATGGAGCATTCCAAGATTCCCAGCCGAATCTGGTAGGTTCTTGCTAGCTTGGTTTGCACGGGACTGTTTGCAGGAGACGGACCCGGTCATCGGTGGCCGCCAAAGCTGCCACCGATGACCGATGGCCAGGAGACGGAAGAAATGAACGGCGGAGAGTTGGTAGCTGATGTTCTCAAAGCGCGGGGAGTCCAGTTTCTCTTTACCCTATGCGGCGGGCATATCTCCCCCATACTGGTGGGGGCGAAGCAGCGCGGGATTCGCGTCGTTGATGTCCGGCACGAAGCGAATGCCGTGTTCGCTGCCGATGCGGTGGCTCGGCTGACGGGAATACCGGGCGTTGCGGCCGTTACTGCTGGCCCAGGAGTCACGAACACCATCACGGCGGTGAAGAATGCCCAGATGGCGCAGTCGCCCCTGATCCTCCTGGGCGGCGCCACGGCGACCGTTTTGAAGGGTCGCGGCTCTCTCCAGGATATCGACCAGATGGCTCTCATGCGGCCCCACGTCAAATGGGCGACCAGCGTGGGAAAGGTCCGCCACCTGCCGCGGGTCCTGGAGCGAGCCTTCCAAGTGGCCGCCCATGGCGTTCCAGGCCCCGTCTTTGTGGAGATCCCCGTGGACCTCCTCTACGACGGCGAGCTGGTCCAAAGCTGGTATGGCGCCAAAACCGGCAGCGACCGGAAGAAACGTCTGTCGGAGAAGTTCCTGGAGTGGTACCTCCAGTGGCACGTGAAGCGCGTCTTTGCTGGAAGTCAGGAGGCGGGAGCCTCGCCTGAGCAGCAGTTTCCGGAGCCACACGGGCCATCAGGCGTCCGAATCTTGGAGGCCACGAAAAAACTGGAAACGGCCAAAAGGCCGCTCTTCCTCCTTGGGAGCCAGAGCCTTTTGGAGCCCGCTGCCATTGACGACCTGGTCTTGGCCGTGGAGAAGATCGGCGCGCCGGTCTACCTGTCGGGGATGGCCCGCGGGCTGCTGGGAGCCGGGCATCGCCTCCAGATGCGGCACAAGCGCAGAGATGCCCTCAAAGAGGCCGACCTGGTCATCCTGGCGGGGGTTCCCTGCGACTTTCGTCTCGACTACGGCCGCCATATCGGGCGAGCCACGCTCATCTCGGCGAACCGGAGCCGCCGGGATCTGACGAAGAATCGCCGGCCGAATCTGGGGGTGCCCGGAGACCCCGGTCGCTTCTTGAGGCGGCTTGCCCAAGGCTTTCCAGAGCGGGATCGTGGTTGGGACGATTGGATCCACACCCTCCGACGGCGGGACCAGGAGAGGGATACCGAGATCCAGAAAAAGGCCGAGGCCCCCACGGAGGGGATCAATCCCTTGGCCCTCTGCTCCGAGCTTGAGCGCCAGCTCGATGAGGAAAGCGTCCTGGTGGCCGACGGCGGCGATTTCGTGGCCACGGCTTCCTATATCGTGCGGCCCCGTGGGCCGCTCCGGTGGCTCGATCCAGGCGTCTTCGGAACCTTGGGGGTGGGGGCCGGATTTGCCCTCGGGGCAAAGCTGGTGAGGCCGGAGGCCGAAGTCTGGCTCATCTACGGCGACGGATCGTCTGGTTACAGCATTGCGGAGTTCGACACCTTCGCTCGGCACAAGGTTCCTGTCATCGCTCTTGTGGGAAACGACGCCTGCTGGATGCAGATCGCAAGGGAACAGGTCGATGTGCTCAAGGACGACGTGGGCTGTGCCCTGGCCAGGACCGATTACCACAACGTTGCGGAAGGCTTCGGGGGCCGTGGCCTTCTGCTCCAAAGACCGGATGAGATCCCAGAAATCCTATCTCAAGCCAAGGAGCTGGCCCGCCAGGGCCACCCGGTCCTGATCAACGCCCACATTGGAAAAACCGACTTTCGCAAGGGCTCCATCTCCATGTGACAGGGGCACGCTCTAGCGAAGGCAGGACGTAACAGGGCAAAACCCGCCTCCGTCTCCATCTGACAGGGGCGCTCCGATAGGTGTGGGGGGAAAGTGTCCCCTGTAATCCGCGTGTCAAAGAGGAGTGGGGCGCTCCGATAGATGCGGGGGTGAAAGTGGCGAGTGGCGGCGGACGGATTGCCGCCGCCGCGAGCGGAACGCAACCCCCATCACGAACGGACGTTTCGGAGAAATCTTGGGCTTTGGTCTTGGCGACTGGTGCATGAGCGAATCGATGCCTTTCCTTTCGATGACAAGGCATGAAGGAGATTGCATGAAGCTGGCGGCGACTTTTTCCGCGGTGAGCCTGGCTGTGCTTTTGCTGGCGGGCTGCGGAGACAGGGTTCAGGAAGAGCCCGAGCCAGAGCCCGAGATCCCACGGGCAGCGGTGGGCGTCCATTACTATACCTGGTACGACGAGCAAAACCACTGGGAAAAAGGGGTTGCTCACGAACCGTTCTTGGGGTTCTACAATTCCGGAGACCGAGCAATCGCCGAGCAACAGATCGAATGGATGACTGCCGCTGGAATCGATGTGGCCGCCGTGGAGTGGAGCTCGCCCTGGATTCCGGAAGCCCATTTTCGGGATGGCTTTCTCAGGGCCTCGAACTTGAACAAGCTCAGGTGGTGTTTCTTTTACGATACCATCCAGCGGTTTCAGCAATTTGGTGACTTTTCGCCTGATCGCATCGATTTTAGCGATCCCAGTTTCGGCAAACTGTTGGTGGATGACATCACGCGGCTGGCGCGGGAGTTCTTCGGGCACCCCCAATACTATCGCATCGACGGACGTCCGGTGATTTGGATCTACTTGACGCGATCATTCGCCGGGAACTGGCGTGCCACCCTGGCCGAGCTTCGGCGGCGAACCGCCGAGTTGGGCACGCCGATCTACATCATCGCCGATGAGGTTTGGTACACAGACCCCGAACCGTCGCGCCTCGAATCGTTTGATGCCGTGAGCTCCTATTTCCTGTACGACTCGGATCGCATGGGCGGCCAGGCGAGTTGGAGCTTGACAGAGATGGCCGATATCTTTTTTCCCGCCTACGAGCGGTGGCAAGCAGAGGCCCCGCTGGTGCGGAACCGAATGTCCGGCCGGCCCGTCGCCTTTATGCCAGCCGTCGTGCCCCAGTTTGACGACCGGGCGGTTCGCGGCAACCTCCATCCCCCGGTCTTGGCCCAATCCCGGCAAGAGATCGTCGATATCCTCCTCCGCGCCAAACACCTGGCGGCGCTCAACGCGGACCCCCAAGAGCGGATCGTCTGGATTACGAGCTTCAATGAATGGCATGAAGGCACCGCACTGGAGCCCACCATCGAGGAAGGTCCGGCCTTTCCAGGCGGTAACTACGGTTTCGAGCTGCTCCAAGCCGTGAGCGAGGCCTTCGCTAGCCGCCCGTGACTGGCGTCCGTCGGTTCCAAGACCTGCTGGTTCACTCCTACTTCTCCCCAACCAATGAGATGGGCTGTCCCGTCGTGTCGAGCACCCGCTGCCACGCCTCATCACGGTAGCTGAGGCTCTTGCGACGGCCCACCGCCAGCTCCAGAGGCACGTGGACGAAACGGTAATTCCAAAAACCAATCATGATGCCTGTACATCCGGCCATGGCGGCATGAACCGCATGTTGTCCCAGCGCAAGGCAAAACTCCGAATCCAGGGATGTGGCCGGAAGGCTCCGGATGATGTAGCTGGGGTCGATGTACTTCACGTCCACGGGCCAGCCGATTCGCTGGAAGTGCGACCGGATCTGGTCCCGCAGGAATACCCCGATATCCTTGAGCCTGAGATTGCCCGAGGCATCAGATTTTTGCGGTTCCGCCGAAGGAATGAGATCCTGTCCGGCACCTTCGGCGACGGCAATAAGAGCATGTCTTCGCAGTTTTAGCCGCTGTTCCAGTGCGTCGAGAAAACCACCCCTTCCCTCCAGCGTGAAGGGCACTTCAGGCACCAGGCAGAAATTCACATCACCGCTGGCCAAGGTGGCAAGGGCGGCGATGAACCCCGAGTGGCGGCCCATGAGCTTGACAAGGCCCACGCCGTTCCAGGCCGCTTCGGCTTCGGCGTGCGCCGCCTCCAAAGCCATGCGGGCATTGGAAACAGCGGTGTCGAACCCGAAAGTTCGATCAGTCCAGAGCAGATCGTTGTCGATGGTCTTGGGGATTCCCACCACGGCGATGGGTTGCCCCCGCCGCGCGAGCTCCTCGCAAATCGCCAATGCACCGCGGAGCGTGCCATCGCCTCCGATAGCAAAAAGCATGTCGATGCCACGGCCAATGAGGACATCCACCATTTC
>JAJRTK010000013.1 GCA_024278345.1 bacterium | reverse complement strand
GGACGCTCTGGCGGCGGAGATTCCCGGCGGCCTTTCAGGGATGGCGGACGCTCGGGCGGCGGAGATTCCCGGCGGCCTTTCAGGGAGGGCGGACGCTCGGGCCGCGGAGATTCCCGGCGGCCTTTCAGGGATGGCGGACGCTCGGGCGGCGGAGATTCCCGGCGGCCTTTCAGGGATGGCGGACGCTCGGGCCGCGGAGATTCCCGGCGGCCTTTTCTATCTACTCCAGGCGGTGAGGCCGCTGGTGAGAATCCTGTTGAGTGGCAAACTCCGTCTGATGTACTCGCTCATGGAAACCTGATCCAAGGGAATTTGGAGCTTCTGGAAGAGGGCCCGTGCCTTATCGGCTTCTTCTCCCTGACCTCCATCGGTACACTGAGATTGCTCCACTATTTCCAGGCGTGGCGGGAGCGTTACGAGAAACATGGCCTCCGCCTGGTCACAATCCACCGTTCAGACCTGGATCGGGCCCGCGACCCCCTGGCCATCAAAACCACTCTCCAGTACCAGAAACTGAATCTCCCTGTTGTGGCGGATTCACCACAAGAAGAAGTCTTCAAGGGCCTTGGTGGCACGGGTCTTGGGTGCTGCCTCCTCTTCCGGCCCGGGGGAAAGCTCAAACAAAACTACCCGCCGGGAACAAGCCCACGTCAAATCGAAATCGACCTCCAGCGCATCCTGGCCAAACGAATGCCAACCTCCGTCAGGCTTCTGGACCCGCTTTTTCCGGAAGACACTCCGGGAAGGGTCATCCTGACGGCAACCGACGAGATCCACCTTGGCTATCGATTCGGGCAGATCGCAAACCCGCAGGGGTATCTGCCACACCAAACGATCATCTACGAGGGGAGTGTGACGCCGCGCCAAGAGCGGCCAAGTCTTGGCGGCGGATGGCAGTGCGAGGCCGAGTGCCTCGTGACCAGACCGATGGATGGAGAGCCCTCCACCCTAGAGATCCAATGCACGGCAAAAGACATCTATTTGTTGGCGGAGGCCGCGGCAGGCGCGGAGATCGAAATCGAATCCACGGCAGGCTTAATTCCGTCCGAATCGGCGACAAAAGACTGGGCGAAGGAGCAAACCTCCGGGGGCAAATCAATCCCGATCCTGGAATTTCGACTCTATCACCTGCTTAGCGGCGAACATCTACGGCGGCATCATCTGAAGATTCGATGCCACACCGACGGGTTGCGCGTCTACAAGAGCGGCTTCACGACCGAGGGAGCCAAGCAGTCTGGATAGACCTGAAACTCTCTCATGGCAAATGGGCCGGCTCCGGGCAACAGCAGGGTTAGCGTCGCGCCATATCGATGGTGCCCTGAAAGGTCGAGCCTTCCTCAATCTGGATCCTGGGCGAATGGACATCGCCATTCATCGTCCCGGACTGGTGAAGGCAAAAAAGATCCTGGCAATAGACCGCGCCCTCCGCATAACCGCTGACGGTGATGGTCTGTCCGTGGACCTCGGCCACGACATGCCCTTCCTCGCCAACGAAGACGTCCGCCGTATTTCTGACCTCCCCTTGAACCCGGCCACGGATGACCAACGGTTCTTCGGCCTGGATTTTGCCCATGATAAACGTCTTATTCCCTATCAAAGAATTCGATTTCATCTGATGATCCTCGCCTCGTCCCGCAACAGAGCACGCCTGTCTAGAATGCTAACCGGCGCGATGCTTCCAGCCAATAAAACGCGCCTTCGGCGCGATCCGGCACACAGGGGAAGTTTACCATCAAAACCCAGGATAACCAATGGAACCTCGACGCCCTCCCCCGCTTCAACCCGGCGATACGATCCATCTCTGCGCCCCCTCCTATCCAGCGGAACACGGCAAAATCGAGGCTGCCGTCAGACTGATCCAATCCGCCGGATTCAAGACCGATGTCGCGGAAAATGCCTGCTCCAGTCACGGTTATCTGGCTGGCGACGACGATTCCAGGGCCAAGGCCATGAATCACGCCCTGGCCGATCCAAAAATCCGGGCGATCATGGCCGTCCGTGGCGGTTATGGAGCACTCCGGATTCTGCACCGGCTCGATCTCTACCGCCTGGCGGACGACCCCAAGATACTCATCGGGTACAGCGACTTCACGGCGATCCTCTTGGCGGCCTACCGCCAGGCGAATCTCATGGGATTCCACGGGCTCCTGGCCGCCGTGGATATCGCCGGTCCCCACGGAAAAACCGCTTTTCAACACCTGCTCCAGGCAACCTCTTCCCGGCCCCTTGGCGATCTTCCGGCGCCACAGATCCTCCGGTCCGGTCGGGGGCAAGGCCCTCTCCTTGGGGGCTGCCTGTCGCTCCTTTCGCGCCTTGTGGGAACCGAATTTATGCCCGATCTTACGGGGGCGATCCTCTTTTGGGAAGATGTGGGGGAGGAGCCCTATCAGATCGACCGGATGCTCACCCATTTGCGGCTGGCCGGCCATCTAGAGGAGCTTGGCGGAATGGTCATCGGCGCCTTGACCGACTGTGTGCCCGACCGTCCAAAGCCGACTCTCACGATCCCGGAGGCCGTGCTCGAATGCCTCCGTGGCACCGACTATCCCATCCTCATGGGCCTTCGAACCGGACATCTGCCAAACCCTCTCACCATTCCCATGGGGGTCATGGCCAGAATCGAAACGGGCGGCAGCCGAGGGCGCCTGACCGTCGAGGAAGCGGCGACTGGCGGCGGCCGGATGGCCGGTGACGGGAGCGGAACGCAACACAAAAAATGATGGCGGTGAACTCAAGTCCGCTACCGAAGGGAACGCTCCGCGGAGCTCCCCTTGCGCACGTAAAGTGCCAACCTTTCCGCGGGCCGGCCCAGCCAGTGATGAACCAAACGGTAACGGGCTCGGAAGTCCGGCTGCCTCAAGAGCGCACGATCCGCTGGATGAAGCTGATCGATAGAGCTGCGGAGCAGTTTCCACTCGTTGGTGTCAAGAAGAATCCAGTCTGGCTTCCGCCGTAGCACTGATTCTGGAGAGTACTTCGAGATCCCGGAGCGAACATCGGTCCAGGGGACTTTGGCTCGGGCAATCTCGGCATCGCAAAGCCCGAAACGGTCGATGATCTTCAGACGGCTGTAATAGGGAATCGCTCCCGCGGCCGTCAACGCCAGGACCGCGCCAGGGGGTGAATGTTCCCGCAGCCAGCCCGCCGCCGGAATCGAAAAGTCCTGAAGCATCCGCATCTCGTGGCGCAGTCTACCCCGGCTGGGACCACTTTTCAGCATCGGCAAGGCGATGAAAGCAACCGCCCCCACACAGAGCAAGAGCGCCGCCTTCCATCCTGGCGAACCTCGGGAAACCTGCCATCCGTGAAAACCCACAACGATGACGATTCCGCCAAAAAGCGGCAAGATGGGAACTGCCAGCCTATAGTGAGCAAAGTAGTCTCCTCCACAGTAAACCAGGAAGAGCAAGTAGCCCGTAACGACCACTAACGCCGGCCCAAGCTCCCGGCGAAGCTCTGATCGGCGACCAGCCTCCACCAAGGCCACGAGCCCCAAGAGGCCACCCCAATCCAGCAGTAGACTGGCAACATAGCCTAGCCCCTGAAAAACCTGAGGCAGACCGCCGCCCAACTTGACGTGGGCCGTGTTGGGCACCCAATCGCCATAGTAGAACAAACGAAACCCCATCTGCCCCGCCACGGCGGCCATTGGAGCCAGTCCCCACCACGGAATCCGCCTCTTCGCCAACGTACGCTCCGCGGCAACCAGCAGCGCCAAGGCGATCCCTTCCGGCCGCGTCAAAGCTAGAGCCGCGCCGGCGAGCCCAGCAACTGCTCCCCACCCTCTGACCGCCGCCAAAGCAAGCCAGGACAACTCGAACAAGAAGAGAGGCCCTTCCAGCCCACCGACGAGCCAAACCGCCACATACCCGTTGACCGACACCAGGAAAGCCGCCAACAAGCCCGCGAGGTCTGAACCAGCGGCTCGCCGCGTAAAATCGAAGAGTGGGATCAGAGACAACACGCCAAGTCCCAATCCCAAGAGCTTGATCCAAGACACCGGATCCTGGCTCACGCGGCTTAGAAGCCCAAACAAGAGCGTCCAAAGCAGGTTGGAGTAGCCCTCGACACGTTGGCCGGCATTGAAAACCAATCCGTGACCTTCAGCCAGATTCTCACCGTACCGAAGCGAAATAAAAGCGTCGTCCACGGTGTAGCCAAACCACTGGCTAGAGTGCCAAATAAGCAAGGCCGCTGCCAAAACCAAAAACAAGCCACTTCGGCCAGTCGCCCGCAAGGATTTGTCTTTAGTCCCGTGGTTTTGAGCGAAAGAAGGCGGCGGATCCAACGGTTTATAGAAGCTTCGCGCCATCATCACCGCCCGCGAGCCGTCGATCTACATGCTCGCGGAGCCTCGTCAAATTGTCCGTCGATGCTTCCTCGGGCTTCTCTTCTGCGTCTCCCGCCTCCCTCAATGCCTCATTCTGGGCCTCCCAATCGTCGAAAACGGGGATCTTCTCCGTGGGAGGGTCCTCGAAAGCACTGGCAGCCCCGGAGTCGTTGGCCCATGCCTCAGCCACCAGATCCGGCGGACAATCTTCGATCAAAGCGGTCGCCAGCGTTGCAGGCTCTGCTTCCGGTTCCCCGGGTTTCGGAAGCAGTCCGCCAGCCACCGGGTGAACGACCGCAGCCTCGACTTCCGTGGGATCTTCCGTATGGGTTAGGGGCTCCGATTCGACCCCGCTCGCTGGTGTCGCATCAAAGAGCTCGGCATAGACGTGCTCCGAAGCCCCATCCAGGAGGGCATCCCGAGGTTCCTCCTCCATGGCCTCCTCTGGAGGACGATAGACGAAGGTACCCCGCTGGGCAACGTTGGTGGAATCATCTCCTTCCGCCCACTGCTCCACCTGGGCCCTGGCCATGAGCGCCTCTTGGTTGTGCGGATCGATGACCAGACAAGCATCGAGTGCGTCTCGTGCCTCCTCGATTTTCCCCGCCAGATAAAGAGCCTCTGCCCTAGAGAATAGCTCCCTGGCCTCGGTGGCTTCCTGAAGGCTCCGCTTGCAACGCTCCCGCAATCGTGAGGATTCGGCGTGGCTGGGATTGACTTCCAACGCCTTTTCCGCCAACTCGATAGCACGCTCAAACTTGCTCTCTTCGCAGTAGGTCATCGCCTCCTCATAGAGGCGGCAAGCCTTCAATTCTCGCTTTTGCTCCCCGAGTAAATAGGCCGCCACGCTATCCTCTGGCGACAAGGCCAAGAGTCGCTCCAGCTCCTCGCACGCCACCGTCGCGTTTCCAACCCGAATCGCGCCCCAAACATCGGAGTATTCAGGCGTTGTAGACACCATCGCCAAAAGCCGATCGCGACTGAACCGAAGATGATCCGCAGCCAATTGATGGCCAGGAGCCATGGCCAAGACCCGCTCGAACTTCTCCATGGCCAAGACATATTCCTCATTCCGGTAGAGCTCGAGCCCTCCCGTCACCAACTCCGGGATATTCTCCGTCCGATCCAGTTTCTCCGTGATCTCCTCGAGCAGAGCCCGCGTTCCCGGGTGGTAAGGCATGAGTTTGTGGGCCTCTTGGAGCACTCGACGGGCCTGCTCGTAACAGTGTCCTCCCGCCAGTTTCCCGGCATCCTCCATGAGGAGGTTCACTCTGGAAGCCAGATCGAGGCGCCGCAGAAGAAGCTCCCGCGCCCGCGTCTCCTCGCCACTGCCAGCTTCTCTGGGGGATCTCGACATCGCCTCCTGCCAAATCTGGATAGCCTTCGCCAAGCAGCCCTCTCGCGCCGCGTTTTCCCCCCGCTCCAACGCCTGCTTCAGCGGTGAACAGCCGGCCATCAACCTCTGAACACGGGCCATGAGCTTCTGAGCTGACTCATGTTTCGGGTTGCTGGGAGGAATCGACTTCCAATGGCGAAGCGCCTCTGCATAGCGGTGGTTTTCGAAACAATCGAACCCCTGAGCGTAACGGCTGGGGAAAGTCTCGGCCTGCCGCAGCACCCCCAGAATGTGCCGCAATACCTTCGACGACACTTCCGGATAACGCCGGGAACCGAGCTGAACCACCATCCGCATATCCGAAATCGCCTCTTTTCCAGCGTCTTCGCCCAAAAGGTGCCGCAGGATAAGGAGCTCCTTCAAAAGCAATCGCCCAAACGAATAGACCATCAGCTCCACTCGCTTGTCCACAGGCTGCCGAAGAATCCTGGAAAGGATCTCCACCGCCGGCAAGCCACCCAGCGGATCCACCACCCCCCCCTCCCAGAGCTCCGGAAAAGCCCGAGCCAATTGCCGGAAAAGCTGCCTCATGGGCCGCGCCGAGGCCACGGCAACCTCCGATCGCAACCGATCGGCAAGCAAACTGTGGAGCTCACAATAAACTTCAAGGATCCGCGTGTACTTGATCTGCCCGAGCTCCAGCAGCCCCGAGTCGGTCCGCTCCATGTCATCGACCTGCACGATCAATCCTGCTGAAAGCAGCCGGGCAAGTGTTAAAAGCGTCTGGATCTCCTCACTCTTGGCGGCCTTGCAAAGCTGTTCCACCATCCGGCGCCCATCGATGAGAGACAACACGGCCCACTCTTCACCGCTGAGGCGAATGGAACGAATGCTATCGACCGGTAGTTCCGAGAGACGAAAAATCGCCCGGAGATTCGGCAGAACCTTTCGGACCTCCGCCATTTGCTGTACCCGACGGCTCGCCTCCAAAAGGAGCGGCCGGAGCTCCAGCACCGCCTCCACAACATCACCCCCGGAAAACGGACCCTCCGAAAACTCAAAGCCACCCTCGGCCCAACAAAACATATCCAAGATGCCGCGCCACGATGTCTCTCGAGCCAGCGCCTTCAGAACTTCCTTCTCCAGGAGCCCCTCTCTCACCAACTCCCGCGCCGCCAAACCCAACGCACCGCCATGCTTCTCCATCGCGGTCTGGACCACGGCCCGACCAACGCGCCCCTCGATCCGCACCCGCAAACCCAACCCAAGACGACTACTTTCAGCATAGAGTAAAATTCCCTGCTCCCAGTACATACGAATCTCGCCGTCCGCGCACGAGGCGTGCAAGATTCCAGTCTTTCGAGTACTGCTCAGGATCTGGAACGCATCAACAAGTGTGCTCTCGCTCAAATCACCAGAAAGAATCAACGGAACTTCCTCAAAAAAACTTCAGCGGAATAAGGCTTGCCTCAATGTGAGATGACTCACGTACACGCTACAAAAATAGATGACTTTAGAGCAAAACCTATAAAATCTACACAAATGCCTCCTCTAACAACGGACCCCTCGCTATGCTAGCCAACAATCAGTCCCCGACGAAGCCCGACACACCCCCATCAAGCCTACGCGACAGAATCCTCGACTTTCGTGCCAAACGCCATTGGCAGCAGTTCCACACGCCCAAGAACCTCGCTCTTTCCATCTCTCTCGAAGCCGCCGAGCTTCTGGAAAACTTCCAGTGGACCGATCCAAAACCGACCGAATTAACGCCTGAAGAAAGGGAAAGAATCGAACAAGAGGCCGCCGATATCGCCATCTACCTCACGCTATTCTGTCACGACCTCGGAATCGACCTCGAAGCGGCCATGGACCGAAAGCTCAAGCTCAATGAAATACGCTACCCCGCCCACCTCTCCAAAGGCACGGCCACCAAATACACCCGCCTTCCCACCAATGCTCCACCCAAAAAGATCCAAAGACCCCCAGCCTCCGCATCCTGAGCATCTTTTTTAGGGTTGAGTTCCGGTCGCGCCAGTCGCAGCCGCTCCCGTCGCTCCCCGGGCAACGGCCACGAACCGGCAATATTCCCACGGGCTCCATCGGCAGGGCAGTCGAGGAGCGGGCCGACGAGGAGGCCAGTGGAAACGATGGATCAGCCGCTGCGGTAGAGACGTGATGAGAGGCCCCGGTTAAAGCCACCATCGCAGCTCCGTAAGGGGACTTTCCAGTGAAGTCCCTGACAAACGAAGCTCCGTCCCCCGATCAAAACCAGGAAACGGAGCCTCTTCGCTCTTCACTGAAAAACCGCTCAAGCCCGGGGGCGAGGATCCTTTCCGTTGCCGCGGCGCCTGCGGAGCACGAAGCCCGCCACAATCACCGCCGTCAGGATCGCCAGCAGGAAACCAAGACCGTCCATGGCCCGAACCGCGGGAGGCGGCACGTTCTGATTCTGCTCCGTCCCCTCGTCCCCATGATTCCAGCCCATGCCGCTCGACGCAGGGTTCTGGGCAATATAGTTCTCATCCAATTGCGGATCGGCTTCAGTATTATTTCCCGACAGGCTGGAACCGCTGGTGGTGCTCCCGCAACCGCCAGGAAAAAGCGTGTTCCCGAACACCAGGTTCCCGGCATCGGGAGCATCGGCCTCCGCGATCTCGTAGTAGACGCAAGTGCCACTGTTGTCGGCAATCACGTTGTTCGTCACCGACGTGGCGGCGGTATCGGGATAACGCAGAGTAACCCCATGCACATCCCCCTGAACGATGGTATTCAGAAAAACCTGGGGATCCGACTCTTCGATCCTCACTCCACTCCGGTTGGAGCGAAGGATATTGTTGTGGACCAGGTTGTCGCTCCCGCCATAGAGACAGACCGCCGAATCCTCTAGAAAATCCACCGGACTGGAACGGCCGGCATTCTTTACCGTGAAACCCACAAGCTCGGAACCCATGGCATCCTGGAAGAGCACCCCACACCCGGAATTTCCCTGGATTTCCGTCACATCGGCTCCGGCAGCTCGCAACGTCACTCCCGACGGAAGGCTGAGAGGAAAGGATTCACCGCTATAGAACCCGGGCAGGGCAAAGACATTGCCGCCAGCTCGGGCAACGTCCTGCAATCCACGCCCAAGGGTCCGGTAGGGGTTTCCCGGCGAGCCATCGCCGCTAGCGTCATTGCCATTGGTGGAAGAAACGTAGCGAAAACCGGTCCCCTGTCCCGTGTAGATCAGGTCCCAGACCTCCGTCTGTCCCGCATTGGGCGTCGCTGTCCCGGGATCCCCCTCGTCCGCCTTGTCCGACATGGCCATCTCGATCCGGTAACCGGCGCCCTCCACCAGATTCAGCATCGACGTATCCACATTCACCGAAGAATCCGCCGTCTGCGTCCCCGAAGTCGGGTGTGGCGAGCCGGCATCAGCCTTCCCACGAACCCGAACAGCCGTCAACGTCACGCTCGCCTTGAGCGATTCCGACGAAGTGAAACTCATGGGAAAGACCCCGGAAATCAGAGCCAACGGCCCTGGATCCGTGATGGTGGCCACCGGCGCCGCCCGATCCTGTTCCACCTGGCTGGCCCGGCGCCCCGCGGGCGCCGGCCAATGGATGACCGGGTTGCCAAACCCATCCGTCATTACGCCATCCCTGGCACTGTACCGAGCCGTCTTTCGATCCGTCCCCGTCACGTTCAACACGGCCACGGTGACGGTCTTCCCATCCGCCGACAGACTCTGGATCGAATCGCCCAACTGGCCGGCCACCGTGTAAAGATCCGCGGCTGTCGCCGACAAAACCGGGGCCTCGTACGTAAACGCCGCCTGGTCGATGTTCCCATCGCCATCAGTGTCGAATTCCTGTACCTGTGCCAATCGAGTCGTCAATCGGAATCCCGCGCTGGCCACCAGTTCGTAGCCACCGCCGGTCAAGACGCCGCCAGCGGAAGCTCCACCCACGTTGGCGCTCACCTGGGATGCCACGCCAGTCCCCCCGGAATCCCGCTGCACCACCGCAGCCCCCACTCCGCTGAACCCTTCCGACGTCAACGAATACTGCGCCTGGACGACTCCCGGAAAAAGAGTCATGACTCCAAAGAACAAGAGGGCCGACCATTTCCTGTTCGATATGAACATCCTCATCTCCTTAGCTCCAGCAAGCTCCGAAGCTCGAACTTCTACCCTAAGAATCCTATTCGACCGGCACCAAACCTTCGATTGTGCAAGTCAAGTCGCTGGCTCCGGTTCCCGTGACAGCCGAAATCGCCAGGATCACCGTCTGTGCCGCTCCAATGGATGGAGCATTGGTAAAGGTCGTGACTAAACAGGAATAGCTGTTATTGCCAATCACGCACGAATCTGAAGTTGTCCCACCATCAACGGAGATGTCGATGGTCGTGGAATCTCCTGGTCCGTTTAGCGTCTGAGCGAAACACTGGAATTTGGACAGAGTGATCGAACCACTCACCGCAGGATCATAAGTGAAAAATACACCATCCACGTTCGGACCAACAGTCGTTGTTGCCACTCCCGGCAAGAAAGCAGTCAGGACAAACGGTGCATCCACGCCCGTCAAGTCCGCCGGCGCAATCTGCCCCGAAAGAGCAACCGTGCCAGTGGCATCGGGAAGTGTTATCGTTTGAGAAGCAGTAGGATCTGTCACAGCAAGAATCGTTTGGTTTGCATCCACCGTAACGCCTTCGAAAACCAGCGGCGTACCCCCCTGTAGCACCGCATTGACCGTAAGAGTGTCGGCCGCCGCATCACCCAACGTCGCGTTGCCAGTCGTCGTCAGGGTCCCAACTCCCGTCAGGTTCCCTCCCGTCAATGTCGCCGTCCCGTCGGTCACGCTCGCCGCCGTCACCGCACCAGCTCCCGTCACTGAGAAGTTCGTTCCCGTGATGGGATTGCCACCGATGTCCAAGGCATTCTGAAGCTGGGGATCGGAAACGTCCAAACCGGTCGTAATGGCATTCGGGTCCGTGACACTGACGATGATTCCACTGCTGAACCCGGCGCCGGTCCCCGTGGACTCCACCTTCAGAAGATAAGCGTTCCCGGCGGAGGTCGTGGAATTCGAAAGTGTCATGCTCTCTCCGGCTGCGCCCCAAGCTGCGGTCACCGCGTCATTGAAGGTCGCCGTCCCATTGAACGTGTTCGTGTCACTCCCGGAGCTTCCGAAAACCATCGCCTGAACACCGGCGCCCGATCCGAAGGAGGCACTGCCGACGACACCAAGACTCCCCCCCACTGTCAAAGCATTGGTCACGGCAACCGTGTCGTTGGGATCTCCCAACGTCAAAAGTCCCGCGCCTGCGCCATTGCTCCAGGTATCATCGGCATCCGCCCTAAGAAAAGCCGTGCTATCCAGCCCATCCAGTAAGTCCGCGTCCAGTGTAGAGCCCGTCCCATCCGCGACCGTCACGAGGCCGAACACCTCAACATCCCGCGCTAGCGCAGCATCAACCCGCGCATCCACCACTGTTCCGCTCGTGATATCCGCGCCAGAATGGGCGTGCGCAGCCGCAGCGAATGCCGTGGAATCACTC
>JAJRTK010000318.1 GCA_024278345.1 bacterium | reverse complement strand
TCCCCGCGTTTTTGCTTTACACTCCGCGGCGCCGCCCTGGTGGCACCGGCATCTTGCCGGTGGCGGGCTGGACGGGATTCACGGAATTGAACGGTGGGTTCCTTTCGTGCGTGGACTTGTCAACCGGATCTGATAGGTCCCTGGAAAACCAGTCCCGCGACACCGGTATCTGCCGGCGGAGATGTCCCCTTAAAAGGCGAGTGGCGGCGGCCGGATGGACGACGACGGGAGCGGAACACAACCCAAGGAAAAGAAGGCGCTTTGCCCTGGTTACGCCCCTTGGGGTTTTCCCTTTCCCCCCAGAAATTTCCGAATCTGCGCCAATTCCTGGGCCACTTCGCGGCAGCTTGAAAAACGTTTGTCGGGCTCCTTTTCCAGCATCCGCAAAATGACCCGCTCCAGGAGGTCCGGTATTTCAGGGGAAAGCTCCCGAGGCGGACGGGGCGGCTCCTGCAAGTGCATCATGAGTACCGGCAATTGTTCCTTGTGGCGGAAGGGAACGATGCCCGTGAACATTCGGTAGGCCACCACACCAAGGCTATATTGATCGGCGGCTGGGGTGACGTCGCTGAAGCCGCGAATCTGTTCTGGGGAGATGTAGCGCGGCGTGCCGTACATGAGGCCTTCGGTGGTGTGATGGCTGGCGTTACGCCCCTTGGCGATGCCAAAATCCATGACCTTGACCCGGCCTTCTTTCGTGACGAAGAGGTTGTCGGGTTTGATGTCCCGGTGAATCACGCCATTGTCATGGGCGACCTGAAGCCCGGCGCAGACCTGGATCAGGCAGTCAAGCCCCGGATCCATGGGAATGAGGGATGCCGTGAGGATATCGCCAAGACTCTTCCCCTCAAGAAGCTCCATGCTGATGTATCGCACGTCCTGGTAGACCCCGATATCATAAAGGCGAACGACGTTGGGGTGTTGCAGCTTCCGGCAGAGCTTGAGCTCCTGTTTCCAGCGGGCGAGGGTCTCTGAGAGCATCTTGGGGTCGCCTTCGGGCATGGAAAAAACCTTGAGGGCGATCTCTTCGTCCAGCATCAGGTCGGTAGCCCGAAAGACCGTCGCCATCCCGCCGCGGCCGATCTCGGCATCGATTCGGTATCTCTCATTGACGATGGCCCCCTGGCACGGCTCGAACTTTTTGGCACGGCTCGGCTCCACCGGAGATGGCCTCCCTGGAGGGCTCTCCCGGTCTCCATCGTACAGCCCGGTGGCCGTCGTCGAAAGGCTCCGCCCCTCTCGATCCCCTGGCATGGCACTGGGGCCATCGCTGGAAGATGATGGAGAACCCGTGGCCATGTTGGGTCCCGCCGTCACCGTGAGATCGTCGGGCTCCGCCGATTCATGCAAGGAGTCGATGTCTTCCATGGGCACCGAAGCCCTTTCAGCCGCTGGCGTTTGAACGGCCACCACGGCGCCATCCTCCAGATCTGGAAGAATCGGCATCTCCGGCATCTCCGGCAGGGGCGGCAATTCCAGAAGGCCCGAGAAGGCGGAATCGATCCGTTGCTTCTTTCGCCGTGCCGCGTCTTGGGGGGATCGCGGCTTGAAGTCGTTCCCCAGTTGGGTCTGTTCTTCCAGGCGTTGGAGCCGTTCCAAAGCGTCACGATAGCGCGGAACCGAGTCCAGGATATTCCGCAAGACCTCTTTGGCATTCTCCAGTAAATCGCTTTTCTCGTAGAGCTTGCTCAGCAGATAAAGGCTCTCCAGTTCCCTGGGCTCCGCGGGAGCAGCCTGGAGGAACTCCTGAAGGAAGTGCTCGAGCTGGAAGCTCAAGGACCCCATTTCGCTGGCGGTCCGAATGCCGAGCATGGCGGCGGCACGGTACTGTGGGTCAGTTTTCGGCACCCAGACGAGGTTTTCCTGGGCATTGGTGAGATCGCCGATTTCAACGTAACAGAGGGCCGCCTTGAAAGGCATCCGAGCCGTGGCAAACGCCTTCGCCGCATCCAAGGTTCGGCCCAGTCTCTTGAAAAGGCGCGCCGCCTCGGCATGTACTCGGATCTCAAGATAGATCTCGGCTGCATCTTGGAGCTTCCCGGCCCGTTCGAGCTCCTGAGCCTGCCGGTGCTTCAACGCGTCCGCAAGGCTGGCGCGGCGCAGCCCGGACCGTTCTGAACGCAAGAGCTCCGCCGCCTCGTGGTCGCCGGCGGTGTCCAAGAGATCGGCGGCTCCGCGGCAATCTCCAAGAGCCACGAGCAAATCCACGGCTGTGGCGGTGTCACCGGCCCGCGCCAAATAGGAAGCTGCCAATGAAGCACGCTTGCGTCCGTCGCCGTCAAGGAGATCGACGGTTCCCTGCTGGGCGTCGAGAGAGGCTAGCAAGATCCGGCCCGCTTGCTCGTACCGGCCCCGAACGGCCAATGCGCGGGCGGCACGCATGGGTTCGCCGCTCTTCAAGTAGATCCGTGACGCTGCCTCATAATCTCCGCGCCCCTCCAGAAGGCGAGCCTTGGCCAGCAATTCATCTCGACTCTGGGACCCCATGAGGTCACTCCTCCTGTTGCACGTCCGAGCAAACATGGTCAAGGTGCTCTGGATCGCTGGATGCCTTCCGCGCCTCCTCCAATGTGAGCAGGCCATCCTTGACGTACCCCACAAGGCAGCTATCAAGACTCTGCATGCCGGTAGATTCGTAATTCGCGGAAGAGAGATAGCCTTCGAGCTGGTGGATTTTGCTCTCGCGGATCAGATGGGAAACGGTCCAGTTCCGGAGAAGAATCTCGATGGCGGCAAGGCGGCCGTCGCCATCCGCCCTCTTGCAGAGCCTCTGGGCCACAACCCCCTGGAGCAAGACCGCCAGGGCGCTTCTCATCTGTGCCCGATGGGCATCGGGCAGGGCATCGATGATCCTGTCGATGGCAGCCGTGGCCGAGTTTGTGTGGAGGGTCGCGAAAACCAAGACGCCTGTCTCCGCCGCATTGATGGCCAGGGAAATAGTTTCGGCATCCCGGAGCTCGCCCACCATGAGCACATCCGGTGCCTCGCGCAACGCCGACCGCAAGCCGGCAACGAAACTCTCCGTATGCTTGCCCACCTGCCTCTGGGTGACCGTACTTTGGAGGGGCGTATGGACGAACTCGATGGGATCTTCGATGGTGATGATGTGGCGGCTGGAAGTCCTGTTGATCTCATGGATGATGGCGGCCAAAGTCGTTGTTTTGCCGGCCCCGGTGGGTCCGGTCACCAAGATCAAGCCGTTCCCCTGCGTCGTCAGTTTCTTGACGGAGCCAGGCAGCCTGAGCTCCTCCATACTGGGCAAGCGACTGGGAATGACACGAAAGACGGCACTCGCTCCGTGGTTTTGCACGAAGACATTGGCCCTGAACCGGCCTACGCCTTGGACGGCGTAAAGGAAATCGAGATTCTGCTCTCTTTCAAACTCCGCCCTCTGCTCCTTGGTCAACACCTCCAAAATAAAGCGTTCCGCCTCGGTATCAGAGAGCTCGCGAAACGGTAGCCTCATCAGATCCCCGTGATGGCGGATCAACGGCACATTTCCCGCATGAAAATGTAGATCGCTCGCCCGCTGCTCCACCACGAGCCGAAGGAATGAATCGAGTCTGGCCATCTGGATTCCCACATCCACTCTATAGGTTGGCTTTGTCTACTCACGATCCCCACCTGGACGAATGGCCCCAAGAAAACGAACCGTGCTCTTCGTCCAGGACATACTCTTTAGCAGACCCTTTGTTTTTTTTCGTGTTACGTCCCGCTCCCATCCGGCGCCGTCCGACACCCGCTGTTCGCCATGATCGCCGCTCTCGATCCACTACCCCAAGGCCGGAGCACCCCCAAAAAACGGGGAGCCGCCACGGGAAGGAAGGCTTTGTCTCCACGGTGTCTCAACTTCGCGGCAGCGCTTCCCCGCCGGGGGAAGTTTCAGCGCCTCCCTCCTTCTTCTCTTTGTCGTCCCCCATCACCTGGTCGAAGGCCTTTTTGTCGTTTGCCTTCATAAAGGCCTCTTCTATGGAGATCTTCCCCTCTTGATAAAGGCGCATCAACTCGTGGTCCATAAGCTGCATCCCCTCCTCTCGGGCAAGGGCGATGAGAGAGGGTATTTGGAAGGTTTTGCCCTTCCGAAGCAGGTTCGAGATCGCCAGATTATTCAGCATGACTTCAGTGGAGAGGATTCGGCCCGGATCATCGATCCGCTTGATGAGGTATTGGCAGACGACAGCCCGGAGGCTGTTGGCCAACGAAGAACGGATCTGGCCGTGCTCGTCCGGAGGAAAGACGTTGATCAGGCGATCAACGGTGGCGTGGGCCGACACTGTATGCACGGTGCCGAAGACCAGGTGGCCCGTGTCGGCGGCACGAACGGTAAATTCGATGGTGTCGATATCCCTGAGCTCCCCCACCAGGATCACATCCGGATCTTGCCGCAAAGTGGAGCGGAGCGCGGCGGTGAAAGAGCTCGTGTGCGTCCCTACCTCCCGCTGATTCACCAAGCTTTTCTTGGTGGCATGGACCACCTCGATGGGATCTTCCAGCGAGACGATGTGGCGGGAAGAGTTGCGATTGATGGAATCAATGATGGCGGCCAAGGTCGTCGATTTTCCCGATCCCGTAGGCCCGCCCACGAGGATCAGGCCATCCTTGAGGTCCGCGAAGCGCTCCACGACTTCGGGGAGCCCGAGATTTTCAAGATTGGGAACCCGGTTGCGAATGATCCGGAAGACCGCGCCCAAACCGCCTTCTTGGTGAAAAATGTTCACCCGAAAACGCAGATCCTCCCCCTTGATGTGGTAGGCCATGTCCACGTCCTTTAAGGACTCGAGCTTCTCTTTCTGAAAAGGAGAAAGGAGCGGTGCCAGCATCGCCCAAACCTGCTCGGCTGGCAAGACCTTCTGAGAAAGGGGCATGACCTTTCCCAATTTCTTCATGTAGGGCATGCGGCCCGGCCCCAGAATCAGATCGTCGCCTCCAGCCTTTTCCAAGGCCAAAAGCCCCTGGTCCAGCGGCGAATAGAATTGGCTGCCCGTGAGGCCGAGGTCCGAGATTTCCTTGATATCCCATCGCTGCAGCAAGTGGCGGACCGCCCGGACGATCTTGGCGTTGGGATCCAGAAGAAGCTGCTTGAGCTGGCCGACAAAATCCTTGGCTTCAAACGCTTCCAAGGCACGGACGGCCTCGATCCGGACATCCGGGTCACCGGATGAAAGCAGGGCCGCGATGTAGCGTGCCGATGAGCGGGCTTCGAGGCGAACCAACGCCTGGATGCAGACGAGCTGGAGCTCGAGCTGGTTGTGCATGAGGTCAATAATATAGGGGACAACCTTCTTGTCCCCAAGACAGGCCAAGGCGTCGATAGCTTTTTCCCGCACCCACCAGTCTTCGTCTTTCTGCGCGGCATTGACCAAAGCCCCCATGGCTCTTGGATCCTTCAGACGGTTCATCACATCGATGGCAAACCGCCGAAGCACGTCACTGGAATCGGACAAAAAACCCACCATGAAAGGCGTAAGCTGCATGCCCGCCATCTCCAGGAGCGCGTCCACCATCCGCTCTCTCACCCACCAGTCTTCGTCCCGCAAAAACCGCAACAGCTTCGGCCAAAGCTGCGCTTCCTGGTCTTGGATCGATTGAGCGACCTCCACGGCCATGCGCCGGATGTTGACGTCCGGACTCCGAAGAAGCCACAAAATGACCGAAATGGCACTGATCTTCCCTGCCCGGCTAAGCCTTGAGAGCGCTTCGCTGGCGCGGCTTCGAACGACGACCTGCTTGTGGGCCAGGGCCTTGACAAGGAGCGGCAAGACCTCGTCGCGGCCGATCCTTTCCAGAGTGTCGAGGACCTCCATTCGAATGTCGGAGGGCCCCACCCGTAGCAAGCGGCTCAACTCCGCCATGACGGCGCTGGAATGGAAGCGCCTCAAGCCGCGAGCGGCAACCCTGACGAAGCTGAGGTTCGAGGCCCGGAGAAACTTGGACAAATAGTCAAAGTATTCGTGCTCGTTACACAGATTGCCAAACGATTCGATGGCCTGGACGATGACTTGCTCGCTCGGATCCTCAAGGGCCGGCAAAATCGCACGGAGCGCGGTGGCAAGCGCCCTCTCCATGGTGTCAGGGTCACCGAGGAACTTCAGCGCCTTGACCTTTTCCCTGGGATTGCCAATCTGCAAGACGATCCCGATGATGGGCGCCCCCTGGGCGCCGGCAATGGACATCACAAGATCGATGGCCTCGATCCGGTTCTGGAATGCCGGTTCCTTGATCTTCTCGCCCAGCGCGTGCAAGATGGCGCGGCCGCCAATCTTCTTCAAGACCTGGCCCGCCGCCAAACGTGCCGCTTTCTTCGAGGAATCCAGAAGCGCGCAAAGCGCTGGATGATGCCGGGGGTTGTCCACCTTG
>JAJRTK010000317.1 GCA_024278345.1 bacterium | reverse complement strand
CCCGGCGGCGCAATAGAGCAATCCTTCCTCTTCCGGCTGCAGCTTCCGCCGACAGCGGATCTCCCCCCGGAAGACCAGCCCGGCTCCAGCCGGCGTGACCCGGTTCTGGAACAACCGCCCCGGCGCCGCCTGGCGCAGGCTCCGCTCCAGGCTCACGTGATGCCGGTCCACCGCCTCCAGGAAGTCCATCCCGCCAACGTCCGGTGATGGCAGCGCCGCCCGGCAGGGACCCACCCGCACGAGCCCCTGCTGTTCCGGCGATCCGAAGAGGGCCAGGAATTCCTTCTCGCCCTTCCCCGAACCGTTGACGATCCTCGTCGCCGCCTCCCGGAGCGCTCCCTTCACCGCGCTACCGGGAACCAGGAGTCCCCGGCGATCCCGGGAGGTCTCCCCGTCCGAATCCCCGCTCGCCTGCGCGTAACCCCCAACGTAGAGAGAGCCGTGGGGAATAATTGTGATGCCATACCGTTTCATGACGCCCTCCTATCTTCCGATGGTCCGCCGCCGTCGCCCAACCCGCCATCCCGGCCCGCGCCACCCGCCCAAGGAGCGTCGCCTCCCCACCAATGGCCCGAAAGATCCAGCATGTCCCCGATATCGAAGACCTCCCGGCCATGGATCTCCGGCACCACCCGCCGGAAAACCGCCTCCGCCGACCGCAGGAACGACCCCCGGTCCAGGCGCACCGGTCCATCCCCCTCCAGCGCCGGAAGACTCTTCACCAGCTCCTGCCACTCCCCGCGACGGCCCACCTGGTAGAGGATCTGCGCCCGCAACAGCGCCCGGCTCTCCCGGGCCAGCCGCCGCAACTCGTAAAACTGGCCTCGACCCACTTCTCCCCGGACCTTCCGGATCGCCCGGAACCGCTCCGAAAACCGCTCGAACTCCTCCAGGCTATAGGGCCGCCCCGAAAGCAGCAGCTCTCCCTCGCGCCGCTGCCAACGCTCTGCTTCCTCCCACTCGGCCCGAGGCGATCCATCGGTGATGACCGAAAAATCGATGGCGCTCCTGGCGCCATGGTCGTAGACCCGCCGCTTGGCCCGTTTCAAAAGAGATTCGGCCTCCACCAGCAGGTATCGCACCGGGAAACCCGTATGCGCCAAGGCCACCCCGGCCGCCGCCCCCATCCCCCGGATCTGCGCATCCCCAAGGCAGCCGCTCTTCCCGAACAGAGCCTCGAAGGAACGCTCCAGCTCACCAAGCAGATCCCGGGCCAACGGCACCGCCATGCAACCAGGAAGGATCATCACCAGGTCATCGCCCCCTGAAATGGGAAGCCGGTAGCCGAGCCGCCGCCCATGCGGCCCCCTCTCGCCACCCCTACCCCACCCTTCGCCTCCTCCATCGCCCTCCGACACCGGCTCGCCCCGCAGGCCATAACCCTCCGTCACCCGCCGGAACGCCGCCTTCAACGCCCCTTCCACGTCCTGGGAAAAAAGTGCGTACTCCAGCGGCGTCTCCAGGGACGAAATCAGCCGGCCCATCCCGTTCCCATCCAGGTAGATCACGGCGTAAAAACCCTGGTCATCGGAAATCTCTTCATAAGACGACGGTTCTTGCCGGTCCCTCCGCTGATCCCGGCCGCGGTCGATCTTCAGGCTGCACGGCGCGCACTCCACGCGAAACCCTTCCATCCGCCTGACCAACCCCGCCGCCGCCCGCTTCCCGCAGACGCCGCACCGCTCCGCGAAAAAAGGCACGTCCGGCTCCCCGAAAGGCCCCTCCAAGAGCCGCCGCCGAGCCAATCCCCGCCCCGCTTCCACCACCCACTGCCCGAAACCTCCCCCGTCCTCCAAGGGCCGCACCGCCACCGCCGTGCATGTCGCCACCGCCGTTTCCCGCGCGTACAGCTCGTGGAGCCCCCCCAGGGCCGACCCCGCCTGGCCCGGAGAAACCACCGCCAACCCACTGCCCCCACCAGCGTAGAGCACCTGCCCACCATCGAGCCCCAACGGCTCCCCACTCTTGAGCCGCCTGTCGATCCCCTTGAGAATCTCGCTCGCACCCTGCACCGCCGTGGCGTTCGTCGTGTCGAAAACGAAACCGTGGATGCTGTTGGCGTCCCACGCAAGAAGCTGCAATCCCCCGAAGTCGCCCTTCCCACGCACCACCAACTCACGAACCTTTTCCGCCCCGACCTCGACGCCCAGGGCCTTGGAAAAACCCCGGACCAGCCTCTCCTCCATCTCAATCCTGGACAACAACTTTTCTCTCCTTCCACTTACAGCGTTTTTCCTGTTCTTGCGTCGCGTTCCGCTCGCATCGGACGCCATCCAGCGCCCGCTACTCGCCCCTTTCTCCGCCCGCCCCATCGGCATCCCCGCCAGGACGCCGCTACTCCCCGTGCAGCTCCCCGAGTTCCCCTCCACTACCCTCCCGCGCTAACCCGGCGCCCCGCCGAAGGCCCGCGACGTCGCCGCCGTCAGAACCAGCCGTCCTCTTCCCACAGGGGATCCAAATCGGAATCCGGCTCTTGCCGCGGAGGCTCCCATTCGTTCCGCGAAGGCTCCCATTCATCCTCCCCCGTGAGAACTCCCAGCATCCACTTCCCAAGGAGCGCGGCCGCTCCTAGACCGGCCGCCGTCGCCAGGCGCCCCAGCATCCCGTTCTCATCTAGAGGCTTATTCTCATGACTCATCATCTTCCTCCTTGACCTTCTTCATTATTCCGCCGCATCGCGGACCGAGATCCTGCCATTCGCCCCCAGGCCCCAAAATTCGAGGTGTCAGCCTAAGAACGTCCCATCGTGCAATGATTCCTTGCCGCAAAAAGGACAGATCAGTTTCTGGATTCCCATCAAATCCCTGCTGAGGTCCAGGATTCCCGGCAACACCAGGAATCCGCGCAGAAAACTGGCGAACAGGTCGACGAAGGGGTTGTCTGTCCCGTGGTCGAAGGGCTTCCGCAGTTCCGCGCGAAGACAGCCGCGGCAAACGGATGCGCCGCAGCAAAGAAGGGTCGCCGCCGCGCCTCGCATCATGCCATGGCCGCAGCGCCTGCAGATCTCCACGAGCTCCTTCTCTCCCTTCCCATCGTTGCCGGCGGCTTCCTCGCGCCAGTCGCTCCCGTCTCCACCCCGTGCCAGGTAGCTGCGGGCGACATCGTAGGCCAGGTTGACCTGTTTGCAGTGTTCCTCCGCTTCCAGGCGCTGCCAGTCTGTTGCACCTCTTTCCCGCCACCGGTCCGGATGCCAGGCATAGGCCCAAAAACGCCACCTTGCCTTAAGCCGTTTCCGCCCCTCCCTGGGATGGCACCCCAAGAGTTCGAAAGCTTCCTTGGCAGTCAATCTACTCTCCTTGGCATCAAGATTTGGTGACTTCTTAACCAGGAGCGGTATGGAAACTGTCTTTCTGACAGCGAGCCGGAAATCTTCCCATCGCCGCTCGCCCATGATCACCCGTCACTCATGCGTCATTTGCGTGAAGGGCGTGGATGGGCGAGTAGCGGCGGCCGGAGGGCCGCCGATAGGAGCGGACCTCAACCAGCAGAAGAAAAAGGATTTTCTGCATGAGCTGCCCCAAGGTGACCGAGCACCCGCTTGCGGCCTCGAATGATGAGAGCCCCGACGCCGCGCCTTTCCGACCCTGACTACGGACTACTCCAGCACTTTGCAGCGTTTCAGGATGAGGTTTCCAAGGGCATGCAATCCCTGGACCTTGCACCGCACACGCGCCACTTGTCCGGGGGAGAGCCCGGACAATTTTCTCTTTGCCAGGAACCCAAAGAAGCACTGCACAGAGTTGATCTCGTATTCTCCCACGCTCAGCGCCAGGTAAGTGTCCCCCTCGATGTTTTTTCCCACGTTCTCCACGACGCCTTCGACAACGACCTTCTTGAAGAAACCCTTGTACTTCTTCTCCGCGGCCAGCGTGTTGTCCCGAAATTCCCGGTAAATCTGCGGCGCCGAAAGCACCATTTCGGATTCTTCCGATGAAGGACTCTCGACGGAGGAACTCTTTGGACTCTCCACCTGTGAGGCCCGCTGCACCCGGGCATGATCGGGATTGGAGTTCGGTATGACCAGGCTGATGGCCACCATCGACGCAACATAGGGAATCCAGCGCTTGAAAGTCGGATTCCTCTCCTCCATTTGGTCCACTGTCTTCGGAAGGCACAGATATCCGAAGATCCACATCACGATGGCGGCGAGAGGACCTCCAGTTTTGGCATCATTAAGCGCCCCGAAACCTCCCAGGATCAGAACCGAAGCCCAAACTGAGCCCCATCGGAACTTCTTTTTTTCTTCGGCCTCCTGTCCTGGTGCCGACGAAAGTGGACTCTTGTCTTGCCTATCTTGCATGGGCCGTACTCCCTCGCATGAAGGTTCTTTCCCTAGGCCATCTCACCCCGCGGTAGAGACTCCTTCGGGAGCTTGTTGATGGCACTATAAGAGATCGCCTTGAAAAATGTCAATCTAACAATAAATGCACTTTTTTGACTCATATGAAGATCTGGTTGCATTTTTTGTGGTGGTTTCGCCGGAGAAAACTTTGGTCTGGAGTTCATTTCGGCTTGGGAACGACGGCAGCCGGCCGCCACTCAAGAGGATTCTGTCCCGGCTTGGACTTGCTCCCCTGGCGTGCGCGCTTCCTTCGCGGCGGCACGGCCCACGCCTTGGAAGTGGGAGAAAACGGGCCGGGGTTTGTGCGGGCGATGTATCGGTCGGGCTTGGCATGGGCCTAGACGATGTTTGGCCTTGCTTCAGCAGCTTGTGGAGGAACCCCTGGCTTCTTGGGTTAAGACGATTGTAACCCCACTGTTTGTCGGTATGCTTTTCCGGAAAGAAGAGAGGTGTTATAATGAATAGTGCGGTCCCATTCTTCGCGGAAGGGGAGTTGGCATGGCTCGAACGGCATGGGGAATCGGGACCGGTCGGATGGCGTTCCCAGCAATCATCGAACCTTGGAGGAGCATCATGAACGCGCCTCAAGTCCTGGCACCTGCGGAGATCGTTTACCCTGACAGCGATGGGCGGCCCATGGCGGACAACACGTTGCAGTTTTCGTGGATCGTTCTGATCAAGGAGGGTCTGG
>JAJRTK010000316.1 GCA_024278345.1 bacterium | reverse complement strand
TGGAACCCGGCGGAGGCTCCGCCTCCGGACCTCCGCTGGGAGCGCCGCTCCCAGACCCACGCCAGGGAGCCAGCTCCCTGGACCCACATCTTTGTGCGCTGCGCGCTTTTTTCGGGTGGCCGGTACCATGACCGAGGCCGGTTATGGGATTCTTGCTCGTCAAGTGCCCCATAACGAGGAATGCGCCCTGGTGGCACCGGCATCTTGCCGGTGGCGGGCTGGACGGCGGCAGCCTCCGCGACGCCGACTGCCGCATGGGGGAGGAAACACCTGTTTCACAAGGACAAAAGAATGGGGATTCACCCCGACGATCGGAAGGCGACGCCACTTGGAAGCGCCCTCCGCGAATGATTGACCCAGAACGACATCACGGGAGAGAACCATGATTGCACAAGCCCCAAATTCCCCCTTCACCGCGGAGGCCGGCAGCCCTTCGGGGGAATCCGGATCAGGAACAACGAAACCTTCCGGGGAAACGGAAAGCCGCTACCGACAAGAGGCCAAGGCCATCGGCGCCATTGCCTGGGAGATCGAAGCGGCCCAAGACAGGAGTCGCGGGGGGAGCCTGGGTCCCGGCGACGTGGCGGAACTTCGCCGCCTTCGACCGGAGGGAGCCTTGGGCCCGGCCTTCTGGCGCATCGTCCAGAAGCACCTGGAACCGGCGGGTCTTTTGTCCGGCGAGCGCTCGAACCTTCAGCAGGAGGATCTCTGGGTGGTCATCTTGTCGGGAATGGCGCGGACGCCGAGCCTCCACAACCCCGGGAGCCCACTGGGCAAATCCCTGGCGGAGGCCGGGGTTTCGGAACTCAGGCTTCTGCGCCTTCTCCAGGCCCGGGGGGACTCCCTCTTCAAACAGGTGGCGACCCTGGCGGGGCTTCTGGCTTCCAAGGGGCAGTCCTTCAACTGGGTGGAGCTGGCCAGGCTGGTGCTGCACCAGGATTCGCCGGACTGGACTTACCGCGATGACGCCAGGAAACTTCGCCGGAAAGTGGCCAGGAACTACTACCAAAGCGTTTTTGCGGGAGAGTAGAAGGCGCTCGGGCCGGCCCTGGCGCATGCGAACGCCGGAAAGCCCGGGTTGTGAAGCGATCTTCCGGGCTTCGGAAAGACAAGAGGCGATTCCCTGGAGCAAGAGAAGAGAGCGGGTTCCCAGAGAGCGGGGCTTCTGGAAGCCGACAGCGGAGGATCCTGGGAGCGACCCGAGCGGCTGCGAGGGGCGCGACCGGAACGCAACCTGAAAAAAGAGGAGGACTAGAGCTGGAACAATGTTCCAGGGAGGGGGAGGGCTTTTTGAGGACTAGCACGGCTTCATTGGAGCCGACCATCACATGAACACAACGGTGTCGGCGGTTTCCGCGCGGAAACGGGAACAGGAACGGAAGACCGACGCCATGCAACAGGATTTTGAACTCATGTCCAAGTTTTTGCAGATTCATTTTCTCACGTCCTACCCTGCCACTCTGCTGAACCGCGATGACGCAGGGTTTGCCAAGCGATTGCCCTTCGGGGGCGCGGAGCGGATCCGCATCAGTTCCCAGTGCCTCAAGCGCCATTGGAGGACGTTCGATGGGAAAGACGGCCTGGGGACCATCGAAGTGGATGGGGCGACGGCCGATATGTCCATCCGGTCGCGGTACACCTTCCACAAGTATCTGTTCCAGCCGTTGGTCGAGGCCGGCGTCAGTGAAGACCTTGCCCGGAGCATGGTTGCGACAATCATGGAAAAGGTTCTGGGGGAAAGCCCCAAGGCGACAAAGAGCAAGAAGAAGAAAGCCGAGGAAGGGGCGGAAAAAGAGTCGCTGGTCAAAACGAACCAGATCACGGTCCTGGGCCACCCGGAGATGCGGTATCTCCTGAAGGTGGCGAAGGAAATCTGCGCGGAAAACAGTGATGTGGCGTCGGCGAAGAAAGCCATGGACGCTCGGCTCAAGAAGGACAAGAAAAACATCAAGACGATGAAGCAGGCGGCGGGCTTGGACGCGGCGCTCTTCGGTCGAATGGTCACCAAGGACATGCTGGCTCGGGGCGACGCGGCGGTCCACGTGGCCCACGCCTTCACGGTGCACCGGGAGAACGCGGAGCCGGACTATTTCTCCGCCATGGACGATCTTTTGGGGGCCGTTGGCGAGGAAGAGCTGGGAGCCGGCCACATCAACACGACGGAACTGACCTCCGGGCTCTTTTACGGGTACGTGGCCATCGACCTGCCTCTGCTGATCTCGAACCTGGAGGGGTGCAAGAGGGAGGAATGGAAAACGGCGGATCGCCGGCTGGCGATGGAAGTGGTGCGGCGGCTGGTCTCCATCGTGGCCACGGTGTCGCCCGGGGCGAAGCTGGGCTCCACGGCGCCCTACGCCTACGCCCAGTTCCTGATGGTGGAATCGGGGGATGCGCAGCCTCGGACGCTGGCCAACGCCTTTCTTCGGCCGGTTCCCCAGGAAAGGGATCTCCTTGGGAAGACTTACGAAGCCCTGGCGGGCTACGTGGCCGACCTGGACGAGGCGTATGGGTCGGAGGTGGAGAGGCGCTACCTGGCCCTGGGACCCAAGGAGATCCTGGAAGAAGTGATTCCGTCGGAGATGCGGATGAACTTGAAGGAGCTGGCGAATTGGACGGCGGCCCGGGTGAAAGGGGAGGCATGATGGAGTTTTTGGTTTTGCGGTTCGACGCTCCGCTCATGAGCTTCGGGACCGTGGCCGTGGACCAGATTCGGGAGACGGCGGACTATCCGGCGCTCTCCATGGTGGCGGGGCTGTTGGGGAATGCCCTGGGCTACGATCATTCGGAATGGAACAAGCTCCAGCGCCTCCAGGAGCGGATCCGGTTCGCGGTTCGGCAGGACCGGGCGGGCGAACGGCTCGTCGATTACCAGACCGTGGACCTGGGGCAGGACTTTCTCCTCTCTGGGTGGACCACGTTCGGCAGGGAGCAAAAGCGCGGAGGCGGCGGTTCCTCGGCTAGGGGAACTCATATCCGCTTGCGCCACTACCTGGCCGATGCTGTTTACACGGTGGTGTTGACCCTGGATCCACCCGATGACAAGCCGGCGCTCGGGGATGTGGAACAGGCGCTGCGGCGTCCGGCGCGGCCGCTTTTCATCGGTCGGAAGTGCTGCATCCCCTCTCGGCCCATCCTGGCCGGGAAGGGATCGGCGAAGGATCTCCTGGAGGCTCTGGGGAAGGCTCCCTTTCCCAAGGCTTCCAGAGATTCCAGGTTCCGATGGCGGGCACGGTCCGGACAGCCCGTGGAATGCAGGGCCTGGTGGCCGGAGACAGGTCTGGTCGGCTCCAGGACGATGGAGGAGCTTGAACAGCTCGGACAACGCCGTCTCTTCGTCACCGACACGCGGGATTGGGCGAACCAGATCCACGTGGGGCGGCGGCCCCTGGTGGAAGGTTCCGTAAGGCTTTCGAGGAAGGAGGAGAGAGCATGACCGAGCCCTTCTACATGGTGCAACTGGAACTCGATCTGCCGGCCCTGTTTCGTCTGGAACGCCGGTTGAGGCTGCCCTTGTGCGGCCTTGACGCCGGGTATCTGGTCCACTGTCAGCTCCGGGAGTTATTCGGGAAAGAGGCGCCCAAACCCTTCTTTGTCACTCCCGACGAGTTCGCCAGCGGTCGAGATTCGAAACGAGGACGAGGGACGGCCACCAGGACTTCCCACAGGAAACACCGGCGACGGCTGCTGGTCCTGGGGTATGTCGATGGCGATGAGGAAACGCTGATCGATCACGCCCGGCGCTTTGCGTCTCCCGGTGCATTCTCGGCCCTGGTGGCCGATTCTGTCCGGACCAAGCCCATGCCTGATGGATGGCCGGTGGGCCTGGAGCTTGCCTTCGAAGTCAGGATCTGCCCGGTGATCCGGAAAGCACGGGGCAATGCCCGCCACGATAAGGGAGACGAACTGGACGCGTTTCTTCACCGGCTGCCGGAATCGGACGATGAAAGCGTCACCTTTACTCGAGAGGACGTCTACCGGGATTGGCTCCAGCGGCGGTTGGAAGCAGGAGGAACCACATTGCTACAGACGCAGATGATCCGATTCCAACTCGCCCGGGTTCTACGTAGAAACCACGCCGCGAAGCGGGTAGGGAAATGGCTTCTTCGGCCCGATGCCACCTTCCGAGGCGCTCTTCGGGTCGAGGATCCCCGAGCCTTCCAGCATCTTTTAAGACGGGGCATTGGGCGACACCGGGCATTCGGATTGGGGATGCTTCTTCTCCGGCCACGACCATGACACGCTAGTCACGCGGCACCAGGACGGCTCCGAAGTCCTGGTGCCAGCTCCTTTAGCCAATTCTCTATCTACACCGCAAACCAGTCGCAAAAGCATTGCTGGCCAACATGTTGGACAACGCTCGTTGAGCAACCCCAACTCAGAAAGATACAAAAAGCCGGTATAACCTACTTGACGGGAGACCACGATGAGCTTCAGGGGCAGGTTAGGCCTGGAAAGCGCCAGAATTCCCCACAGTGCACGCCACGGCCTTGTCTGGCTGGGTCGAGGCAAGTTGTATGTCAAGGCTGGTACGCTCCGATTCGCCACGACAGGCTATGATGAACTCAAGGAAGGCGATTACGGGGTTCCTTTTCAAATGATCTCTTGCATCCTGATCCAACCCGGAACCCTCGTGAGCCACGATGCACTCCGTCTCATGGCACGCCATGGAACAGGACTTGTCGCCGTGGGAGAAGGCGGTGTTCGATTCTACGCCAGCATGCCGTTCGGTCCCAACTCTTCTCAGCGTGCACGACGTCAAGTCACGGCTTGGGCCGACCCCGAACAACGAATCCACATCGCGCGCCGAATGTATGCATGGCGCCTTGGAGAAGTGCTTCCGGTAAAGGATCTCTCGGCGCTGCGGGGAATTGAAGGCGCCAGAATGAAAGAATCCTACAGATTCATCGCCCAGAAATATGGCGTTCCTTGGAAAGGCCGCCGCTACGACCGTCAAAACCCCAACGCCGCGGACCTCCCGAACCAGGCCATCAACCACGCCGCCAGCGCCGTGGAAGCCGCGGCTCTCATCGCCATTGCCGCAACCGGCACGATTCCTCAGCTTGGTTTCATCCACGAAGATGCCGGAATCGCGTTTCCACTGGACATCGCCGACCTCTTTCGTGATTGCATCCTTCTGCCCGTGGCCTTTCAGGCTGTCAACGAATACGAAAAAAAACCACACATTCCGCTGGAACGACACCTTCGAAAACTCGCGGCCAAGATGTTCCGACGGGAAAAACTCGTCATCCAGATGATTGACCGCATCAAGAACCTCTTCGACGATGATCCGCGGAGGAGGGAAACCATTCGATGAGTATGACGGTGGTGGTGACTCGAAATGTCCCAGATCGATTTCGTGGATTCCTGGCTTCCTGTATGTGTGAAATCGCGCCGGGCGTGTACACGGCGCCGAGAATGAACGCCGGAATCCGGGAACGAGTTCAAAAAGTGCTTCAGGAGTGGTTTGAGCCAGACACGGACTGGGGCATCGTCATGACCTGGGTCGACCAAAAACAGCCCGGTGGCCAAAGTCTGTGGAACCTAGGCTCGCCAAGAACAGAGTTGCGAAAGCACTGCGGAATCTTCCTGGCGAAACGAGACCTCTCCCAGGAAGCAATCAAGAAACTCGCGAAAAGTGTTGATGCCTCCCTAACACAAGAAGCCGAGCTGATTCGCGAAGAATTGAAGGCATCCCGATCTTTGACAACTGAAGAGAAAAAACAGGAAAGCAAAACCACGCGTTCCGAGTGGGCGTGACAAATGCCGGTGGTGCCCGCCGAGAGTTGTGCCCCACTCCCGCAGGAGTGGGGCCGTCCTCGCTGTGCCCTGGTCCGGGCCCATCCCTCCCACCGGCCACACTATGGTATGGTGCCTTCGACGGTTCGTGCTGGCGACCAGCCCGAACGACTCTCTTCCTTGCAAGAAATTTGGCGAAAAACTGGTATCTTCGGGAAACGTGAGGGGGACCTATCAAATTGTCGTGTTTTTGCTTTACAATTTTCTTCGCCGAAATGGTGGCACCGGCATCTTGCCGGTGTAGCGCCCTCCGGGCTGCACGGAGGGTCACCGTTCACGTTGGACATGGAGCCCATGTTCCCCTATTCTATCGGGTTCGGGAAATCGCGGGCAGACTCCGGAACGACCGGCAGGTTCTTGGTTGCCGGCATCATCGAATCGAGAACAAAGGTCGGCTCAACTCCCGTGAACGGTTATCCGGAGCCGGGAAGGAGGC
>JAJRTK010000012.1 GCA_024278345.1 bacterium | reverse complement strand
GACAGGCGGACACCGGAGGCGTAGTCTTGCACTACGTCGAGGATGTCCCACCGACGAAGACGCCGGTGGAGACGATGGATCAGACGCCGCAGCAGGTTTTTGATGAGATATCCGGGTCCAAGGGGGGCACCCGCTTCCGATCCTCGCAAAAGCGATGTTACGAAGCCGCTGGGGCTGAGTAGAGTTGAAGAGAGGGTGATCGACAACAATGAATAAGGCCCGCCTCGCTTGTCAAATTGCCGGTCTCTTGCTCGCTGGAATTTTGCCCGACAAATCGTTCACCGGACTTGCATGACCCTCTTACGGAATTTGCATTATCCTCTTTCGTGGCCATGCACGACAATCGCGGTCGGATGCAGAAACTGGAGGAGTGGTTCTGGGTTTTCAGCGATAGGAAAGGTGCGCCGATGAGCAATGAGACTGAAATTGTCTATGGTATCAACCCCGTTGTGGAGGTGTTGCGTTCAAGTAAGCTCGATCCGGTCTGCGTTTTTGTGGCGCATGGATTGAGAGGACCCATCAGCCGTCGTGTCGATTCTCTGGCCCGGCAGCGAGGGGTGCTCATCCGGACGGTGAGTAGGCGAGAGCTGGAGCGGCGGTGCGGCTCGAGGCATCATCAGGGGGTCATTGCTGTTGTCCAGTCGGCGCGGCAGCCAGAATTCGAATCGTTGTTTCCTCCAGAGCCAACAGATCTGCTTTTGGTTGCGGACCAAGTGCAAGACCCAAGAAATCTCGGGGCATTGCTTCGTAGTGCCGATTTCGCGGGTGTCAAAGCTGTTGTCATTCCGCGACATGGCGCGGCGGGAAATACTCCAACTGTCGCCAAGGTGTCGTCGGGGGCGGCGGCGCATGTGCCCCTGATTGTCGTGTCGAATTTGTCAAACGCCCTTCGCCGGCTCCAGAGTTCGGGATACTGGTGTTATGGCGCCGCCGCGGCCGGGGGGGTTTCTTTGTTTCGGTTGCGGTTCAACCGTCCTGCGGTGATTGTCGTGGGGGCGGAGTCATCGGGGCTGAGACCGTTGGTTTCGCGCAGTTGCGATGAGCTTGTGACGATTCCCAACTATGGGACCGTCGAATCACTCAATGTTGCGAATGCCGCGTCGATTGTGCTAATGGAAGTGCGTCGCCAAGAGGCGATGAGCCCCGGACACCCAAACCAATGTTGATCGGGTTCGTTTCGATCTGTTTTTCGTACAGGTGAGCACCGGGTCGGACGCTATGGAAGAACCGGAACCGGCTGAAGGCCAGTCAAAAAGGGCCATCGGCAGGCAGTGTGAGAGGTGGAGAGCTGGTGTTGACAGAGCCTTCCAAGCCGCTTAGTATACGTCGCTCGCATGCTATGTGCTGGCGTAGCTCAGTCGGTAGAGCAGCTGATTTGTAATCAGCTTGTCGGGGGTTCAAGTCCTCTCGCCAGCTTGTGCGATAGCTAGAGAATCCAGCCATAGCCGCAATCTTTGTGGCCTATGATGACATTGGGGAGATACCCGAGTGGACAAAGGGGGCAGACTGTAAATCTGCTGGCGTACGTCTTCGAAGGTTCGAATCCTTCTCTCCCCATTTTCCACCCGAAGGACGGGTTGATTAGTTTTTGCGGGAATAGCTCAGTTGGTAGAGCATCAGCCTTCCAAGCTGAGGGTCGCGGGTTCGAGCCCCGTTTCCCGCTCCACGAAACTGGAGGATGTTCTTTGCCCACGTAGCTCAGGGGTAGAGCACTTCCTTGGTAAGGAAGAGGTCACCGGTTCAATCCCGGTCGTGGGCTCCAGACATCCGATATTTGTTTGCACTTGTGAGGGAGCGACTCCCTACCCATTTTGTCTTCCGAGCGAAAGGTACAGGTGGGGTCGCGTAGGAGGTTTGATCGTGGCCAAAGGTAAATTCCAGCGGACGAAACCCCATGTGAATGTCGGAACCATCGGGCATGTTGACCATGGTAAGACGACTTTGACTGCCGCCATTACGCTGGTGCTGTCCAAGAAACAAAAAGGCGTGACGTTTCGCTCGTTTGACTCCATTGATAAAGCGCCCGAGGAGCGCGAGCGGGGGATTACCATCGCTACCGCTCACGTGGAGTACGAGACTGAAAATCGTCACTATGCTCATGTCGATTGTCCAGGGCACGCTGACTACGTTAAGAACATGATCACTGGCGCGGCTCAGATGGATGGAGCCATTCTGGTGGTGAGTGCCGCTGATGGTCCCATGCCTCAGACGCGAGAGCATATTCTGCTGGCGCGCCAGGTGGGTGTTCCCTATGTCGTCGTCTTTCTGAACAAGGTCGATATGGTGGACGATCCAGAGCTTATTGAGCTCGTGGACATGGAGCTGAGGGAGCTCTTGTCGAAATACGAGTTTCCCGGCGATGACATTCCCATCATCCAGGGAAGCGCCTTGGAGGCTTTGAACAATCCAGAAGACCCGGAAAAATCCGGCTGTATCTTTGAACTGATGAAAGCCGTCGATGAGTATGTTCCCACTCCGGAACGTTCGGTGGACAAGCCTTTCTTGATGTCTGTGGAGGATGTTTTTTCCATCTCGGGAAGAGGCACGGTTGCCACCGGGAGGATTGAGCGCGGCCAGGTTAAAGTCGGGGATGCAGTGGAGATTGTTGGGCTCACTGACGAAATTCGGAAGGTGGTCATCACCGGGGTTGAAATGTTCAACAAAACCTTGGATGAAGGCCAAGCAGGGGATAATGTCGGCTGTCTGCTTCGCGGAGTCAAGAGGGATGAGATTCAGCGAGGCCAGGTGTTGGCCGCTCCAGGGTCCATCACGCCTCACCCGAAGTTTAAAGCTGAAGTTTACGTGTTGACCAAGGACGAAGGAGGACGCCATACTCCATTCTTCAACGGGTATCGACCGCAGTTCTACTTCCGCACCACGGATGTCACGGGATCGGTCGTGTTGGAAGAGGGTGTAGAAATGGTGATGCCGGGTGACAATGTCCGGTTCAACGTAACATTGCAGACTCCCATCGCTTGTGAAAAGGAACTGCGCTTTGCTGTTCGTGAAGGTGGAAGGACCGTTGGCGCTGGCGTAGTAACCGATATTGTAGAGTGACAAGGGAACGCTTCATATCCCAGGTTCCGGTTCCTTCAGAGCCTGGGGAGCTGTGTCCCAATCTTTTTTCCTCGGTTTTCTTCGGCCCGGAACGGAAGTTGAGTTCCAATGGATGGCCCGAAGTTGATTGTTCGGTTGTGGTTTGTGTTGCAGGCCAGTAGCTCAGCTGGCAGAGCACCGGACTCCAAATCCGGCGGTCGGGGGTTCGAGCCCCTCCTGGCCTGCCACCACTTCTTCCTTTTTCCGAGAACTTGAGCCGCACTCATTCATCATGAGTCCAGAATTCTGAGTTGCCTGTTCTCAATTCTCTGATTAAACTCGCTTTGCTCCAAGGTCAGCCTGCTTGATGGCGGGCGGTTGCCGGGCAGACCAGGTTTCGCTCAACATAGGAGTCTTCCTGCGGGGAGATCACAATGTCATTACAAGATACGGTGACTTCGACGACTCGATTTATGCGTGAAGTGCGCTTAGAACTGCGCAAGGTGAGCTGGCCCAAACGGGAGGAAGTTGTAAGAGCTACCATCACGACCCTCGTTGCCAGCACGCTGTTGGTGCTGTTCTTGGCGCTGACGGACGTGATTCTGGAGCGTGGCATCCGCCCGCTTTTTACCGGCGATATCGCGACTTGGACGGTGATTATGCTGGTCTACTTTGGGGTCATGCTCTATCTGGTTTATCTCATTATCAAGGAGTGAGAAAAGCCACAGGGAAGATGTCGAATTCTGATGGGCGATGACCTCTTGATAAACCTGCGGAGTTCTGCGTTTTTTGCCCACGCAACGAAGGGCAATTCTCGGCGTCTTGGACTGGGTTGGAGAATGCCCTGAGAGCCTCGCGTTTTTTGGTTTTTGACCAATGAAGGGGATGCACCAGAGTGTTTGCAATTGAGGAGCTTTACCAGAGTTACGGGAAAGGGTGATTCTGCATTTCTTTTCGAGGTTGATATCAGATACTAATTCGCTGGCGGTTGTCGCCTGTCTGGACTCGGAAAAGTCGTTGGTGGCACATGGGGCTTGGCAGCTATGAACACTCAGTTCCCAGTCGATAGCAATGATGAGATTGACGCAATGACAGCTTGGAATCGTGGAAAAAGGAAGAATGGAACAAGACAAGGGTAGTAAGGACGGCACTTCCGTTTTAGAAGAGCCTGGAGATCATGAGGGCAAGCTATCTGACAGCAGCGAAGGTGTCGTTTCAGAGACGATAACTAGTGCCCGGGAACCTTCGGAATCAGCTTCAGAATCCATTGATGATAAAGCCAGGTGGTACGTCATTCACACCTACTCTGGCTATGAGAACAAAGTTCGAGCAAGCCTAGAGCAACGCATACAAGAGCATGTCTTGGAGGACAAGTTTCGAGAAATCCTGATTCCTACTGAGGAAGTTGTTGATGTTCGCCAGGGAAAGAAGCACATTAGGACACGGCGTTATTTTCCAGGCTACATCCTGATCAAGATGGAGATGACAGACGAGACCTGGCTTCTGGTCAAAAACACTCCCAAAGTATCCAGTTTTGTTGGAGGGAGAAAGCCCGATCAAGTCAGTCAACGGGAAGTCGATCAGTTCTTGGGCAAGGTCGAGGAGGATACCGAGAAGCCGAAGCTGGATATCTCTTTCCGGGAAGGAGAGAAGGTGCGTGTTACCGATGGCCCATTTTCGAGTTTTTCCGGTGTTGTGGCAGAGGTCAATGCCGACAGAAGCACGCTGAAAGTCATGGTTTCCATATTTGGTCGTCAAACACCGGTGGAGTTGAATTTTACTCAGGTGGAACCAGGATAGCTGAGGGCGCGTTGTCTCCTGTGCTCTTTAGCCGGGCTCAGCGGGCCTATAAAAAAAAGGGCCAACAGGCTTTTTACCTGTAGGCGCATGGGTGATAGTCGATGGTGGCTTTCGTGTGCAAACGAGTGCTTCGGGTGTGAAGGCGCACTAGCTGGACTAAGGCTGGGAGCACAGAAACGCTGCCGCACTGGCATTCATTTTTTTGGTACCTGAAAGCAGTTAAGCGAGACGAAGAATGGCAAAGAAAGTAATGGCGATGATCAAACTCCAGGTGCCTGCTGGGCAGGCAAACCCCTCGCCGCCGGTGGGGCCTGCTTTGGGTCAACACGGCCTCAATATCATGCAGTTTTGCAAAACATTTAATGCCAGAACCGGCGGGAAGGGTCAGGATGGCATGATTATCCCTGTGGTGATCACTGTTTACCAAGATCGATCCTTTTCCTTTCTTATCAAGACGCCACCTGCAGCCGTGCTTCTGAAAAAAGCCGTGCAGATCGCCAAGGGAAGCGCCACCTGTAAGACGGACAAGGTTGGCTCTGTGACGAATGAGCAGCTTCGGGAGATAGCTGAGTTGAAAGCACCAGATCTCACCGCCAACGATGTGGAAGCTGGAATGCGAACGATCGCTGGAACGGCCCGAAGCATGGGAATTGATATTAAAAGTTAATCATGGAGGAAGGGATGGGAGGCAAGAAACATTCTGCGGCAAAGGCAAGGGTCGATCGAAACCGAACTTATGCTGTGGCTGAAGGGCTTGAACTTCTAAAAAAAACAGCTTTTGCGCGTTTTAACGAAACGGTGGAGATCGCCTTTCGGCTTGGGGTGGACCCAAAGCATGCCGATCAGATTGTCCGCGGTACGGTTGTCCTCCCTCATGGGACAGGAAAATCAGTCTCGGTCTTGGTGTTTGCACAGGGAGATCGCGAGCGGGAGGCACGAGATGCCGGGGCTGACTTTGTCGGTTGCGACGACCTTGTTGCGAAAATCCAAGGAGGTTGGTTGGGGTTTGATCGGGCCGTGGCCACACCGGATGTCATGGGAAAAGTTGGCCGGATTGGCCGAATATTAGGGCCTCGTGGTCTCATGCCAAATCCGAAATCGGGAACTGTCACATTCAACGTTACTGAAGCTGTTCAACAGATTAAAGCAGGGCGTGTGGAATTCAGGGTTGATAAGGCCGGGAATGTTCATGCACCAGTAGGAAAGCTCTCGTTCCCTACTGAGAAACTGTTGGACAATGTTCAAGCCATTGTCGAGACAATTGTCAAGGCGAAGCCACCAGCAGCCAAGGGCCGGTACATTAAGAACGTAGTTCTGTCGTCCACCATGGGGCCGGGAATTAAGCTCGATGGTATAGCCATTGCCCAGGAGTTCCGAGGCTAGCCAGCGCCACGATACGCCTTAGGGGTATCCACGTAAGGCGGGACAGAACGCAGAAAAAAGGAAAACGCGGTGCCGAGCGAAGCGAGACGCCGAGCATAAGCGAGGCCCACCGTACAAAAATGTGGGTCCAGGGAGCCAGCTCCCTGGTGGGGGCAGGGCGACGCCCTGCCAGGGGACCGGGACGGAGTCCCCGGACCACCGCCGAGCAGCGCGAGGCGGCACCCGGACGATTGGTATTTCCACAATCCATGAAGTGTCCCGCTTTACGTGGATGGTCCGCCTTAGAGCCTATAAAAATATGAACTCCAGTCCCGGAAGTCGCTGCTTTCCGGTGGTCAGGTCATCAGAGGAAACCCAAACGGGAAACAAAAGTGGCCTCGGTCATGGTACCGGCCACCCGAAAAAAGCGCGCAGCGCACAAAGATGTGGGTCCAGGGAGCTGGCTCCCTGGCGTGGGTCTGGGAGCGGCGCTCCCAGCGGAGGTCCGGAGGCGGAGCCTCCGCCGGGTTCCAGG
>JAJRTK010000315.1 GCA_024278345.1 bacterium | reverse complement strand
GAACAGGGGCCGGAGCACTTTCGTGATCTGGAACCTATCAGATCTGGTTGACAACATCACCGCTGGGGCGGGCCTCCTTCCCGGCTCCGTGCAGCCCGGAGGGCGCTACACCGGCAAGATGCCGGTGCCGCCGTTTCGGCGAAGAAAATTGTAAAGCAAAAACACGACAATTTGATAGGTCCCCGTGATCTGATTCCTGGCCTAACGGGTGGTTCCGCTAGTAGCCGTAGTCCTCGCCCTCCATCACCTGCTGGATACTGATGGTGGCGATGGGTTGGAGCTGCATTTCTGGAACCAGCTCTTGGAAGGAAATGACGCCCATGTTGGGGAAGTCCAACGCGACGATAAGGCGCACGAAGCGCCGGATATCCATCTGCGTGACGATGACTGGGAATTGCCCGGAGTTGGGGATCGACTCTACTTCCATCCGGATGGCCTGTAAGATCTCGGCCGTAATCTGGGGCTCCAGCGCCAGGTAGTTTCCCGTCTCCGTGACTTGAATGGAGTTGCGGATCATCTCCTCGATCTGTGGATCGAGGAGGTACACCAAAAGTGTGGAGGAACCCCGGGAGTATTTGAAGGAGATATAGCGTTTGAGGTGAACCCGGCAATACTCCACCAGCATGGTGGTGTCTTTTTCCATGAGCGCCCATTCCGCCAGGCTACCGATAATTCCCCGCAGATCGCGGATGGAAACCTGCTCTTCCACAAGGCGCTGAACAATGTCAGTAAACTGCTGCAAAGTCAGCAGGTTCGGAACAACGGCCTTGGCGAGGGCCGGCCCGAATTGCTCGAGGTTATCAATGATGATCTGCACCTCTTGCAGTCCCAGGAACTCCTTGGCGTATTTTCGAAACACACCGGAACAGGTGAGGAGCATGTAGCCGGTTTCCTCGTAGGTCAGGAGCCCGGCCATTTCCGCACGGTCCTTGAGTTCTGCCGGGATCCAGCTTGCGGGAGTTCCATCCGCCGGATTGATGGTGGGCTTCGGCTGGAGACCCATGATGTCGATCTCCTCCGCTGGCGCTGGCACAAGGACGTGCTCGGGAAAGATTGCCGAGGTTACCAAGGGAACCTCGTAGACCTTGATGACGAAGGTATCTGGCGGAAGCCAGCTTGCTCCACCCCGGACTTCGATCCCTGGAAACCGCATTCCCAGATCTTCGTACAAAGCATCGCGCATCTGAGGAATGAGCTTTTTCACGAACTCTTGTCCAGAGGGGTTCGCCGTGTCCACCAGAGGGGTGAGCTCCGCACTGACCTCCATCGCCATGGGGGTAATGGGCGTATAAAGGGAGAGGATATCAAGTGTTCCATCCTTGGCCTTGGCGTCCGCCGGCACATCCGGTTCGGCTTCTTCTTCTTCCTTCTTGCCCTCTTCTTCGGCGGCGGCCTCCTCGGCAGCCTTGACCGCAATGGCCTTGTAAAGACCCCAAGCCAGTGTTCCCATCCCGGTACCGATCATGAAGAAGGGGATCACGGGCAATCCGGGAATTGCGCCGAACGCGAAGCAAAGGCCGCTGGCGATGGCGATGGCCTTCGGTCGTGCCAGAATCTGGGTCCCGATGTCCAAACCCAGGTGGGCGCCTTCGATTTCCGAGGCCACGCGGGTCACGATGATACCGGTCGATACCGAAATGAGCAGCGACGCAATCATCGACACCAGTCCGTCGCCGATGGTGAGCATCGAGTAGAGTTCTACGGCTTCTCCGGCTTCCATTCCGTTCATCACGATACCGATGATCAACCCGGCAACGATGTTGATCACCGTGATGATCATGCCGGCGATGGAGTCCCCCTTGACGAACTTCATGGCGCCGTCCATCGCCCCAAAAAGCTGAGATTCCCGTCCCAGGTCGTTCCGCTTCTTGCGGCCTTCTTCCATGCTGATGGCGCCAGAACGCATGTCCGCATCGATAGACATCTGTTTTCCGGGCATGGCGTCCAGTGTGAACCTGGCCGCGACCTCGGAAACGCGCTCCGCGCCCTTGCCGATGACCATGAATTGCACGACGACCAGGATCAAGAAGATGACGGCGCCCACCACCAAGTTACCGCCGACGACGAACTTCCCGAACGATTTGATCACCTCGCCAGGGTTGGCGTACAGCAAGATCAGGCGCGTCGATGATACGTTGAGGCCAAGGCGGAAGAGGGTCGTAATCAGAAGCATCGATGGGAAGACCGAGATCTGGAGCGGTTCTGGAACGTAGATGGCGATGAGGAGAAGAGTGAACGAAAGCGCAATATTCGTGCAGAGCAGGATGTCCATCATGATGGAAGGGAGCGGAACGATCATCATTCCGATACATCCGATGACCACCATAGCCACCAAGATGTCGCTATACCGTTTGAGCACCTCGTCGATGCGCCCTTCCATCAGGCTATTCTTGATGTCGAGGAAGAATGCTATGACCTTGTCCATTCCTGCTTCCTTAGCCGCCTCGAGATCCAGCCTGAAAGCCTCCACCGCGAGGTCCGGCACCGGGACATCCCCGTGTTTGGCTACGAACCCGCCGCATAAGCCGCGAAGCGATCTCTTGATGTCTGATGTCTATTGCGGTGGCTCGAGTTTCACCTGGGAAAATGCCCCTGGCCTTCCCCGCAAACCACCTGGCCTTCGATGGCAAAAAGAGCTCTACCTACAAGCTGCCCTACTCTAGTTGGCCCAGTGGCTTTCGGTCAAGAGACAACCGCCCAAAGGACTTTGGGTTGTCTTCCGCTCCCACCACTCACAGCCGTTCGCGTTGCTCGCCCGGCCCTCCGAAAGAAAGGCGGCGTACCCGGAGAATCCGTGACCCGCTCTTTTCCCATCCCGGGCTGAACCGTTTATACTAGATCATCGCCTTTGCCACGGCATCTTCACCACCGTTTCCACTGCCGTTCTCGGCCGGGGGAAGCCTCGACGGTTTGCACCGCTGCGGGATCTATCAGATCCGGTTGACAACATCACCGCTGGGGCAGGCCTCCTTCCCGGCTCCGTGCAGCCCGGAGGACGATACACCGGCAAGATGCCGGTGCCACCGTTTCCGCGAAGAAAATTGTAAAGCAAAAACACGACAATTTGATAGGTCCCACCGCTGCGATTTCGGTGTCCACTTTTTCTCGTCCTTGGCGGAGAACTGCCCGGCTGCCTCGCGACGATCCGTGATGCGACATCCGGGTTCGATGGATGAAGTCTTGTGTCCAAGGTTCAACCCAAGGAAGAGTTTGCGATTGTTTTCGACGTGCAGCGGTTTTCGCTTCACGACGGGCCAGGCATCCGCACGACTGTTTTCTTCAAGGGGTGTCCCCTGCGGTGTGCCTGGTGCCAAAACCCCGAATCCCACAAGGTGCGGCCCCAGATCGCCTTTTACAAAAGCAGATGCTCTCATTCCCTGGACTGTCTCCCTGTCTGTCCACGCGATGCTATCTTCGCTGATGGCGACAGCAGGGTAGATTTCGGGAAATGCGATGGATGTGGCCTTTGCGCGGAGGCCTGTGCGTTCGATGCCCTCCGAATCATTG
>JAJRTK010000314.1 GCA_024278345.1 bacterium | reverse complement strand
GGAGCTGGCTCCCTGGCGTGGGTCTGGGAGCGGCGCTCCCAGCGGAGGTCCGGAGGCAGAGCCTCCGCCGGGTTCCAGGGCTGGAAGCCCTGGGGCGGCGTCTGAAATCTGCACCGTGGCCGGTACCATGACCGAGGCCGCCCTTGTCACAAAAAAGTTGCTGTCCGTTACCGAAAATCACGGCTTTGGGTCCTGGAGCAACCGGAGGTCGGGAATCCAGAGTTGATCGACGATGATATTGCTGACTCCTCTTTGGTTTTCCACCTTACCCGTGACTCCCAGGAAAGAGGCGCTCCGGGCCAGAAGGCGCTGCCTTTCATAGACCCGCTTCCAAAGAACTAAATTGGCGAAGCCCGTTTCGTCCTCCAGGGTCATAAAGGTGACGCCCCCCGCCGTCCGAGGGCGCTGCCGGCAAATGACGATGCCGGCGTATCGGACCTGAGCGCCAGAGGGAAGGCCGGGAACCCTTCTTGCCTCGATGCAACCGATCCGTTTCAACTCAGAACGGAGGAGGGCAAGTGGATGCCCGCGAGAGCTGTGGCCTGTTGCCCGAAGATCCCAAAGAATGGTCTCCAGCTTCGTCAGTGGCCGAAACGACGGTGAATCTTGCCGTGAGGACCACGGCAGCAGCGGCTGGCAGAGCCTCGAAAGATCCCGGGCTTGCCAGATCGCGTCGCGACGGGAGATCCCAAGGCACTCCAAGGCCCCGGATTCAGCCAGGAGGGTGAGCCCTTTTCTGTCCAGCCGGACTCTTTGAGCAAAGTCCTCAATCCCGCGAAAGGGCTGCTCATCCCTTGCTAGAATGAGCTCTTCGGGGATGCTGCCTCGGAGCCCCTTGACGGTGCGAAAACCCATCCGAACGGATAGACACCCCGGAGCCACTTCTTCCAAAGTCGACTCAAAATCGCTTCTGGAAATATCGACGGGAAGGATCTCAAGTCCGTGGCGCTGGGCATCCTTCAGAATCGTGTCCGTCGAGTAGAAGCCCATGGGCTGCGCGTTGAGAAGAGCACAGGTGAACTCGGCGGGGTAGTGCCGGCGAAGGTAGGCCGTGGCATAGCTGATGAGAGCAAAGCTCGCCGCGTGGCTTTCGGGAAAACCATATTCCCCGAAACCGCGGATCTGCTCGACAACCCCCTCGGCAAACTCGAAAGGAATGCCCTTTTTCATCATGCGCTCCACCAGCCTCTTGTGGTGCCGTTCCATGTTTCCCGGTTTTCGCCACGCCGCCATGTCGCGCCGAAGTTGATCCGCCTCCCCCGGTGTGTAATCCGCCGCCACCATGGCCAGCCGCATGACCTGTTCCTGGAAAAGGGGGACGCCCAGGGTTTTTTTCAAGATTGGCTCCAGGGAGGGATGAGGATAGGTCACGGGCTCCTCGCCATTTCGCCGGCGAAGATAGGGATGAACCATCCCTCCAGTGATGGGGCCGGGACGGACGATGCTGATTTCGATGACAAGGTCATGGAAATGGCGGGGCAGGAGCCGGGGAAGCATCGACATTTGGGCGCGGCTTTCCAGTTGGAAGACCCCCACGGTGTCCCCTTGTTGGAGCATCTTGTAAGTTTCTGGATCTCCCGGAGGGATCCTTGCCATGGAAAGGCGGATTCCCCGGTGCCTTTGAATCAGCTGGAAACAACGGCGAAGGTGGCTCAAGGCGCCCAATCCAAGGAGATCCACCTTGAAAAGGCCCAACGCTTCCACGTCATCCTTGTCCCACTGAATGATGGTCCGATCCGCTTTGGCGCCGTTTTCCACCGGCACGATCCCGGTAATGGGCTCGTGGCCCAGAAGGAAACCACCCGGGTGGATCGACAGGTGGCGAGGAAAATCCAGAATCTCGTTGGCCAGGCGCAGGAGGTTACGCCAGATTGGGTTCTCACCGGGAAGACCGGCCTCCTCGAAGATATTGGATTCGATGGGACCACGACCGGGCGCCAGCCGCGAGAGACGATGGAGGGTGGTTTCCCCAATGCCAAGGGCTTTCCCTACCTCCCGGAGCGCGGATCTGGCCCGGTAACGGATCACCACGGCCACCATGGCCGCATGAGATCGGCCAAACTTCTTGTAGACGTGCTGGATCACTTCTTCTCGCCGCTCATGTTCGATGTCCAGGTCGATGTCAGGGGGCTCCGCCCGTTCCCGGGAGATGAATCTCTCGAATAGAAGTCCCATCCGCACGGGGTCGATGGCGGTGATCCCCAATGCGTAGCAAACAACGGAGTTGGCAGCCGAACCACGGCCTTGGCAAAGAATCTTCTTCCGCCGGCAGAACTCGACGATTTCGTGCATTCCAAGGAAATAGCCGCCATAATCCAGCTCCTTGATCAGGGCGAGCTCCCGCTCGATCTGCCGGATGACGCTGGTGGAGGGCTCTTTGCCATAGCGTTCCCGGACCCCTCGAAAAACTAGATCCCGGAGCCATTGATCCGCCGTGGCACTACCGGGAAGCTTCTGGGCCGGGTAACGGTACCGGAGCTGACCCAGATCGAAATTGCAGCGTTCCGCGATCTCCAGGGTCCGATGCCTCCAATCAGGTTCGTACTGAAACAGTCTTTCCCATCTCTCCGGCCTTTGGAGCCCATACTGGGAATTGGGCTTGGTGTACTGGCTGGCCTCCTGAATCTTGACGCCATGCCGAATGCAGGTGAGAATGTCTTGAAGATCCCGCCGTTCCCGGCGGTGATAGAGCACTTCGTTGGCCGCCACAAGAGGGAATCCATACCTCTTGGCACGGAGCCGTAGCCGCGCCTCCTGCCGCGGCTCACCCTCCCGGAGATGCCGGGAGCACAGGGCGTAAATCCGGTCGCCAAAGGCATCTCTCAACATGCTGGCCACGGCCAGAGGCTCGATTTCTTGCGACGAAAGGGCCTCGTCACCGCCCCAAAGGGCGATGAGCCCTTTTGCTTTTTCGCAGATCTCCCTCCAACTCACGGAGCACTGGCCTTTGGGATTCCGACGCTGACCGGCGGTGATAAGTTGGCAAAGGTTGGCGTAACCGCCCTTGTCCTGGGCCAGAAGAAGAATGCTAGACCCGTCCTCCAGGCTCATTTGGGTTCCAACAACGAGCTTGATTCCTTGGCGTCGCGCCTCCACGTGAGCCCGAACGATCCCGTAAACGCCGTTACGATCAGTGAGAACCAGGGCTGGAAGACCATGGCGGGCTGCTTCTTGAACCAGATCTTCCGGGCCACTGGCACCTTCAAGGAAGGAAAAGTTGCTCTTGCACCAGAGCGGAACGTAGGTGGGGCCTGCACCGGTCATCGGTAGTCGGCGAAGCCGACTCTCCCTTCAGTCGGCACCGGCCACCGCTGACCGAGGACGGTGGTGTCCGTCTTGGGAAGAACCCGTGCGGCCTCTTTTCGCACAAACTTCGGTGGTTCTTGTCTCATTCGACGCGGCCTTGGAGAAACCATTCCTGGCGAGCCTCATCGTAAAAGATCCAGAGCCATTCGCCCTGGTCGGTCTTGATGAAGTAGTACGTGCGCCGCACTTCCCGGTGCCACCACCCGCCGCTCACAAGATAGGGACCGCGAATATGGGCCTCTGGGAATGGCCGCAGCGTAGAAAAACCTGGGGGCGGGAAGGGAGGGGCGGGTCGCGAACCTCCTTTGGTGGCGTTGTACGTCAAAGGTTTGGGAGAAACGAAAATCCGCCGAATGAGAGGGGGAAATCCTGTTACGCGCGGCCTGGGAATTTGAAGCTTTAGAAGCGGTTCCCAGGTGAACTTTGCCTCCGGCAGGTGACGCTGACAAATCCTGGCCACCACCACCCTATCTTCCCCAAGAATGCTCCGCACTCGGGCCAGCGCCTGCTCGGCAGATCCGAGATCTCGCCGCGGCTGCTGTTGGAAGAGCTGGAGTTGTTCGGAGCTCGCCTTCGCCTCCAGAACGGCTAGGTTGAGGCAGATCACGCCGGAGGCGAGCTGCAATCTTTCCAGCCGCAGCCGAACGAGCTCGATGAGAAGGATCGAGTCAAGAGTGGGAACGGCCGGCAGTAGGCGCTCTTGTTTGGAGCCCCCCTCGGCAAGCTCCAGATCTAGAAGTAGCTCTCTTGCGGCGAGCCCCTGTTCCGCAAGCTTGGCCAGCATCGGGTGAAGCAAGCGCTTGATGGCGAAGGAGAGACGGATGGCATTGGATTCCGGATCTTCGAAACATTCGGATTCTTGGAGCGGCTTCGGGCGGAGCGTGGGCTGGAGGGGAATCCATTCCCGGGGGCTGGCCAGGCGGCGAAGTTCCTGGACTCGCTGGCCATACCTCTCTTGAAGCCCGGTGGCAGGAAGCTTTAGAAGTTCTTTTATTGTCTCAACGCCAAGTTTCTGGAGCTCGCCCAGGGCGGCTGGGTCGATTCCCAACAGATGGAGAGGGGCTTGAAGGGCTTCTTGCTGTTCTTGCTCGGGGTTACTCAGAATTGACGTTTGACCTTGGAAAGAAGCGATGGCGTAGGTGGCGAATCGACTGAAACCGACCACGATGAACGCCTTGAGGGCCAGTTTCCGAAGAGATCTTTCAAGGCCGACGACCCAAACCTCTAGCGACCTCAGCAACGGCTGAAGACCGGTGGCATCAAGCCAAAAGGCGCCAGGTTCACCAGGAACCGCCTCCACCGTGGGAGAGAAGCATTCCAGCGTGTCCAGCAGCTCGCGGGTCGCTTTTTCCATTTCCTTGGCGGGGAAGGTCTTGCCCCGGAGACCTGGCACCAAGGAGAGGGCGCTGCCGTAACTTTCCCCCAAAAGAAGACCCGCTCGACGGGCGGTCTCGTCAAGGCAAAGAATTCGGCCTTGGGGTTTGTCTTCGTCCACTATGGCAATGGGATGCCCACGCCATTCTGGATGTCGCCGAAAGAAAAGTTGCAAGGGAAAACCCGGGATTTTCAGACAGGCGATTCGGGATCGTGCAGCTTGCTTTTCCATACTCTCAGTACAGTCCTCCCGGGCCTCGGAACATTTTATGGTCGCGCCAGCCGGTGCCGAGGCGTTTGTCTTTGAGGGGGGAAAGTTGACATGAGAATCGGTCCTCGCCTTGCCGCTGCCTTCGGGCTTCGACTCGAAGAGAAACGAAAGATCCCAGAGCTGGCGCATTTTTGGGCTTTTCAGTCAAGCAGAGCACTGCTGTCTCATGGCGGTGGGCGAGTTGTGCAAGGCGTGCGAAAAGCGGCGTAGGGAGACAGGTTCCAGGAGGCAAATCAAGGACGAGCAGCCCGAATGCCCCCGATCGGAGCAGCTTGTCGGCTGCGCGGCCTGCGGAAGTGGGCTCTGGCGCTTGTATTACCGCTAGGGCATGAAGATCGATGCCCGTTTCGCAAAGGTCAGGCGGAAAAAAAATACTCTCACGGGCGCTGATCCAGGCCGCGATTTCACGCTTTTGCTGCGCCTCGAGAATAAGAGAAACCGCCAAAGTGAGGGAAGCGGTCTCCCCTTTCCCAGAAAGCTCGGCAATCCGCCCCATCAACGCGGCGAGGCCCCAGCAAGCTGGCGGTCGATGCCCTGACTCATTTGCTCGGGAGAGCCGAACCTGACCTCCAACGGTCACAAGCTGCGCCCTGAGCTCTTGGAGAGTCCGATTCCTTCCATGATGGAGCTCCCGGACCCGAAACTGTTCGGAGGAGCCGTTCACCACTCGTACCTCCTGTCGATTTTGAGAAGCTCCAGGTACGGCCAACAAAGTCTTGGCTTTTGCAGCCGACAGCGAGCCACTAACCACCGCCGTTACTTGTGGTAGCCTCGAAATCGCGGCGCAGCTCGATGACCTTTCCCAGGATCTTGAGCTTCGAAGGATCGGGGATAATGGGCTCGAAATCCGGATTCTCGGGACAAAGCTCGATGCTGTCCCGGCAGTGCTTCAGCCGTTTTACCGTCGCCTCATCCTCCACGAGAGCGACGATGATATCTCCGGATTCAGCCGTTGGCTGACGCCGCACGATCACCAGATCGCCCTCCAAAATGCCAGCTCCCTTCATGCTGTCGCCCCGGACGGTCAGGGCGAACAGTTCTTCGGTGGCATGACGCGATTGAATGGCAATGTGATCTTCAGCGTTCTCGATGGCCGTGGTGAGCTCTCCTGCTTGAACCTGCCCTAGGATGGGCACGAATCGCGTCGGCTGATTTCGCTTCGAGGCGAGCGGGAGGCGGTAGCCGCGGGACTGAGTCCCAAGCTTGCGAAGCTGCCCTTCGGACACCAACTTTGACAGGTGGACCTGAACGGTCCGGATCGCCCGGATCTCAAGGGCTTCCTGCACCTCTCGAAGCGTGGGTGGATCGCCGGCCAGGATCCGTTGCCGCATGAAGCGGTAGATTTTTTCTCGTGTTGCCCCTCGTGGCCTTCGTTTCATCGCCATCTTCCCTTGCAAGAGTAAAACCCATACTGCTCAGCATACTCTATTCTGCATATAAATGTATCCCCTGTCAAGGGGGTGCATGGAGCCATTCCAATCGTTTGACCCGGATTTCTCATCAAATCCCGTCGCGAGGCGGCGCAGGCGCGCTGCCGGCGAGTCCGACGACAGGCAGGCACCGGAGGCGTAGTGGAACTACGTTGATGACGCCTGACCGAGGAGGGCGCTGTTGGCTGCGATGATTGCGTTGATGCAGCAGGGATTTGTAACGACCCGTGCCTTCGGCACGAGTTCCCCGCGGCACCCGCTGCTCGCCGTTGGCGCCGCTCTCGATCCGCGCCCTAAGGCCGGAGCACCACCCGATTTTTAGTGGGCCAGGTAGTAGAAGACGACAGCGCGGTAGGTGTCGCGGAAGCCCACGAGGTTGGCGTTTTCCATTTCCATTCGCAGGTGCGCGGAAAAGGGTATGGCGTCTGGCACGAAGAAGCGGAAGGCGTCGATGTCGGGCTGGCCTCGGCCATCGACGGAGGTTGCGCCGTGGAGAGGGGCGCTTCGGACTCCGCCCTCGAAGAACCAATGGGCGTTGAAGAGGTCTTCGAAACCGGTGCCCCGGTGGGAGATGGCCCCGTCCACCGTGAAGAATTCGTCTCCTTCCATGGAGTTGTGGTTGCCCAGGACGTCCAGGGACATCTGCCAGCCCACCAGGTGGCCGCGCCCGGGGATATCCAGGGCCAGGAAGCGGGATTTGGCCTCCACCACCTCTCGGGCGAAGGTTGTGTGCAAGTAGAGGGCATCGTCTCTCACCGGTTCCGGGTCGTAGTAGAGCTCGCCGGAGATGGCTTTGCTGGTACCTCCGTTGACGAGCTCCACCAGGGCAGAGACGCGAAAGGGCATGGGCAGGGCCAGGTAGAGCATGCCGTCGGCTTGGGCGCCCTGGAGGAGGGCCTGGAAACGGCCCCTGGTGAAGGTGCTGCCCCAGCCCGTGGCCAGGGGGATCTCCACGGCGGGCTCGGGAGCGTCGTCCCAGGTGATGCGGAGGCGGATTTTTTCCAGGGCTTCCGATGGGATATCGGGGGCGTGGATCCGGAGGCCGCGGATGCGCCCTGGACCTTCGATTTCGGCGAATGTGGCGGTGCCGGCCAGGGGGCCGGGGAAGTCGATCCGCTTCTTTGCCAGGTCCATCTGGTTGGCCAGGCTTCCCGGGGCGCTCCATTGCTGTAGGGCTTCTTCCAGGGCGGCCTGGTCCGCCGGGGTCAGCGCCAGGGAGCCGTCGGGTTGCCGGGTGGGGGAGGTGGTTACGGGCTGTTCCCCCGCGAGGTCCAGGACGTTGATCTGGTAGAAGAACCGATCATTGGGGAACTTGGCGGACCGCGGGATCGGTTTGGTCACGGTGATCCGCATCGACTGGGCGAAGGAGATGGGAACGTAGGAGTAGAAGCCCAGGCCGTTGGGCGTGCCGTTGCGGTTGATGTGCTGGTTGACCAGAGGATGGACGAAGGGATAGAGGTGGCCAGCGAAAAAGCTTTTGAGGGGGGTGGAGAAGAGCAGCTTTCCATCGGTCTCCACGTTCAGGATGGCGCCCGAGTCGAAGCCCGGCAGGGAGTCTCGGCCCCGGGGCACCCGGGCCGTCATCCAGATGCGGGTGATGACGCCCGGGCCATTCTGCTCCGCGAGAAGGAAGGTGTCCCGGCCTTCGTAGGCAAGGAACTGGTTGTAATCCTCATTAGAAGCCGGGTTTGGGTTGCCCGATGAAAAGAGCTTTGCGACCCCTGTGCGGGGAGAATCGAGATGGGCGGCGCTCCGGAGCAAGCGGTAGCCGATGGAGGAGGTCTCGGCGGCGGAGTACGGTGTCGGTGTCGGTTGGGGACTAGAAGGTGTAAACGTATCGCTTCCGCAGGCCGAAAGGAAGAAGCAAAGGGCGGAGAATCGGGTCGTATGGCTCATGGTGGGTCACCTTGGCGCCGGGGGATCTGGGGTGTGGGAGAAACGGTCTCGAAGGAGGTATTCTAGGTCACCTTGGCGCCGCGAAGGATCCGGGCCGCAAGGCCCGGGACGAACCGCTGCAAGTAGATGGCAAGAATCTCCTTGCCGCCGACGTAGATCTCATTCTTCTGAGCGGCGATTCCCCGGAGGATCGCCAGGGCGCACCTGTTCGGCGGGATGCCCCGATCCGTCGCGCCGTCCAGGATGGCGTGCTTGGAGCCGTCCCCCTTGAGGGCGCTGATACTGATCTTCGTGGAAACGAAGCCCGGGCAGATCATCGTCACCCGGAGCCCCTGGTCGTGGACTTCCGCACGCAAGGAGTCGAAAAAACCGTGGAGCGCGTGCTTCGAG
>JAJRTK010000313.1 GCA_024278345.1 bacterium | reverse complement strand
TTGGCGGTTGAGGATATCATCGAGTTCGAGGAAACCCCTCAAGATCCATCCGCTAGTCCGAGCTCAGAAGCGACTTTGGCGGTTGAGGATATCATCGAGTTCGAGGAAACCCCTCAAGATCCATCCGCTAGTCCGAGCTCAGAAGCGACTTTGGCGGTTGAGGATATCATCGAGTTCGAGGAAACCCCTCAAGATCCATCCGCTAGTCCGAGCTTGGAGGATGTGATTGATTTTGGCATGCCGGCATCGAGTTTGCCGACCCCGTCCTTTGGCACGGAGGACACTTCCGAGCCGAAAGACGTATCTTTTTCTCTCAGTGCTCTTGCCGAGCTTGAAGCGGCGGAGGGTCAAGACAACGGAGGATGGGATCGCGCCCCATCTTTCACTTCCTCGTCCGATGATGAGGTCTCCATCGACTTCGATTCACCGCTGGGAATGCCAGTCAGTTCCGCGGAGGATGATCACATCGACTTCGATTCACCGCTGGGAATGCCAGTCAGTTCCGCGGAGGATGACCAACAGATAACCTTTGGACCGGGCCCGGAAGCGGTCGAGAAATCCCTTCCCACACTGGCGGCGGAGCGATATCCTGCGGATTTCATGGTGGAACCTGAGGCCGAAGGGGAACCACCGGTCTTCGAAGTACCCGCTCCATCTGAGGAAGAACCTCAGGAAGCTACTTCCTTGTCAGTTTCTTCTGACGGCGGGCTTGTCTGGGAGTTTGAATCCGGCGCCGTGGTTTCGGAAAACGATCTTGACGATCATGTTTGGTCACCGGAGGAAGCGGGGAACGAGGCAGAGAAAAAAGCTGCCGATCCTCATGCGGATGCCAAGAAGCTGGCTCGATTGATCCTTCAGGACATCAAGTTGTACAACCAGGACAAGATTAAGATAGGCATTGCGAGAGGTAGCTTGACTCAACTCCTGGAGGAAGACCTGCTTCGCGGCGCAAATCACTACAAGATTTCAGTTTCGCCTGAACTATTGAGTCAGCCTATTTTTCGCCAAATGGCTGTGGAGTTACTTGCCGGTGGCCGCGAGGATCTTTTCGCTGGTTTGTCTATCCAATTCTAGAGCCAAGTGACTTGGTCATCTTTCGGCCACCCGCCAAAAGCGCGGTGCCGAGCGCAGCGAGATGCCGAGCATAAGCGACGCCCACCTTACAATGATGTGGGTCCAGGGAGTGAACTCCCTGGTGGGTGCGGGGCAAAGCCCTGCCTGGGGACCGGGGAGAGTCCCCGGACGCCCGTCGAGCAGCGCGAGGCGCTGCCCGGACGCTCGCAATTCCACAATCCTCGAAATGTCCCGCCTTACGCGGATGGCACCGGAAGCTAGCCCAAAGAGAGTGGGGCTTTGCAGCGCCCGCACGATGGGCCGCGCTCCATCTTGGTCTTTGGAATCCGGTTTTTGGCACCGCATTGGACGCACGTGACGACTTGGTAGCCTTCTGTCCAACCCGCTTTGTAGATCTTGAGCTCGTCTTCGATGGCTTCTTCCGGGTCGCGAGGTTTGGCTCCGGTTCGGAGATTGGCGCCGCACTTGACACAGAAGTTGGGCCCGGGCAGATCGGTTGCGCCGCAACTGGGGCAAAGAATGACGGCTTTTGCCCCGCAGTGTCCGCAGAACTTGGCTCCTTTGGGCAAGCTTTTCTTACACTCTCTGCAGTGAGCCATGATGAGGTTCCTCGTGCCGGCAGGATTTATCGGGATCGGTACAAAACTGCGGGGCCGGTTATCAAACCGGCCCCGCCTTGGTTTGCCTTCAAAGGCTAAAGGCCGATGACCGTTGGATCGAACGGTTTCATGAAGAACAGGATGAGGGCTATGAGCAGCACATAAATCGCCAGCGACTCAATGAGCGCGAGGCCGATAATCATCGGGTTGAACAGTTTGTTTGCGGCGCTCGGCTGGCGTGCTATCCCCTCAAGAGCAGCCACGATGGCCTTGGATTGGCCGAGGGCGCAAAAAGAGGCGGCGATGCCCATGGAAAAGCCACAAGTCACCACGATGGCGACAAAATACCAGACCTTAGTTGCTCCCCCGGCCGCTCCAGACGCTTCCGTCACCATTTCCTGGGCCAGGGCAGGGTCCGCGAACAAGGCAATAGCTCCAAGAGCTAGGAAAAAGTACATCACTTTCTTCATCAGAGATTCCTCCTTACACAGCAACATGAGAATCATTGCAAATCAATGTTCTTCCACGGCGACGGCGCCCGCAAGATAGACCATCGTGAGAGCTACGAAGATGAACGACTGGACGAGGCTTGTGATTATCGCAAGCCCCATGATCGGGATCGGCGCAAAATAGGGAAGGAGCATAAACAAGATGATGATGACCATATCCTCCCCGAAGATGTTGCCGAACAACCGAACGGCCAAAGACATGATGCGGGAGGTATGACTTAGAATCTCAATGACGAAGAACAAGGCATTGAGCGGGGCCATATACCACTCCAGATGCGGTCCCGCGAAATGTCGCAGATACTTGAGAACCCCTTGTGATCGGAGCCCCTCCCAATGGTAGTAGAAAAACACCGTCAGCGATAGAGCTAAAGTTGTGTTGGGACTGGCCGTTGGAGACGACAATGTCGGGAGCAGCCCCACCAGGTTTGCCAGGGCGATGTAGAGCGCGAGCGTGCCCACCAAGCCAAGGTACTTCTTCCCTTTTGGCCCGATCATTTCATCGAGTAGACCCTCAAGGCCACCAACGATGAGCTACACCAGATGCTGGCTCCAGTGGTTGGGGACTTCTTCGAGGCGGTTTCTCAGCCAGGAAGCGAACCACAAGAGCCCGGCCACCAGAATACCTGTCACCACCAGATGATTGGCGATAGGCATTTCTTGGGGGTAAGGCAAGCCCAGCAGATCGAGTAGCGCCGCAATCGGTTTCCCGATGAGCCAGTTCAACAAGCTAGTCCAGGGCAAAATATGCTCAGCCATGAACGAAATCCTCGTCGTCTTGATATCCAAACAGACTCGTCACGGGCACAATGACGAAAATCGAAGCCACGACCACTGAACAGCCAAGAAAAAGCCCCAAAAGATCAACTTGTCCCGATCTCAGTGCCACGGAAAAAACCGCAAAAAACAGTCCAAATTTCAATAGGAAAAAGAGAATAAAACGCTTGGGGGTTTTCCGGCTCGCCTCAGGAGTTAGAACGTGTTTCAAGGCTTGGCCCAAGAGATAGAAATTACCGATTGTCAAAACTCCTCCCAGCAGCACTCCCAGAGCGACTTGAGTGTTCCAAAATAGCCAACAGAAAATCAGGCACACAACCAATATGCCGCTACTCAGGACGAGCAGGGTTTTCCAGATCCTAGAAGCCTTCAATCTTGGTCTCGTGTCACTTCGCGGTAAAGAGTGAGGAATGCCGCGGCAATTCCCAGGAGCAAAAAGACCAGTGTGAGCACCGGATTCGTGGAAAAAAGGCCATCCAACCAGGTTCCCAGCAGTACGCCAAGAGCAATAGACAAGGGCATCGAAAAGCCTAGAGAACCCACTCCCCCGAGTTTTTTCCACATCTTCCGGGCATCTCGATCCACGAATCCACCTGCCGCTTGATGTTGCCTTCATGCGAAACTTGTTAAAAATTTCACAAACCCGTATCACACGCCTCATGCCCCGTCAATGAGCACTCAGTCGTGCATCCTTGGGTATCTCCCATCGGGCCAGCAAACATAGGCATTGGATCGCGAGGCTGTTTTGGAAGCCGGCGGCCTCGGAGCTAACCTCCGACCGCCGGCTTGGTGTCGCGGGATAAGACCATCCAGCAGCCAGTTCGAACTTTTTCCACGCCTTGCAGCTTTTACTCGAGGACTCCCTCCAACATCTTTTCTAAACCTGCCATCGGGAGGGCGCCCACTTGCTGAGCAGCCACCTGACCATCGGAGAAGATCAGGAGCATGGGGATCGACCGGACCCCGTATCGCATGGCAACATCCGGGCTGTCATCGACATTGACTTTTCCCACCTTAACTCGGCCCGCATGGGAATCCGCCAATTTGTCTATAAGTGGCGAGATTTGACGGCAAGGACCACACCACGGCGCCCAGAAATCAACGAGGACCGGGATGTCGGATTTCAAAACTTCCTGCTCGAAGTTACCATCTGTGAAATGCACCACGTTGTTGCTCATTTCCTCTCTACTCCTATGGATTCAGGAAAATAATAAGACCTCACGGCCTTTTATTTGTCAAATGTATCTCGCCGGCCTGGGGAAATCCTGGCGTTCCGCCTGGGCCGGTTATCGGTGGTGCCCTGCGGCCTCGTCCGTCGTTTCCGGCCACTCAGTGAATCTCCGGCCCAGCGCCAGGGCTTCCAGCCCTGGAACCCGCCGGAGGCGGCCTCCGGACCTCCGCCAGGAGCGCTGGTTATGGACCTGCGGTCATGATCTCCGCTTCGCTCACGCTACGCTCCGGTTCAGGACCTCGCCAGGGAGCTAGCTCCCTGGACCCACATTTTTTTTCGCTACGCGTTTTTGGGGGGGTGGCCGGGTCCGAGCGACAGCGAGAGCTGCCGAAGGCACCACCGATGACTGAGTCCCGTTCCGCTTTGTCCTCTCAAGAACGAAAGAACGCTGGTGTTTGTTCCCGTTTGGCACGGTTATCCCGGAATTCTCATCACGGATCGTAGCGAGGTAGTCGGGACCTATCAAATTGTCGTGTTTTTGCTTTACAATTTTCTTCGCCGAAACGGTGGCACCGGCATCTTGCCGGTGTAGCGCCCTCCGGGCTGCATGGAGCCGGGAAGGAGGCCTGCCCCTGCGGTGATGTTGTCAACCGGATCTGATAGGTCCCAGGTAGTCCGAGGCGCGTTTCCACCAAGGAGGAGGAGAGGCGGACACCGGAGGGTAACCGTTCACGGGGAATCGGACCCTATGGTTCGGGGTTCAGGCCAGGTGAACGGTTACCCGGCGTAGGCACGCACTACGTCAAGGAGCCGCCCGACGAGGACGCCGGTGGAGACGATGGATCAGACGCCGTAGCAGATTGGTGATGAGATTTCCGGGGTCATGCATCCGGTTCCAGTGTTGTTTCTCCACGGCGGCCCGATATTCTAGTTGATCTCACGACAACCCGTGACAAGGGCTCAACAGTTGAAACTGAGAGAAGCCCGGAAATCTCATCAAATCCCTGCTGCGTCAACGCAATCATCGCAGCCAACAGCGTCCTCTCCGGTCAGGCGTCTTCAACGTAGTTCTACTACGCCTCCGGTGCCTGCCTGTCGTCGGACTCGCTGGCTGCACGCCTGCGCCGCCTCGTGACGGGATTTGATGAGAAATCCGGGATAAGGCGGTAAGGAAATGAAGCTGTGGCTGCTCGCTGTAAGTATCGTGTCCGTCGCGGGAACGCTTTGGTTTCGCCGTGCTTGCCATCGGCGGCGTATGAAGCGGCGCTTTCGCCGTGCCAAGCTGGCGGAAGAGAGAGCTGAAGAGCTTTTGGAGAGAGCGGGTTTCAAAGTTCTCGAGTCTCAGCCCGAATACCAGGTACGGCTTCAAGTTGGATGGCAGGAGCACCGTGCGAGTATTCGCCCCGATTTCTTGGTTCGGCGCCGCGGTCGGCGGTTTATTGTGGAAGTAAAGTCGGGAAGAAGTGCTCCAGATCCACTGAATCGCCACACGCGGCGCCAACTAAGAGAATACTGGGCTGTCTTGCCGTTTCCAGTCTTGCTTCTCGATGCGGAGACCGGGGTTCTAAGAGGCGTTGATTTCCTGGACACAACCTATACAAGGGGTAGCTTCCCTCGTACCGCGATTCGCATTGGAAGTCTAGTCCTCGTCCTTTGGCTCCTCCAGCAGTTGTTCTTTTTGTAGGCTCGATTTCCTGTGCGGCAGCCTCGCGGTGAGGGTTTCGGGCCAACGAAGAAGCCGCAAGATCGAGCCGTGTACTCCAGGGAGAAAGTGGGGACTACCGAAACTTGAACTTCAAGACTGTCTGGCCGATGGAGACTTCGTCATCTCCTGTGAGCACCGTCTTGGTGATGAGCTCACCATTCACGATGGTCCCGTTAGAACTTCCCAGATCGGAAATCCAGTATTCGTCGCCTTCGAAAGTAATCCGGGAATGGTGTCTAGAGACCGATGTATCCGTGGCAAGCTGGATGTCGTTATCCGGTCCTCGACCGATGCTCATGGAATCGCCGGTGATGTAGAACACTTTCTCGTCGGCCTGGTTTTCCCTGAAGATCACCACAGGTTGCAACCGCCTCGGGCGCTTGACGACTCCTCGATCAGCGGGAGCTTCGTCCTCATAGGTCCCCACGAGGTTCTCATCTTCCAATAGAGCCTCAGAAGATTCAAGTAACCCTGAGTCCTCGTCCACGTCCGCTTCAGTTTCAAGGAAGTCGTCATCTTCATCGAGCAAGAGCTCTTCGGGGATATCGACCTCAGAGTCAAGATAGTCTTCGGAATAGTCTTCGAAATCGTCGAGAGCATCATCGAGAGCGCCGTCACTTACGGCCGCGTAGTCCGCTTCGCTCTCTTCCGTGGGCCAGCTTTCGTCCTGCTTCAAAGGGGGGACATCGAACTTCAAGTCACCGTCTGCCAGACCGTCGTTTGGTGCGGGCTCGGGATCCACGGTGGGCACAAAGACGGGAGCGCCCATGCTGTCACTATCTTCCGCTTCACCGAAGGATTCTTCCTCCCATTCATCCGGCATAAGCTCGTCGCGGTCCCACGAGCCATCTTCTTCCTCGTATTCTTCCTCTTCATACTCTTCGCTCTTCGGTTCCAGGAGAGCCTCTTCGTCAAAGTCCTCTGACTCGTCCATTTCATCGACCATTCCAGCGAGCTCTGCATCCCAGCTATCGTGGCCCGCGTCGGCTGTCTCCAGTTCTTCGTCGTAGACTTCCACCGCCACCGACACCGCCGCTGGCTGGCACTGGGCTGGAGCAGCAGTGGAAACCGTGTCGGCGTCGGGGCCGACCGCAACCGTTGCCGGAAGCGGCGGCGGTGCGGCAACAGGTCGTGGGGGTTCTTCCGGAGGAGGCGTGGGTACCGCCGGTTCCGGCTCGGGTTCTTTCTCTGGTTGCTCTGGCGTTTGTTCGGCAAGCAGATCCCTAATCATCTGGACTTGGCGCTCAAGGAGGTCGGCTTCGTCTGTTTGGGAGGGATGTTCGGCTTCAAGGGCCTCTTTGTTCTTGGTGTACTCGTCTTGACTCAGCTCGCCAGTGAGGTGCCTGAGCTCAAGCTCTTCAAAACGCTCGGTGTACTGGGCCTGTTCCGTTCGCAGCTTGCTCAGCCGCTCTTCCAGGGTCCGTGTCTCGCCCTGGAGATCTCCGGCTAGGCTATTCATCTCCGAGGTCAATTCATCCATTCGGAGCCGATAATCAGAGGTCACCTTGAGCAGAATTTTCTCGCTAAACCGCTCCCGATGCTCCAGGGCTTTCTGAAGTCGAACCTCATAGGTTTCATGCTCTTTTGCCAGTTCCAGGTAGCGATGAACCGTTGGGCTCTCTAAGGAGGTTGCCTCCAGCTTCTGCTGATCCATCGTTTTGGCTCCATGTTCGAGTCGTTGTCCTTGCGCTTTTCACCGCACTTTCAACGTGATTCTATAGGCGGGGATTCAGCTCAAGTCAAGCCGAGGGATGAGAAATCGTGTCTCGGTTTTTCCGCCAAAGTGGTTCTACGCCCAGAAGGGCGACGTTTTTGGGCTGATCGGTGTTGTTCTCCATCGATCTGGAACGGGGCCGAACCATCATGTCAGAACATGCTTTTGCCTGCCGTGCTCGGGAAAATACTGACCTGCTTGGTCAGTGTTTTTTTCCCGGACGCACACTTCTTGTCTGTTGTACCGAGTCGGGTGTATCATCCTCAATCTTTCCCAAAGTGATGTGAGCGGTCTGCGATCAATGGGCGATGGTGCAAGATCCCTTTTGTGGGACAGCATCACCAGTTTGGTACGGGGATCACAGGTCAATCGGTTTTATTGACGGGCGCCCCGCTTTTGCCGCGTGCTTCTGGGAAGAGAGTGGCGTGGCCATGGGGCGAGACGGCTAGCGAGCCGGGAGTGTTCGATGTCCGAAGCGATGAAAGTGGAAGAATCCCCCGCGGGCTTGAGGAGTGACGGCAATCGCACAGCGCTTCTTGTTTATCCCGAGTTCCCGATGGAGTCTTACTGGAATTTTCGGGAGATGCACCGGATTCTGCTGGGCGAGAATCGCTGGGGCTATCCCAAGGCGATGATGCCGCCTTTGGGTCTGCTTTGCATTATTGGGCCCATTCGTGAGCGCTACGGGCGTGAAAACGTCCGATTCATCGATATGAACGTTCGGCCTTTGACCGATATGGATTTGGAATGGGCGGACGACCTTTATTTGAGCGCCATGCTCACGCAGTCAGAGTCCTTCGATACGGTTGCCCGTCGAGCGAGGGCCATGGGCAAGAGGGTCATCGGCGGCGGCCCCTACGTTAACGAAACGACCCCGAACCTCGACCACGCTTTCATCAACGAATGCGAGACAACGTTGGGCACATTCCTGGACGAGTTTTTTGAAGGCGGGGCGTCGAAGGTCTATCAAGGGCACAAACCGGAAGCCGGGGAATTCCTTATTCCCGACTACTCAGACCTCGATTTTCGGGACTATTCCTCCATGGCTGTCCAATTCTCCCGAGGTTGTCCTCACGATTGCGAGTTTTGTGACATCACCTCACGCTATGGCCGGAAAATGAGGACCCGGGACTCCGGGGAGTTTTTGACCGACCTCGACAAGCTTTACGATCTTGGCTGGCGCGGCCAGCTTTTTATTATCGACGACAATTTCATTGGGAAGCCCAAGGACGCGCTGACCCTTTTGAAGGGGTTGGCCCACTGGCAAAAGGAGCATGGCTACCCGTTTGAGTTGTTCACGCAGGCCACGGTATTGCTGGCGGAAAAACGGAACGAGGAGCTCCTCAAAGCCTTCGATCCCGCTGGTTTCTCCATGGTTTTTCTGGGCATTGAATCGCCCAGCGAGGAAAGTTTGCGGGAAACGAATAAGCTCCACAACCTCAAGCCTGGAATGACGTTGGTAGAGAAGATCCATCGGATTCAAGAGGTGGGGAAACTTCTGATTCTCGGCGGTTTTATTCTTGGGTTCGATAGTGATGGCTCGGATATTTTTCAGCGGCAGGTCGATTTCATCGAGGAGATTCGTATTCCAACGCCGATGTTTGCACTCCTTTCGCCACTGCCAGAAACCAAGCTGATGGAACGTCTTGAACGGGAGGGCCGCCTTTTCGGAAAGGCCTCGGGGGCGGTTGCTACGGCCATCGAGGTCGCGTTTCAGCCCAGAAACCTCGGATTGGATGAGCTTATCGACGGGTATTGCCAGGTTCTCCGGGATGTTTACCTCAATATGGATGGCTTTTATGCTCGATGTTTGTCGAGTCTCCGGCATGTGCAAGCCAGCCGCTTTCCCTTCAAGCTGGACGAGTTCTTTGGAATGTTCCGGCTTTTTCGTCACGAGGGGCTCTCAAGCTCTCACCGGGGAAAGTTCTGGAAATACGTTTTGACGGCCCTGTTTCGGCACCCGACAAAGCTGCCATTTGCCTTGCGATGGGCTGCCTACGGGATGCACTATCGCCTGCTCACACTGAAGTTGCTGGCAAAATCCAAGCAGCCAGCTCCGGCTCTGGTTTCGGCGGAAGCCTGAACGGAGAATCCACAAGGTGGTTGTCGCGGCGCGGTCACCGCCTCACCTTTCCCAAGCCGAGCCACCAGCTCAACAGCCTCTTTTTCGCTTGTGGAGCGCCTACAGGGTACAATCCAAGAAAATCGCTTTCTTTTCTTTGGCTTATCTTCCGCTCCCGGCGGCGGCAATCCGCCCCTCTCCCCTCTCTCTGCCCGACAAGCACGAGTTCACCGACTTGGATGGCAGGCTACAGCCGCTGCAGGTTGATTTCCCAGCGCCTGACAACCCAGTTCCAGTGCCCAACGGGTTGCATAGCTGAGGCCCTGGGTTTAGACTGCAAAATGCTTTTTGACTTCGATGCTTACCGGGAGCATAAGATGCAGGATTCTCATTCGGGCTCGCGGCCCTCGCCGCTGAGTCCCTCACAATACAGCGAGATCGAAAATCTTCTACTGGAGATGGGTGAGTTTCAGCCTCGAACCATTCGGGAGGAGCTTGAGTGGTTCGTCCATGGAATGGGGTTGAATCCCCATTACTTCCAAAGGACGCCTTTGCCCCTCATCGCGCATCACGTAGCGGCTCTGAAGGCATCGAGAATCTTGAACCGCGAACGGGGCCAAGCGGTGGACGTTCAGCTTGTGCAGGAACAGCCCGAGCACGCCATGTATGTCGTCCGGGAGGCGCATGCTGCCGCCGTGAAGATCGAGCGACGGATTGAGCGAAAGTACCCGGGAACCCGCATTCAGTCCTTCTGCACTCCCGGCAGAGGAGATGGGGAAGAGTTGCGGCTTTACTTCGTTACGGAGCAGGACTTTAAGGGGAAGAAACTGCCGTGCCATGTGACGGATATCCACCGGATTGCGGCCCACTCTTTCCTGGACGGAGCGGTTCCGGAAACCATCGAACGATACCAGCGCCTCCTGGACAAGGCGCCTGGTTCCATCGGTCCGGCAATCGAGATCTCGGCCAAGCGGGAGACCAACGAGACTCGGCTGATGGTGGCGGTGCCTGTCGCCTCCAGCCCGGCTTTCTTCACTGCTGTCTCCGACGTGCTCCAGTCCTACGGGCTCCATTCCAACCGAAAATACCGCGAGCCATTCGCCAACGGGATCACCGTTTTTACCGTCTATATGGATTCCGTGGAAGACGAGCATGTTCTGGCGAATCTCGAAGACGACTTGAGCTTGCTCTACAACGTGCCGTTGACCACCTTGACCGAATTCTTCCAGCGCGGTCAGCTCACGGCTCAGGCAGTGACCTACGCCTTTGCCGCCAGCGCTTTTTCCCACCAGTTTCTCACCGGTTTTGGCGACGAATACCTGTCCATTGCCGCAGCTCTCAAGGACAGGCCCGAGCTCATGGGCACGCTCCAATCCCTCCGCACGAGGCTCGTAAAAAATAGTTTCTCCGAAGAACGAATCCGCCTGGCTGTGAGCCGAAATGTCGCTCTCGTGCAAAAGATCTACGAGCACTTTCTGGTCCGGCATGCCAGCGCCGACAACCAATTGACTGGAAGCAGCCCCGATCCCGTCCAACTCCTCGCGGAGCTCCGGCACGAGATCCGGATCTCCATCGACAACGAAAATGATCGGCGTATCCTCAGCTTTTTCCTTGATTTCAACCAGCTTGTTCTCCGGACAAACTTTTACAAGAATGAAAAAGTGTCTCTTGCATTCCGGCTCAGCGGCGGATTCTTGGAGCGAGCAGACTATGCCGATGACCCCTACGGACTCTATTTTATCGTCAGTCCTGAATTTCGTGCTTTTCACGTCCGATTTCGAGACGTGGCCAGAGGCGGTATCCGGCTAGTTCGCTCGGCGACTCCGCAAATCTATGCGAATAATGCCGAATCCGCCTTCGATGAAAACTACAACCTGGCTCACACTCAGCAGCACAAAAACAAAGATATTCCCGAAGGCGGTTCCAAAGGCGTCATTCTCTTGACACCCCGCGCCCAAAAGAACGCCAATATCGCCTTCCGGAAATATGTTCACGGGCTGATGGACCTCATGCTGCCCAACGAAGAAGTGCGGAACTATCTCCAGCGGGATGAGATCCTCTTTCTTGGCCCGGACGAGGGGACGGCGGAGCTCATGGATGTGGCTTCGGAGATCGCCCGCAAGCGGGGTTACCCGTTTTGGAAGGCGTTTACCACCGGTAGAAGCCGCTCCAAGGGGGGCATTCCCCACGACGTCTATGGCATGACGACCCGCGGAGTCCACGAATACGTGTTGCAAAGCCTGGAGAAGCTGGGCCTGGAAGAGTCTCAAGTCACCAAGATCCAGACGGGCGGCCCCGACGGTGATCTCGGTTCCAACGAGATTCTCATTTCCAAGGATCGAACTTTGGCGATCATCGACGGGAGCGGCGTCCTATACGACCCCGAAGGTATCGATCGAACTGAGCTCACCCATCTGGCCAAGGAACGGAAGATGGTGAGTCAATTTGACCGATCCAGACTTTCGAAGGATGGTTTCTTGGTTCTGGTGAGCGATATGTCAGTGACTTTGCCCGACGGTCGCTTCGTGGCCAACGGAACCGATTTCCGGAATGGTTTTCATCTCAGCGACTACGCGGTTGCCGATATGTTTGTTCCCTGCGGCGGTCGGCCACGGTCCATACACATCAATAACTGGCGTAAGCTTCTTAAGGCCGACGGCACCCCCAAATACAAGATTATTGTGGAAGGGGCGAACCTCTTTCTGACTCAGGCTGCTCGCTTGGAGCTGGAAAAGCAGGGGGTCGTCCTTTTCAAAGATGCCTCCGCCAACAAGGGCGGGGTCACAAGCTCGTCGCTGGAAGTTCTGGCGGCCTTGAGTCTTGACGATGGCCAATACAACGACTGGATGTGCGAGAAGGATGGCGGTGTCCCTCCGTTCCGCCAGCGGTATGTTTCAGCCATCATGGACCGGATTTGCCACAACGCACGTCTGGAGTTTCATCGGATCTGGGCTGAAAATGCGCGGTCAGGACAGCCGCGCAGCGTGCTTACCGATCTGCTGAGCACCAAAATTAACCAAGTCGCCGACGCCATCCGCCCCTCGGCCCTGTGGGACGACGACCGTCTCAGGCGAGCGGTCATCGGTCGGTGTTGTCCGGAGGCTCTCATCGATGCCATCGGACTTGATGCCATTCTCAAACGGGTCCCCGACAACTATTTGCGCGCCATGTTTGCCTCTTATGTGGCCAGCCGTTTTGTCTATCGCTACGGACTCACTTCCAATGAGGTCGATTTCGTGAACTTCATCCGCGATATCGCAACTTGATACGGCGGAAGCCACGGAGAGGCCCGGCAAGGTGACTTCCAGATTTTGAGGCTCCAACCGCAGGCTAGACAAAAGACTGGCGAGGCACCTCCATGGCGGCTCTAAGCCGCGTCCGTGCCCTGGACTTGGCCTTTGCTACAAGCCTACCGGTGACGATGATCCCGTTGTATTCCCCTCGTTCTCCGTGGGCGCGATATCGGCGATAGGCTTCAAGAACCGCGTCTTCCTGTAAATGATCGGGGTTTTTCTCCACAAGCCGGAGCTTCCGTTCAAGAGCGAGAATCTGCATGGGGCTTCCTTGGTTTCCAGTTGGTCAAAGATGTTTCAATGTCTTACGCAAACGATATACCGAACTCCGTGGAGGGAGTGTGAAAAACGTCCGGCTCAGACTTCTGCCCGCCGGAGCTTTTCACCCGAAGTTTTCATGACGGCTTTATGGTGCCGGTCATCGTTTCGGCCATCCTCCCCCGCCCTCAGTCCGGAGCACCGCCGGATTCCGCGTGAGGCGGGGAAAAAAGCGGAAGGAAGACCGTGCCGACAACCCCGGGCCTGGCGCTTCCATCCCGATGGGTGAGTCGCGTCGAGGTTTGCGTTCAGTTGCCCGGTCCTTCAAATGATGATTGGATAGGGTTGGCTGTCGGCGGGATCGTTGGGGCGCTTTGGGGCTACTCTTTCTCGCGCTGGCGGCGGTGGGGGAGTGATTTTGGCTGAACCCAGCTCTGGAGATGACGAGATGCGCTGTTGTTGGTCGTTCCGGTGGGCCGCTATCATATTTTGGATTGCCGCCGGTTCCGCGGTCTTGGCTCAGACGGAGGAGAATGTCGGTGCAAAGGTAATTTCTGCTTTGGTAGCGCAGTGCGAAGGCGGAGCCGCCGCCGATTGTGCGAAGCTAGGGGGTTCCTATCGCGACGGTATTGGAGTCGCGAAAGACGTTGAGACCGCCGCCAGGTTTTTTGGCAAGGCTTGCGAGCTGGGAGATGGCAGAGGCTGCGGGAGCCTGGCTTGGCTGTATCGGGTGGGCCAACACCTGGAGAAGAATCTGTCTCGTGCGGCCAAGCTTTATGGGAAAGGTTGCGATTTAGGGGACGTGGCAAGTTGTTTTGATCGGGCCAAGATGGCACTCCAGGGGGAGGCGGCAGATCGGCGACCGTCCTTGGCTGCGAAACTATTTTTGAAAGCCTGTGACGGCGGAGACGCCAGAGGCTGCTCCTCGTTAGGATTGCTCTACTCACGAGGAGAGGGGCTGGAACGCTCTTCCGCCCAGGCCGCGAGGTTCTATGGGAGGGCCTGCGATGGGGGAGAGACATTTGGGTGCGCCAGTCTGGGCGCTCTCCACTACCTTGGGGTTGGAGTGTCACGGGATTCGTCTCTGGCGGCGGAACTGTTCACTCGGGCTTGTGACGGAGGTTATGCTCGGGGCTGTATCAGCTTGGCCACCATGTACGCTCGGGGCCGGCGCGTCAAGAGGGATGTACTTCTAGCCATGGACTATTATCGCCGTGCTTGTGATAGCGGGGAGGTTCAGGGCTGTATCAGTCTTGGCCTCATGTACGCAAGTGGAGAGAGCGTTGCCCAAGATGCGGCCAAAGCCGCGGATTTTTATGGGAAGGCTTGTGATGGCGGCGAGGTGCGGGGTTGTACTAACTTGGGAATCATGTACCACGGTGGGACCGGAGTTGAGCAGGATTCAGCGTTGGCAGCCAGCTTTTATCTCCGGGGTTGTGAGGCTGGGGATGCCCGTGGCTGCATCAATTTGGCGGCGATGTATGCCAGTGGCGAGGCCCAGGTCCACGATATCGTGAAGGCGGGGGAGTTTTATGAAAGAGCCTGTGATGGCGGTGAATTTGCCGCCTGCACCATTTTGGGGGAGATGTTCGAGCATGGATCTGGCGTCGCCAAAGAGATCGGAGAAGCTGCAAGACTCTACGAAAAGGCCTGTGAAAACGGGAATCCCAGGGGGTGTGCCAATGGCGCACGACTTTATTTCAAGGATGGAGGTCTAAAGCGTGATGACGCAAAGGCGCTGAAGCTGTCGGAATCCGCGTGTGGCAAAGGGGACAGCGTCGGTTGCCAGAATCTTGGCTGGATCTACGAAAAGGGCTACGGAGTAGAACCGGACATGGCCAAAGCGGTGGACTATTACCGCCGTGCGTGTGATGGCGGTGGCGGTTTTGGTTGCCACCAGCTTGCACGGCGCTACCACCTTTTGGCGGCGGGACATTATCGAAAGGCCTGCAAAGACTGGGGGTATGCCTGGAAATGTTACGAGTTGGCGAAACTCTATAAGAAAGGGACGGAAGTCGAAGAGGATGCCAAGCTGTCTGCGTTGTTTCTCTTGCGGGCTTGCGAGGGAGGGTATGAGAGAGCTTGCGCGGAAATCGATGCAGCGGAACTCCAGAGAGCCGAGGGTTCGGATGGTGGGTCATCGGCGGAGAACAAGGAACGCGCGGGCTCGGATGGCGGGTCATCGGCGGAGAACAAGAAACAGGAGAGTTCCGATGGCGGGTAGAGAAGGACCTGCTTTCTTCGGGATCGAGGAGAGTTCTATAATGGCTTGATCGAGGATGGAGGTGTCGGGTGTCTTTCGTCGATTGGCTTTCAGTTGGTGTCGGCGTGACGGCTGTATTGGCCGTAGTGTTGCCCCTTGTGTTAATCCGCGGTCTGAAATCGTGGTTATCCGAGCAGGTGGTGAGTTCCGAGGCGCGATCAGAGGATTATCTACGCCGTCGATTCGAAGAGCGCTTGGATCGCGGTCAGGAGGATTTGGAGGTTTTCCGCCAGAGACTGGGGCGCGATCTGGAGGAGAAGCTACGAAACTACGACGCTGCCTTTGAGATTCGGCGCGGAGAATTCTTGGCCGAGGCCGAGCGCCGGATGGAGGAGCAGCGGGCCAACGTGATGCGCGAGGGGGAGGAAGCTCGAAAGAAGCTAGAAACCAAGACCCGTCAAGCATTGGAAAGACAGATGGCCAGAGTGGCCAAGGAGCATGGGGATCTTCTGGGAGAGGTCGAGGAGAAGGTCCGTTCAAATCTCGTTGGGCAGCGGCGGACGATAGAAGAGTTTCTTTCCAACCACGCGCGGACCATCGATGAAGGTGCGGCGACGCGCTTTGAGGAGTGGTCCGGCCACCAGATCGGCTTGGTGGAAGAAAAATTCGGAGAATATTTCCGCTCCGTGGAGCGTCGGCTGGGCGAGCATGGATCGACCATTGAAGCGCGGATGCTTGAGTCGGGTGCGGAGCTGACCGCCAACGTGAAGGATCTCGTGAAACTCTCGGAAGCACGCCAGGACAACCGTGTAAGAGCCGCCGAGCATCATGCGACGGAGCGACTAGATGCTCTAGATGGAAAGCTTGTCCAAATGGGCGAAAAGGCCGAAACCACGGCTTTGAGTCTCGGCCAGCGGTGTCAGGATTTGGAAGAACGCGCGATCCAAATGGGCGAAAAGGCCGAAACCACGGCTTTGAGTCTCGGCCAGCGGTGTCAGGATTTGGAAGAACGTGCGATCCAAATGGGCGAAAAGGCCGAAACCACGGCTTTGAGTCTCGGCCAGCGGTGTCAGGATTTGGAAGAACGGCTGACCCTTCTTTCGGCAAGCGGCGAGCAGTGCCTGAACGAGTGGCGGCAAGAGTTGTCGGAACAGTTGCGGGAGAACTCGGCGTTCTTAGAAACGATGTTTCGGGACTGCCTGGAAGAAGAGAAGGCCTCGGTTTCGCGGCGGCTTGATGAGCATGGAACCAAACTGGAACAAAAGGTTCAGGATAAACTTGAAAGCGAGCTGGCCGAGTTGAAAGGAACCACGGCTTCAGCGGTGCGTCAACAACTGGAAGAGGAGCGAGAGCAACTCACGTCGCGGCTTGTGGAACATCGCCATGAACTGCTGGCACTCTTCCAGGAGAAATTGGGCCAGTTTGAGACAGGGGCGAACACTAAGGTCGATGAGCTGTGTCGCGACTTTGTGGAGCAGGTAGAGGAGCGGTTGAGTCAATCCGAGGCAAGACTTTTGCTCTTGGTGGAGAACAGGTTGGAGTCGGAAAAAGAGGCGATGGCACAAGCTGGCCTGAACCGGGAAGAGGAGGCTGCGAGCAAACTGGAGGAAAAGCTCCAGGCTGAGCGACAAACGCTGATAAACGCCATGGAGACCAGGAAAAAGGACCTCATGGACCTCCTTGTTCAGAGTCTGGAAGCTCAAAAGGATGCCTTGCTGGGCATGACTGATGGTTGATGGGACTTGATGTTTTTCCTTTTTAATACGGCCAATTGATGGGGCACAGCGCCTCGGCTGCGCCCTCCTTGCCCGGTTCATGGTCAGCGCGATGACCAAGGCCCAGTCTCCATTCATGGAATGGATCAGTCGCTGCCTCTGACCACGCTGCCTGTACCGGCGACCCGCTTGGCGATCTTCTCTGGTGTTCCGAAATAGACGACATCTCCGGAGCCCATGATGTTGATTTCGAGGCTTCCGGCGGCTCGGACCATGGAATCGCCCGACCCCATGGAACTGATTTTTACGTCCCCTGAGTGGAGATTCTTGGCATCGATATCGCCGGAGCCCATGGTGTCGATGAGGAGCAATTGGCATTGTCCCGCCACCACCACGTCTCCAGATCCCTTGATACTGATCACGACGGTCTTCTTGTCAATCTCTGTCATAACGACGTCCTTGCTCCCCACGGTCTCGATCCACTGGACTTCCGGGTCGTTCCGGTCAATACCCGCGGTGGTCGAGTGCGCAGGCGCTCCCAGGCCAAGGGCGGAGAGTGTCTCCTGGGCATTTCCCACGGCGTTGGCGGCGTCCAGGGCAGCCTGCGTCGCATTTCCAGAGGCCTCACTAGCTGCTCCCATGGCTTGCTCGCTAGCAGCGTTTCCGGCACTGGCCATCGCGTCGGAGAGGTCGTCGGCGTAGGCCCGATCCGAGTTCGTTACTCCAAGGAAAAAGGCGCCCAAAAGAAAAAGAATCGCTGCGGATATGTGGAGAGTGTTCTTCAATGGTAGGATCCTTCCTTAGGTTAGTGGGTTCCCCCTATCAGCTACTTGACCTTTTCTTCATTGGCAACCGTAGGGGGACCTATCAGATCCGGCTTGACAACATCACCGCTGGGGCCGGTCTCCTTCCCGGCTCCGTGTAGCCCGGAGGGCGCTACACCGGCAAGATGCCGGTGCCACCGTTTCGGCGAAGAAAATTGTAAAGCAAAAACACGACAATTTGATAGGCCCCACCGTAGGCTTTCAAGGAGCCTGGTTCTGGCCCGGCATTTTTCCCCTGGGAGTTTTTGGGAAGTTCAGCGGTCCTTGGAGAGGGCTCGCAGCAAGCTCAGAAGGTCTTCTCGGACTGACTCGTGGGTATATTCGTCTTGGGGATGCGGAGCTTGCCCCCCGCGCTGAAAATGGGGGCGTTCTCCGAAGCGCCGTCCCCATTCGGCATCGACCTGGCGGACGAACCCGGCCAAAGAAGTTTCGCTTTCCAAAACAGTTTCCAGGAACAATTTTAGAGCGTCAAGAGGGTTTTCAAGGTGGCGGGCGACCTTGGCGGGACTGGCTTTTATATGGGTCTCAACTGTTGCCCGGAGCGCATTGGAGGGATCTCTTAGGTGGTCTCGAAGAAAAAGCAAAATCTGAGCGGTGGCCCGGGTAGTTTGGGGAACCAGTGACTCGCCCTTGAAAAAACTTCCTCCTTCGCGGGCAATGGCTGCGCCCATGGAGTGGGGCGGGTGGTCGCGGAGCTGTTTGTCTGGCTTCGGCTTGGCCGGGACATCGGAATTTTGGGGAGTTTCCATGAGGCTGATTCTCGGTGGATCTTGTTCCGCGGGGTGGTGTGCAAGAGCGGTGATAAAAGGCGAGCAGCGGGAGCGGATGCGACTGATGGGAGCGGAAGTCAACTTTGAGAGCTATTGTCGTCGAATCTGCAAGCTGATGTCGAATCGGCAGAAAAGGCGGTTGTAGGGGTAACAGCTCTGGCCTTGAATCTGGCCATCGACGATCCCGACTCCTTCGATAAGATTGTCCGTTGCCGTGCCCCAGGCATTTTCCCAAGTTAGGTCGATGGGACAAGTGCCCCTGAAACCGATGGTAGGGAGGGATGTGATGAATTGATTTCCACCGAAGGTGAACTCTCCTTTTTCATCGACGGATCCGAGGAACAAGAGGGTTCCCTGCTGATCTTCAGCGGAAACGACGAAACGGTGATCGGTTTGCGTGATGGTGACGGGAAAGGCATTGTCAAACGGGGCGGGAGCTGGAAAGGGGCAGTCGTCGCGGAGACTCTTTTCGACGACGAAGGTTGCGCTCCAAGCGCCGGCAAGGTCGAGATCGGTGGTGATTTGGTTGCATGCCGTGATAGCCACAGCCATCGTGGCGGTTGTGAAGAGCAGGATGGAGCTTGTTTTCATGTCGTTGAGTTCCTCGTCAAGGTGGAGGCGATCCAGCCGGCGCGGGAGAAGCGACAGTTGCGTCCTGGACCGTGGTTTCGCGACATTTCCCGGCGAAAGAGAGAGGCGACTTGATGTCCGAGATTTGTTGGACGGATTGCAGGAGATCTTGAAACAGATCCAACGCTGCCGCGGTTCGCTGGGTTTCTGGCGTCAGGTAGCCCACCCGGAGCTGAACGCGGCCAGTGGCTGGAACGATGACGATCTCGTGACCGGATGGCAGACGGAGCACCTGGAGGAAGGGGAGGCAGGTTCGCCGCGCGTAACCACGGTTTGCAAGGGCCCTGGCCAGAGCCTGGGCATTCACGGTTCCACTGAGCCGGCATCGCCACTGGAAATTGCCCAGGCATCCGTGCTCCCGAGTCAAGGGTCCGAGGTGGTCATGGGCGTCGGAGGCGTTCATAAACAAAGAGTATAACAGATCCAGGTTTTTTTGGGAGCAGCTTGTCCACGGTTTGCCCGGGTGGGTCCAAGCTCGAGGTTTGGAAGTGGCCGTTGGGATGAAAAAGGAGCTATATGATATCATCTTTTGGGAGCCAGGCGCGGAGTCTTCCCGGTGTTCGGCGTGGAGGCCGCCGGTTTGTGGAGTTTTTGGGACCTATTATTTTTGGGACCTATTATTTTTGGGACCTATTATTTTTGGGAAGGAGTATCGGCGCAAATGAGTAAAGATTCGCTCCGTTCCCTTTTTCCCTTCCTGGCTGGAATGAAGTTGGTGGAGATTTTGGCGGCTTTGCCCCCTGCCAAACGGCTGTTGGAGTCGGGGCCCTTGGCAAGACTCCTTCTGTGGGGGCCCCTGCCAGAGCTGCTTCGCGCCTATCGCGACTATCGCATCGACGGCCTGGTTTGGCTGGGACTCATGGCGATCTTTTTTGTCTATTTTCGCGACAGAATCCGGGTCTCTAGCCAACCGCCACCCGTCGCGGTGGATCGTTCCCGGAAAAGGCCTCGCTCCATTAGCGTGGGTAAACCCCGGCCGGCAGGCTCCGACACTGGGTCGCGGGAGAGCGAGCCGAGAAGCGGATCATGGCCTGCGTCTCAGCCATTGTCGGTTCGCCCTCGCCGGCGATCGAACCTCGGATCGACCTTGGTTTTGTTGACGGCCCCGCTCTTGTTCGGTCTGGCACTCTACGATTTCGGAACTTCTCCGGAGCGGTTGGCCTGGGTCAGGTCCTGGATGGAGCAGTTGCCGGGGGAGGCGGCGGGTCTTCCCTGGCTCTGGATGGCTGTGGCGGTTGTGGGCCTCTTTTTCTTTGGGATTGTGGTGCGGGCGGTTTGGCTCAGGTTTCGTTGGGGTGTCCCGGGAAGGTGGTTTGGGGAGGCAATCAATCCGGGCGATCAACTTCGGAGCCAAAAGCTATTGGCGGCGGGTCGTACCGCGGCCGCGGCCAGGATCTGGTTCGAGCGAGGAGCCGATCTTCGGGGGCTCAGAATTCTTCACGTCGCGGATCGCCAGAAAGAGATGGGGGATTACTATCTCCAAAAAGGCCAGCGGCGGCGGGCATTGAAGGCTTTTCTGCGAGCTGGCGGGGAAGGAGCGTTCCAGGCTGCTGAGATCTACGAAAAAATGGGCCAAAACGAGCGAGCGGCTTTCTTCTTCCGCAAGGCCGGCGAGTTCGCCAAAGGCGGGAAGCGTTTCCAGGAGGCGGCGCGGAGTTTTCTTCGGTGTGGCCGAAAAGACCAAGCCGCCGAGGCGTTAGAGCTCGGCCTCAAGCTCATGGTGGCTCGGGGAGAGGATTCTAGTTTTCCCAAGTTCAAAGCTACAGCCGCCCGGGCGGCCGCACTCCACAAGGAGCTGGGCCAGCCGAACAAGGCGGCTGTGATCTACCTTCTTGGAGGTTTTCACCGGGAAGCCGGCGATCTTTTCCAGGAACAGGGGCTCATGGAAGAGGCCGCACAGACCTATGCCGAAGGAGGTTTGAGCCGGGAGGCCGCCGCTGCTTACGAGAGAGTGGGCTTCGTTTCCGAAGCCGCGGAGTTTCGGGCAAAACAGTTTTTGGAGTCCGGAGACCGTGCGGCCGCGGCAAGAGAGCTGGAAAGAGCAGGCAAACCGGTGGAGGCGGCGGAAATCTGGATCGGCCTCGATTGCGCCGACGAGGCGATGCGTCTCTTGGAATTGGCCGGAGAACACCGGCGAGCCGTCGATCTGGCGCTCCAAGCCGGCGATTCGGGAAGAGCCGCTGGCATCCTGGAGGCTGATGGCCGGTATACAGAGGCGGCGGCCCAATACCAGATTTCCCGAGATCTGGCGGCGGCCGCGCGGTGCTACGAGGCGGCGGGAGACCTGTTGGAGGCGGCTCGACTCTGCCAGGAGGCTGGCCGGCCAAAAGAGGCATTGCGGCTTCTTAAGACTATTTCACCAGAGGACGATGGGTTCCAGGCGAGCTTGGAGCTTGCAGCGACTGCTCACCGGAGTGCGGGCGATCTTACCGAGGCGGTTTCCTGCTACCAGCGCCTCTTGGCGGAGCGGGTGCCAGGTCCGGAGAATACGCCTCCTTGCTACGAGCTTGCCACCTTGCTGGAGGAGATCGGAGAGCCTGCGTTGGCGGCTACGTACTACAAAAAAGTAATCCACTGGGACTATGCCTACAAAGATGCCGTTCAGCGTCTTCGCAACCTCCAGGAAGTGACGGCTGCTCTTGCATCGAAGGAATCGACTCCGGACGCTGCTCGAGTTTCCATGCCGGGACTTTCCGAGTCCGCAAGCGCCGTGGCGGGTGAGAGATACCGCTTGGAGAGAGAGATCGGCCGGGGAGGCATGGGGGTTGTCTACTTGGCCAAGGACTTGACCCTTGACCGTTTGGTGGCCTTCAAGCTGTTGCCGGCGGACATGCCCGATTTTCACGATGGGCTTCGGGCCTTTCGCCGGGAGGCGCGTCTGGCGGCGAAACTCAACCACCCGAACATTGTCGCCGTTTACGATTTCGGGAGTAGCGGCAAGAATGCTTATATCGTCATGGAATATGTCGAGGGGGAAACACTCGATTGGTTTATCAAACGGCGCCAAACAGTGATCCGCCGCTACTTCAAGGCGATTTTTCGCCAGATCGGAGCCGGTCTTCAGGACGCCCACAACGAGGGCCTGATCCACCGGGATATCAAGCCCCAGAACATCATGCTGAGCAAGCGGAGCCAGGTGAAGATCATGGATTTCGGCATCGCGAAACTTGCTTCCAGCTCCACGCGCACGTCGGTCATCAAGGGGACTCCGCTCTACATGGCTCCAGAGCAGATCATGGGAAACCCCGTCGATCACAGGGCTGACATCTATTCCCTGGGAATTGTCATCTATCAGGCGGCTACAGGTGGCAAGGTTCCCTTCACCGGTGACAGCGTCATCGGCGGGCACATGTTCCAAGAGCCGGCGCCGCCAAGCCAATTTGATGCGAGTATCTCTTTGGCATTGGATCGGCTGATCCTGCGTTGCATCGCCAAGAACCCGGAGGAGCGGCCCCAGACCGTAGCCGCGCTGAGCCAGGAGCTCGAGGCCATGGACGCGCCTTTCCTGGAGTGATCCCCTCTCAACTTGATGCCGACTCGTAAGCCCGAAGGCCCAGCCGGAAGAAAACTCCAGTGAGCAGCCACGTCGCTCCCACGGCCGCCGCCAGTCCCACAAGAGGCCAATAATCCGTGGGATCGAAAAGAAACCTCACGGGCGCGCTTCCCACAAGAAGTACGGGAAAGACGAACGTAAACAGCTTTCGCCCATAATAGCCGTACACGAAATCGGGCCACCTGGCGATCCGCTGGAACTGGATCCGGACGAAGTTGATCCCCATGGACTCCACAAACCAGAACATGCTCATGGAGAGAAGAATTTCCAGACTCACGTACAAGCAGAGTCCGGCAAGGACAAGGGCGGGGAGCGCAACCCAGCCCCAGGAGGGGAGTCCGGCTTCCATTCCATAGTGAATCATACAGCCCCAGGGCACCACGATGTTCACAAGGCTTGCGGGCCGGACCGTGCGGAAGAAGATGCTGAATATCGCGCCGATGGGCCGGAGCAGAACGAAATCCAGCTTCCCCGTTCGTAGATCGAAGGAAAACTGCCAAAAGTTGGGGCTCACGAAGGTCATGTGGAGATGGTCGATGGCCAGCACGAAAGAGACGAAAAAAAGAAACTCTTCCCGCTTCCAAAGGCCGATGGTTTCCACCTGATCATAGATGAAGCTCACGCTGCCAAGAGTTGCCGCGTAGAAGGCCAGATCCATGAGGATGAGCAGCATGAAATGCAGCCGATAGGTCATTGCCTCGGAGAAGGAGGTGTTCACGAACTCCCGGTAGACTCTCAAGTAGTGTAGGATTCTCATGTCGGTGGCTCGGTTTTTGGGGAGCAGGGATTGGCTCCACGGGCAGTCGTTTTTCTTTTGTGGGTCGGGACTCCAGTACAAGGCGGTTCTTTTCTTTGGGTTGCCTTCCGCTCGCGTCGGCGGCAGTCCGTCCGCCGCCACTCGCCCATTCTTGCCTGGAAAAGGTTTTTGAGCCCCATACCCTTCGATGCACCGCTCGGATAGCTTGAGGTGGTCACATTCCCGCGGCAGTGTAAAGAGTGATTCCCCTCTTCCAGATTGCTCCCGCCAAGAGGCCCGCCAGCAAGGTCCAGAGAAGGACATTAGCGCTGGCCGCCCAAAGGCTTCCCGTGGCTTGGCCCATAAATATCTTCACCGGCACGAAGGTGACGTAGGGAAAAGGCGTGTAATCCAGCAATGTGCGTATCCACCTCGGGAAGATCTCCAAGGGAAGAACCGCGCCGGACAGAAAATTGCTCACCGTCATGAACAGAACCCGCAAGACCCAGGTTTCCTCCAGCCAAAAGGCCGCCAGCCCGATTGCGTAGGAGACGGCGAACCAGAAAAATCCCACCAGCAAGCTGAAAAGAGCTCCCGCAGCCAGCATCTCCCATTCTGGTAACTTCACCAACCCCAAGAGAAGAGTCGCCCCGAGTGTCACAGCCGCCACAAGGATTTCAAGAACCTGGAAAGCCAGAAACTTCGCCGTATGGAACTTCCAGAACTCGAAGGGATAGAGCAGATAGGAGGAGATGCGGCCAAGGCGGATGTCCTCGGCCAGCCGCGTTCCCATGTAGCCCTGGGCCAGAAAGCCCACGATCATGACCCAGACCTGGTAGCCCAGCATCCGCTCCAGATTGTAGCCGCGAATGTCATCGACGCCGTCCATGGCGTAGATAGAGGTCCAGACGTTGTACTTGACGAAGAAAAAGACGATGGTGGGGCCGACGATGAGCAAAAGGAAGTTCATCTTGTAGGCCATGAGGTTCGACCAGGAGATCTCCAGGGTCTGCTTCCACTTGGCCCCTTCTGTTCGAAGTCGGCGGAGCATGTCAACCCTCCGGCAAGAGCTCGGGGCGGTGGAGAAGCGTTCCCATGACCCGCTCCACGGGAAGTTTTTCGGTCTGAAAGTCTACCACGGGGAATCGGGTCAAGATCTCGATGGTGGCGGAGCGAAGCTCTTCCTCGGCGATCCGAAGCTCCACCTTGGTTCCCCCTTCTTGCCAGTGGGCATCGAGGCTGCTCCACAGGGCGTTGGATTGATCGGGCGGTTCCTTGAAGCGGAAAGTGACGAACTTCTCTTTGCCCAGCAGGCCCTCAAATTCCGATTTGGACCCGTCGAACCGCTTCCTGCCCTCTAAAATCAGGACGATCCTTTCGCAAAGAGCTTCCACGTCCGCCATGTAGTGGGAGGTCAGCACGATGGTTGTGCCCCGCCGCTGCTGGTAGCGGGCCAAAAAAGTCCGGATGTTTTCTTGAGCCACAAGGTCAAGGCCAATGGTGGGCTCGTCCAGGAAGATCACGTCCGGTTCGTGGAGTAAACAGGCCATAAGCTCCATTTTCATCCGTTCGCCCAAGGAGAGTTTCCGGACGTGGACCTCAAGTTGATCGCGGACGCCAAGAAGCTCGCTCAACTCGGAGACTCGCCTTCGGAAAGGAGCCTCCTGGACTTCGTAATACTTTTGGAGCAGAAGCAGGGAATCCATGGCCGGAATATCCCACCACAGTTGGGACTTCTGGCCCATCACCAAGGCGATCCGCTTTCGGAAGGATCGGTGGCGCCGGAAGGGTTCGTAACCCAGGACACGGGCCTCGCCGCCCGAAGGCATAATGATGCCCGTCAGCATCTTGATGAGAGTTGTCTTCCCGGCACCGTTGGGGCCAAGGAGCCCCACAAATTCGCCTTTTTGGAGCACCAGATCGAACGAACTCACCGCGGGGTTGATCCGGTACTCCCGCTTGGCGAATGAGCGAAGAGATCCCCAAAAACCCGGCTTCTTGAGATAGGTGCGGAAGTTCTTGGCAAGTTGACGGCACTCAATGGCTACAGTCATCGTAAGTTTCAGCAGGGTGGTTGGCTATAGTTCTACAAATTTAGGTTTGGCTCAATCGGCTGGGCAGTCATCGTAAGTTTCAGCAGGGTGGTTGGCTACAGGGGGAGATTCGGGGGTGGGGCTTCGGTCTGAGGGCAGTGGATAGCGAGAGCGGCGACAATGGCGAATAGCGGCGGACGGGGGGAACTCGCGCCCGGCGCGGCACGATGGATCGGGATCTTGCCCGATTTCCTTCGGAAAACCGTAGAATTCCGGCTCCCGAGAAGAACATGCCCCGCAAAGAGTTGTCAAGAGGCTTGAGCTTTGGGAGTATAATGGGATTTTATTCTCCACGTAACAGCTTTCCCGGGAATCGCCAAGTGAAAAAAATCGCCATTTCTTTTGTCACGACCACGGTCTTGGCTTTGTGCCTTCCTTTACCGGCCTGGAGTGAGACTTCTCCCTATCCCAACACGATCCATTATTCCGGCATGGCGGAGAATGCCCAGGGCGTCCCTCTCCACGGCCAGTTTTCCCTCGGTTTTCGGTATCTCGATGAAGTGGGGAACAAGGAACTTGGTCGGGAGGCCCCTCGGTCGGTCAACATTGCCAGGGGAAAATTTGGTGTCGAGCTTGGAGCGGGCAAGTTCGAAGACGGCTCATCACCGGAGCTCTATGGCTCCCTTCAGGAACTTTCTGCCTCCCACGCCGAACTTCGGCTTGAAGTGATCATCAACGGCACTCCTCAATCGCCCTTGGTGGCTATCGTGCCGGCGGGGCACTCCCTGGAAAGCCGCCTCATCCTGGCCGGAGAAAGAGCTCCCAGCGATGACCAGCGCCATTGGAAGCACTACCGGGATCGGAGTGCGGCCTCCGCTTTATAGGCTGCTGTTCTCCAGCCGAAGGAGAAGGCCGTTGGCCCGCCAAGCCGCGGCCCATTGCTCGTTCCCATGTACGGACCGGTCCTTAGCCAAGCCGTAAGAGATTTGCCTCTTGTCACCGGCCCGCCATCGACCGTGGCAGAAGAAGCTACCGAGGTCAACCCCCTTCGCCACGAGACTCTGTTCGATGCCAAGGGTCGCCGGTTTGGAACCGAGAATGCCCGGCAGGATGATCCGCTGGCACTTAAGTGGGTATCAACGTAAGCCGGGACACCCGCCAAAACCAAGACGCAACGCGTCGTACATGAATGTGGGTCCAGGGAGCGAGCTCCCTGGTGGGTGCAGGGCAAAGCCCTGCCGGGGACCGGGGCCGGAGGCCCCGGACCACCTTCGGGTAACGCACGGCGTGACCCGCCGAGCGATAGCGAGGCGTTGGCGCTTGCGGTTCCACAGTCCTGGAATTGTCCCGCGTTGCGTGGATGCCCCCTTCCTTCCCCGATCCCTCCTTCCCAACTAAGAGCATCTACACCCTTCTGGAGATTGCAACTTCTTATATCTTCAGTATTAGACTTTATCGGTAAATCCAAATCGCCACATATTTCGCTGTTTAAGTATATTTAAGCGCAATTTATCGCATTGCGCGGAGTTTAGCCCGAATATCTCATGAACGGGATTCAGTGGTGGAAAAATGAAGTGCGGAGAGTGGAGGATAGGTTGAAAGGAAGGGTAGCGAAAAAATGGGTAAAAAACGGGTAAATTGGGCTCAAATTGAGCGATTTTTGACACACCAAAAGTGGGACAGTCGGGATGAACCTACCTTCCGGACATCCGTATGTGTATCTCTCAACGCACGAGCAGCGGTCCCGGTTGGCTGCGGTCGATGAGGCGTTCGTAGACGGTGAAAAAGATGCCCTTGCGGGTGTAGGTGGAGTCCAAAGCAAGAAAGATGCGACGGCACGATATACGGACTTGACCCGCTACGGAAATGAGCTTTTGGCGGATGGTTCCGGCTGTGGCTTTGGCCAGCTTCGTGCCCTGAAGAAGGGCTTCTCTGATATCGACCATGCATAAATGGGCCAGAGCCGAGAGATAAACCCGGAATTGATTGCCATTGAAGCTTGTACTGGAAAGGCGGTCCCCGAAAAGATCGAGCTGCTGCTCCTTGATGCGGTTTTCGGCCTCGGTCATGGTACCGGCCACCCGAAAAAAGCACGCAGCGCACAAAGATGTGGGTCGAGGGAGCTGGCTCCCTGGCGTTGGTCTGGGAGCGGCGCTCCCAGCGGAGGTCCGGAGGCAGTGCCTCCGCCGGGTTCCAGGGCTGGAAGCCCTGGAGCGGCGTCTGAAATCTGCACCGTGGCCGGTACCATGACCGAGGCCCTCCCAGCTTCCCACGCCACCCTCTCT
>JAJRTK010000312.1 GCA_024278345.1 bacterium | reverse complement strand
GCGCTAGCTGTGGAGTCCAGGGAGGGTCACGGCGTGCCGTTGTGGGTCCAGGGAGGGTCACGGCGTGCCGTGACCCTACTCAGCTTCCCGCCCTGGCGCTGTGCCCGAAATCTCACCGGGTGGCCGGGCTCGAGCGACAGCGATAGCTGCCGAAGGCACCAACGATGACCGGGTCCATGCCCCTTCCGACTACGGCGCTGGGGACCGGGTCCCACTCCATAAGTGGAAAGTCGCCGAAAGAAAGAGACCGGGTCTGAAGTCATGGCACTGGGAGAGGAGGCGAGGTGTGGGTTTCGCCCCGCCCCAGGTTGTAGACTCCATGGAAGAATCGCCTACGCCTTGGCCGAAGCTGTCGCGGAAGACTTCCTGGTTGTTCGCGTGGTCTTTTTGGCTGCTGTTTTTCGCCGCATGGCCGGCTTGGCTTGCTCTTGGTTCAGCTTCCGGAGCTTGCGATCAAGGGTATTGACCTTGGAGCGAAGCCGCGTGAGAGACGCCTGTAGCTTTTCGACTTCAGGCTGCGTGGGAATGTGCAAAGCTTCCAGAGTCTTATTGACACCAAGCTCGATCTGTTCCTGGAGCCACTCGGCATTGGTTCGGGCCTTGCGCACCAGATCTTCGCTGAACCGGAAAGCCGGGTCGATCTTTTCACGGAGGGTATGAAGGCTTTCTTCTCCGCGATCAAGGAGATCTTTCACGCGTTTTTCCGTGCCTTCCTGAACCTCCCTGATAGTTTGGAAGGTCTTATTTGGGATCACGCTTCGAACAGTCTTTTCAGTCTGTTCTTGGACGTTCTTGAAGGCTTGGCGTGCGCTCTCGGGGATGATCTTCTCAACGGCTGTCATGGCAATTCTCCTCATTCTGTGGGCTCAGTTCCTATTCCGGGTCCATCTTTTGTGCGCCGCACAATCGCGAACGCGTATGTGGAACTCCGTTGGAGGAGCCAAGATCTTTGCAGAGCAAAAACGATGTGCGAAATCTCAAACTTGGACCAACTCAAGTGATCCACACTGCTTACACGTTTCTATGTAGTTACTCCACAGCCATTTGTCAAGGCATGTCTGTGCATTTGCGAAAAAAAGTTTCTGGCCAAGAGGGGGGAGTTGCCATGGATTTCGAAGAGTTCGTTGTGCGACTGCACAATGAAACTAAAAAAACTCCCCGGCAGCGGGGAGCTGGTGAGGCACAATACTTTTGCCCGGAATCGCGTCACGGATTTCCCGGCTTACTTTTCTATTCTTCGTCTTCCGGCTGCCGCGTCTCCAGATGGGACAGGCGTTGCTCCATCGTCGCCAGGCGATTGAGGAGCTCCGAAACCGTAATGGCCACCATGGGAGGGGTTGCTTCGCCCGAACAATCCTCTGAGGGAGAAGAAGGGGATTCTTCGATTTCCCCTGGATCTTCTAGAGCGGAAGAGGCGTCCTCCACCGGATGGTCGCCTTCTCCGGGAACCGCTTTTTCCGATGGGTTCTTCGGGCTAAGAATCCGCTCGAAAAGCCCGCTTGCGGAGCGGAAGTCAAGGGACTGCTTGATTTGCCCAACGAGGTCCGTTTTGGCCGGAAAGTAGCTCTCCAACGCCTTGGCGATATGTTTTCGGAAGAACTCCTGGACCCAGCCTTGTTGATGTCGAATGAGATCATACAAAAAGGAGATCGGCAGGAGATCTTTTTTGCTTTTTTCTTCTTCCAGAATGATTTGCGTCAGAATGAGCTTCGTGATGTCCTCGCCAGTTCTAGAGTCAAGAACCTGGATCTCCGATCCCTGACGGATGAACTCCGCGATGTCTCGAAGCTTGACGTAGCTCTTGGAGTCGGAATTGTAGAGCCGGCGGTTTCCATAGCGCTTGATAATGAGCTTTTTCGGCACGGTTTCTCCCAGTTCCTAGAGGGGGCACACTATCCTTGGCAGGGGTTTCGTGAAGATGCAAGCGCGGAAAAGATCAAACCTCTTTTCCGGCATCACTCAAACCCGGAACTCTCATCACGGATCGTCACGGCAAAAGAGAAGGAGCCCCAAGAGGGGCTCCTGTGAGTGGAGTGGCGAGCGCCACTCCAGGGGACCAACCTGGCAAGTTCTCCGCAGGGGGAGGGCAGAGATCCTTGGGTTGGTCCCGGTGGCCAAGGCGCGGGGACCCACGGGAGGGAGGGACCCCACGCAGGGCGCGGTTTAGTACATTCCGCCGCCCATTCCGCCCATGCCGCCCATGCCGCCTCCGGGCATGGCGGGCGCCTTTTCTTCCTCGGGGATGTTGGTGACGATGCATTCCGTGGTCAGCATCAGCCCCGCGATGGAAGCAGCATTTTGGAGGGCGAAGCGAACGACCTTGGTCGGGTCGATGACGCCGGCTTCAAGGAGGTTCTCATAGGTCTCGGTCTGAGCGTTGAAGCCAATGAGAGTGTCTTCCCTCTTGAGCCGTTCCACCACAACCGCACCTTCGACGCCGGCATTTTGAGCGATCTGCCGGGCAGGCTCCTCCAGAGCACGCCTGATGATGGTCACGCCCACGGCCTCGTCCCCTTCGGTATCGAGCTTCTCGAGAACCGGGATGGAGCGGAGCAGGGCCAGGCCGCCACCGGGGACGACTCCTTCTTCTACCGCGGCGCGAGTCGCGTTGAGAGCATCTTCCACGCGAGCCTTCTTTTCCTTCATCTCAGTTTCGGTCGCTGCCCCGACGTTGAGGACGGCGACGCCGCCAATCAGCTTGGCCAGGCGCTCTTGGAGCTTCTCGCGATCATAATCCGAACTGGAGTCCTCGATCTGGTTCTTGATCACCTTGACGCGCCCGGCGATCTTGTCCGAAGCACCTCCGCCACCGACGAGGGTCGTGTTGTCCTTGTCGATGGAGATTCTCTTGGCGGAGCCAAGGTCGGAGAGTGTCACGTTCTCGAGTTTCAGGCCTAGATCTTCGCTGATGACGGTGCCGCCGGTGAGGATTGCGATATCCTCGAGCATCGCCTTGCGCCGATCGCCGAAGCCGGGCGCTTTGACCGCCGAGCACTGAAGGGTTCCGCGGATCTTGTTCACCACCAGGGTCGCCAGCGCTTCTCCCTCGATATCCTCAGCGATGATCACAAGAGGCTTGCCCTCCCGAGCAATGCCCTCCAACACCGGAAGGAGATCCTTCATATTCGAGATCTTCTTCTCATGAAGCAGAATGTACGGACTGTCCAGGACAACTTCCATCCGCTCGGCATCCGTCACGAAGTAAGGCGATAGGTAGCCGCGGTCGAACTGCATGCCCTCCACCACGTCCAGCGTCGTCTCCATGCCCTTGGCCTCTTCCACCGTGATGACGCCATCTTTGCCAACTTTTTCCATCGCTTCGGCAATGATGTCGCCGATGGCGGAATCATTATTGGCGGAAATCGTCGCCACCTGCGAAATCTCTTTCCGATCCTCCGTGGGCCGGCTGAGGCCGCGGATTTCAGAAATCACCGCTGCTACCGCCTTGTCGATGCCCCTCTTGATGTCCATCGGGTTCGAGCCAGCCGTCACCACCCGGCAACCCTCGCGGAAGATCGCTTCCGCCAATACCGTCGCTGTCGTTGTCCCGTCACCCGCTGTGTCCGATGTCTTAGAAGCCACCTCGTTCACGAGCTGCGCACCCATGTTCTCATAGGGATCTTCCAGCTCGATCTCCTTGGCAACCGTGACCCCATCCTTGGTGCTCGTCGGGCTGCCGAACCTCTTGTCCAGCACGACGTTGCGACCCTTCGGGCCAAGGGTTACCTTCACTGCGCGGGCCAGTTTCTGCACGCCCGTGAGCATTGCCGCACGAGCATCATCTTGAAACAAGAGTTGCTTAGCCATCTTGTCCTATCCCTCCTAATCAGGATTAGCCGTCGATTCACCTGCAAGAAACCTCTGGATGGGTACGCCAACCTCCGGCGCCTGTCGCAGGTTCAACTTGAAACAGTTAGCACTCATCACCATCGAGTGCTGATAGGCCTACAATGTACCCGGCGAAAGAAAATTGCAAGACCTTGTGAGATCCATTAAAAAAAAATCGCAACCAATCAATCATACGAAGGGCTGCGAAGGACCTTGAAACCGAACTTTATGAGCTTTAAGACAATTTTGAAAACGCATCGACTAAATGCTTCCCATCTTCTGAATTCACGTCCCGGTGGGTCATAATCCGAATCCGCCGTGGCCCCATGTCCAAGACAAGAACACCCATCTTCTCCAACTTTTCACGCCACACCCGGGCCCGCGGCGGGTCGCCGGCTAAATCCACCAGCACGATATTTGTTTCCGTGGCTTGAGCCTCACAAATCAGCCCCGGGATCTCCGAAAGCTCCCCGGCGATTTTTCTGGCCAGCAGATGATCGGCCCGCAGTTTCTTCCGGTGTTCCAGTGCAACGAGCCCTGCCGCCGCCAGGATGCCCACCTGCCGCATCCCTCCACCGAAAGCCTTGCGTACCTTGCGTGCCCTTCGGATAAGTTCTCCCGTGCCGGCTAGCATCGATCCGATGGGCGCACCGAGTCCTTTGCTCAAGCAGACCATCACCGTATCGGCCAGGCTAGAGTAGCGGGAAAGGGGGATCCCGCTTTCCCCGGCGGCGTTCCAGATCCGGGCGCCATCCAGATGCACGGCCAGGCCTCGCTCCCTGGCGATGGCGGCGCATTCCTCCATGTGAGCCAAAGGAATGACCGCCCCTCCCGCCAGATTGTGGGTATTCTCCAGGCAGAGAAGGCTGGTTCGGGGCAGGTAGGGGCTCGCGGGCCGGATGGCTCCCACCAGATGCTCGGGGTCCATCCGTCCAGACGCCCCGCTCCTCACGGGATGACATTGCACCCCCGAATGAAGCGCCGGTCCGGCCATCTCGTAGTGAAAGATATGGCTCTGGTCCCCCACCAGGATCTCTTCTCCTGGGCGGGTCTGGAGGGCGATGGCCAGTTGGTTTCCCATGCTGCCCGTGGGGACGAAGATGCTGGCTTCCTTGCCCAGGAGCTCGGCGATCTTGATTTCAAGCTTCAGGACGGTGGGATCGTCGCCAAAAACGTCGTCCCCGACTTCTGCCCGGGCCATGGCTTGGCGCATTTCTGGCGTGGGACGGGTGACCGTGTCGCTTCGGAAATCTGAGATCATCTGATGGCTCCGGTGTGGGCGATGGGCGCAGATCGACCGACGTGCGACCTGAGCGGAAGGCAACCCCAAAAAGATAAGAGCCTCTTACCGAGAGTGATTGGCGGGTTGAAAACCGCTTCTTGGGAGGCGAAGAATGAACGTCGTTCCCCTGCCGAGCTCACTCTTGACCTCGATGGTGCCGCCGTGGGCCGTGACGATCTCTCGCGTGTTGTAGAGACCGAGTCCGGTGCCGCCCTTCTTCAGGTAAGATTTGAACGGCTCGAAGATGGTGGGAATCAACTTTTCGGGAATACCCTTACCGCTGTCTGAGATTCGCAACTCAACGCGATCATCGTTCAGAGGCCGCGTGACAAGAGAGATGCCTCCACCCTGGGGCATCGCTTCCTTGGCGTTGATAAGAATGTTCGAAATCGCTCGCCGCATTTCGCCCGAATCCATGAGGATTGTCTCGGTGAACCCGTGTTGTACATCAACTTCGATGCCGATGTCCTCAAGATCCTTCAAGAGCGGAGGAAGGACGTCCTTGTCCAGGAAGTCCACCAGGGTCAACGGTCGGAGAGTGGGAGCGAATCGGTGGTGCCGCGTGAACGAGAGAAGATTCTCCAGCATCATCAGGACCTTTTCGGTCTGATCGAAAATGATCTGGGCGTAACTGCCCGGTGTCCCCTCCAGGCGCCGTACAAGGAGCTGCGCAAAACCGTAGATGGACGTGAGGCTGTTTTTGACATCATGGACGAGCCCGCTGGCCGTTTGGCCCACCAGAGCAAGGCGCTCCGACTCAATCTTCTGCGCAATCAGCAGGGAGTTCTGGATCGCCACCGCCGCTTGAGAGGCCATGGCCGTCAGGAGCTCTTCATCCTGCTCCGTGAAGGTGCTCCCGTCTTCCTTGTTCAGGGCTTGGAAGACCCCGATGACCATGCCGTTCTTATCGAGGATGGGAACCGAGAGGATGCAGCGGGTCGTAAAACCGGTTTCTTTGTCGATTTCGCGGTTGAAGTGTGGGCTGTCGTAGGCGTTGGGAATATTGAGGATCTCACCGGTTTGCGCCACGTGCCCCGCAATGCCGCTGGAGATGGGAATACGGATTTCCCGAAGCTCATTGGCCGTGGCTGTCCGGGAGACGAGCTCCTGTTGGACTTCGTCCACCAAAAAGAGAGTACAACGCACGCTATCGGCGACTTCGTTCGCCTTCGCCGTGATGAGCTCAAGGAGCTTGTCGAACTCGATTTCGGAACTCAGGGCCTTGCCCACTTCGATGAGGGTGGACAGCTTTTCGATCTTTCGCTGGAGCTCGGACATGGGACTGCCTCATGGTGCGTTCGCGATGTTATACCTTTACTAACAGCCTCCACGGGAGCTTTCAAAAGGACCTGCCAGAACCTTCACCACCTTTTCGCCTTGCCGATACTCCGGCAAAACCGGTGTGTTTTTTTCTTCCCACTTCGAAGGCCATCGGTTTTCCGGTGGAAAAAAACGAACAGGGGAACTCTTCCGACCTCTTGAGCCGCAGGTTTCCACATGGAATTAGCCCGAACCATGACCAATGGCTGGGATACCGTTACCCTTTCGTCCAGGTTCGGAAGAGGGCGGGAAAAAGCCCCGACCACGCACCGGAGCCTTCGGGGAACGTAATCTCACGGATCCCTCTGCTAGTTGGCGCCATGGGGTTTGAGCATCAGCAAGGCGAATCGACCGAAACGTTTCCAGTTGGCGGGAACGGATGGATATCGGGCAAGGAGTCGAACCATCTTGGCCAAGCTTTTGCGTCGCTTTCCCCGCTCAAGCTCGAGAAGGATCTGTTGCCAATGAAGCCTACTAAAAGCCGCTCCCTTCAGTCTGGCAACAGAAACTGGAAGTTTCTTTGAGCAAAAGAGCTTGCTCAATACCTTTGCCTTTTCTTGGAGCCCGCGTTTTCCCGATGTTGGCGTTTTCGCTCCTGGCCAGATACGGGCCGCTGCCAAAGTCTGGTCTAACGTTCGGATTGTGACGGGCGGATCGACCAAACTAGCTCGCAGCCAGTATTCCCAGTCGAGAACGTAGTGGAGATCCTCTGACGGAAGCCCGATCCTTTCCACAAGCTTGCGCCTAAAGAAGACTGCCGGCTGTCCGGGGACGCGTCCATTGACCAGAAAATGTCTTGGGCTCCAAGGGGGTGGACTTTTTTTCTTCAAAAGCCTGCCCTCCCGATCCACGATTGCACAGAGACCCATGACGATGTCCACTCGCGGAGCCTTTCGGAAGACCTCTGCAACCGCAAGAAGCGCCCCCGGGTAATAGAAGTCGTCCGAATTCAGCCACACAAGGATTTCTCCTTTCGCCCTTTGGAATCCCTTATTGATGGCATGAGTCTGTCCATTGTCCGGTTCCATCGTCCAATAGTCGATCCTGGAAGAATACCGATCCAATATCTGGCCTGTCTCGTCGGAGCTTCCGCCATCGAAGACAAAATACTCGACGTTTGGGTAATCCTGTTCGACGACCGACAGAATCGCTTCCTCAATAAAAGAGCCCTGATTGAAGGAGGGAGTGATGATCGTGATGCTGGGCCAGTCTTCGACTCCGACTTCGCTCCCTGGGAGGTCGTGCCAACTGCTTCGCGATCCTTCCTGGTCGTCGTTCATTTTTCCTTCCCGTTCCGGGACACATCTCCAACGATCTCACGCTGGTAACGCCGCAATGAAAGGTGACTCCCCAACACATAGGCCGCATGAAACAGCGACAGGGGAAAACCTGTCGATGACGTGATACCCCGTAAATCGAACAGGTTACCCTTCAACGACAAGAGACAATTCTTGCCGGCCCGGCGCCATGAGAATCTGCTCCCCGCTGTATACATTTTTTCTCCCTCGTGGAGGACATACCGTCGGTGCTTTTCCAATAGCTCCTTCCAGGAGCGGGCCCAATCGTGGCGGATTGCCTCCACTTCCTCCTCCCCGAAAACATGGATCATCTGGTTATTTGCGAATTCCCGGTGGATGTAGCGGGTCGTTTGCACCCGTTCTCGATTCAAGACTGCCCATCTCGTTTTTCCCGGCTTTCCCCAGATGGTCGTCCTCAACCTCACGCCGCGGAAGTAGTAATGACAGGGCAACTTGATGGCGGCGAGTTCAGGGTTTTCCAAGATAACGGCCTCGATCTTCGGCCAGTCGGCCCTCGGAAAAACCTCATCCGGATCGATGCTAATTACCCATTGATGTTTACAGGCGGCCAGCCCGAACTGTCGCGGCAGGTTGGCGAAGGGAACCAGAGGGTGTGACAGGAGACGAGCCCCGTGGCTAACAGCGATTTCTCGAGACGAGTCCTTCGAGCCAAGGTCCACGATGACAATCTCCTGACACTCTGGCAAGTTCTCAAGGCACCGCGGCAATAGATCCGCTTCGTTATAGGTCACGATCACTGCACTGACGGGAAGATTCATGGGAGCTCCAACGGGAGATGGGGGAGGTCCAACGGCCCGGAGAACTTGCCCCGGTGAAAATGGGGGGCGAGGCCGAACTGTCTTCTGAAAACTCAAGCGGGGCCGCCTTCCGGCCTGGCCACGAAGCAGTCGGTCTGCTTCCAGATATCATCCTTATTGTCAAGCGCCTTCACGGGTCTCCCGTTGAGCTCGTGAAGAGTGTACCCCGTCGAAGCGAGCCAGTTCACAATTTCCATGGGCCCCCAGTCGTACACTCGGAGGTTTTTGGAGGAAATCTCAAGAAAGAGCGTTGGCTTGCACGACGAAAGAAAAGTGGGGGAGCCCTTGAGGATCAAGAACTCGGCTCCTTCCGTATCCATCTTCACGACTGGAACGTCTGGTTTGGAGTGTTCGATCCACCAATGGTCGAGGGTCGTAGCAGGAACGCGGGCTTTTCTGGTTGGTCCAGCCCGGCCCGTGTCACGAAGTCCGTCGCCGCTGGCATGTTCGTGGGAGTGCAGACAAAAGTCGATCCAGCCCTCGGAATCACAAAGCGCAAGACGATGGAGATGCAAGCGCGAATCGAGTCGGTTGAAAGCGATGGTCCGTGCAAGCAAGTTTGCCGCATGGGGACTTGGCTCGAATGCCTCGATGGTCAGTTGGGATGAGCGGCGGAGAAGCGCCAGGGAATGGAGGCCAATGTTGGCACCGATGTCCAGGATTTTCTTGGCGTTTCGCTTCTTCGCCTCTTGCCACATGGCCCGCAAAACGTAGGGTTCGTAGAGACTTTTCCGGTGTTTTAGCCGCTGGACCAAGGACGTTCCTTCCGAGTAGAGCACGGTATACCCTGCGTACTCGCGGCCTAGAAGGCGCTCCTCGCCGATTTTCACCTCCCGCTCTGTGGGAGCGCCGTAAAGGGCCTGTTCACACTGGTTTAGGAAAGCTCGAAGTTTCCTCCTCGTCTTGCGAATCCCTTTTCGAGGCAGATTCCGAAAGCGAGAAGGAAAAGAAACCAGGTTCATTTCAAGCATCCTCTCTCACGTGTACTGGTTCAGCGGTAACCGGAGTTTCTTGGGTTTGAGATTCGCGCGTCGATTCGATGGGAAGAGCCGGTAGCCGACGACTCGGCGCGCATCTCGGAGAGAGAGCGGGGTCTGGGTTCGGATACAATGCTCCTTCAGGCTCTGGTGCCAACGTTCGATTTTCCCGTTGCTCTGGGGGTAGTAGGGAGAGGTACGCACGTGCTCGAATCCGGCGATGCGGATAAAGGCCTTGAAATCTTGTGCGAGGAATTGCGGGCCATTGTCGGAAATGATTCGCGGGCGTGCATCGGGGTGCGGCTCACGAGCACGCTGTACGATGTTTTCAACTTCCCGCTCTGTCATACTCTCGCGGATCTCCCAGTGGATGATAGGGGACCTATCAAATTGTCGTGTTTTTGCTTTACAATTTTCTTCGCCGAAACGGTGGCACCGGCATCTTGCCGGTGTAGCGCCCTCCGGGCTGCACGGAGCCGGGAAGGAGGCCCGCCCCAGCGGTGAT
>JAJRTK010000311.1 GCA_024278345.1 bacterium | reverse complement strand
TCCAGCTTCCTTGCCGAACTCGAGAATCCCTCCACTTTCCCCAACACTTCCAGCGTTTCTCCATCCAGCTCCCAGACGCTGCTCTCTGTCCCATACGCTCCCTCGCGCAACACCCAGACCAGGTTCCGCTCTGGATCCACCTCCAACTCCGTCGGCGAGCCATCCACCTCCACGCTCCCGCAAGGCTGCCCTGCGGCGTCGAAGCAGTACACCTTCCCCGAAACCTTCTCCGACACAAACACCCGGTTCCGGGTCTCGTCCGCCGCCAGCCCGGAGATGCGGGCGTTCACCAGGAACCTGCGGCTCACGCCCTTCACGGGATCCACGTACAGCACCGCCTCGTCCCGGACCTTCTCGATTCCCAGGGAGTAGAAAAGAGCTCCGCTCCCAGGCTCCACCCTCTTGTGATGGATGGGCGGCGAGGCGAAAAAGGGCCCGATTCCCGTCGGATAAGGAATGACTTGGAGGCTCTCACCGCTGTCGGGATCGAGCTGGACGATGCCGGTGGGGCCCATGAGGAAAAGCTCGCCAGTCACCGGATTCACCAGCGGGTTGCCCAGGCCTCTCCCCGTCAGATCGAACGCGTGGAGCTGCCCCTGTTCCACGTCCCAAACCTGCAGCTCATCGAACTGCGAAGATTCCTTGTTCCCGCAATAGAACCGATTCCGGGCTGGGTCGAAAACCTCGCTCTTCCGAGGAGACCAATCTGGCAAAACCACACATGGGCCATGCAGGAATCGATCCACGTGCCCATCCCGTGTAATGTGAAAAACGACGTTTTGGGAGCGGCAAAGAGCTTTCCCACCTCCAGGTTCTTCCAGGCAATGAAGATTACGCCCCAGGCCAGACAGGATTGTTTCATGGTACTCGAATGGACTCAGACTATATCGATCCAGCACCAGAGGAGAGATATTGGACTCCTCCCGCAACGTGAAAAGACTTTGACTTGCTTCGTGGATAAAAGAACCCCAATAGCGAATTGTATTTTTCGCTGGATATTCTTTCCTGGTTTTTGTGTAAAGATCGTAAACAGAAATGCTTCTTGACGTCATAGAGTAAATCTTATTCAATCTCGAAGAATACGTGACTCTTCCAAACAACAGACTATTTTGTAGTAATTCGCAGGAATTCAGACCAACTTGCAAAAGCTTCTCTAAGCCGGTGGTCGATACGACAAAGAAGGTGTCCATGCCATCAAACTCGGAAAAGAGAGAAAATGCGCCTCCCAGGTAAAACCGGTTCGTCACCTCGCAGCTCGTCCGCTCTCCCGTTTCGTAGTCGATGACGGAGAACGGGATGCTCCAGTTCAAGGCATCATCGGACCGTCCGTTCCTAGCCGTTCCCGCCGCCACCACGATGTGGCTCCGGGGGTTCACCCCCAGGGATGCCGGACCCGCCCCATTCACGGTGATCCCCGGCGGCAACAGCGAAACCACCACCTCCCCGGCCCTGGCCGGCGCGTCCAGCGCGCCGAGGAATGCCAGGGTCATCGCCACGGCCCTCCACCGCCTCCGCTTCCAGAAGCCCCCCAGCAACAGGGAAAAGAGCGCAAACAAGAGCAGCAGCGTTCGCCACCCCAATCCCGGCACGCAGATCAGGACCGGCGTCTTTTCCAGCAGCCATGGCTTCTTCTCCAACCGCGACCGGAAGACCTGGTGGTTTCGCATCAAGCTCCCCTCTGGAAAATCCACGTCATGTCAAGCTCCCCCGTGTTCATGTGCCGCCGCCGGAAAGCCCACCCGGCGCACGGGCCAGCCGAGGAAGGCGCACAGCACTACCAGCAGGACCAGGACCAACCCCCACTTCCCCGAAAACGCCCCCAAAAGCGGCACTTCCGGGAAGTCCATGAACGTCACCGTGGAGTTGTCGGTGATGACCAGCCGCGCCGGAGGCCCCGGAAGCACCGCCATCCGCTTCGGACTGTGGTCCCGGCAGCACTCGCCCACCGCGTAGAAACGTCCTCCTTTCCCCGACATCCACACCAGGGTGCCGTCAGCTCCAATCCCCCAGAAATCCCCTGCCCACACCACCACTGCCTCCAGGGACAGTTCCAGCCCGCCTCTCGGACTCCACGGCGGACTCACCACCCCACCATCATACGAACGCATGCCGCTACTGCCATGCTTGTCCCAATACAGCAGCCGCTCCACGCCTTCGTTCACCACCAGGCGGACCGGAACGTTCGACGCCCGCCTCCCCAACGACGCCACCTCGTGCCCCTCGAAGAGCAGCAGGTCCATCCCTTCCTCCGTCCCGGCATCCTCGTGGTAACCCGTCACCAACGTCTTCGAACCCACCACCTCCACACTCCCCAACTCCCAATCCGCCAGCTCCACGCTCTCCACCACCTGCGTCCCCGTGTCCACGAAATAAACCACCGAGTCCTTCAGCCGCACCGGGGAATGCGCCACCACCACTACTTCTCCACGCTCCCGAGACCACGCTATCGCCTTCGTCTTCCCCAAATCACCCAACACCTCCACAAGCTCCCCCGTCATGGGAGCGAAGCGGTACAAGCTTCTCTCCGCAAGGATGTACAGCCCACCGTGGACCCCATCATACTCCAGCTTCCTTGCCGAACTCGAGAATCCCTCCACTTTCCCCAACACTTCCAGCGTTTCTCCATCCAGCTCCCAGACGCTGCTCTCTGTCCCATACGCTCCC
>JAJRTK010000310.1 GCA_024278345.1 bacterium | reverse complement strand
CACTCCGCGGCGCCGCCATGGTGGCACCGGCATCTTGCCGGTGGCGGGCCGGACGGGATTCACGGAATTGAACGGTGGGTTCCTTGCGTGCGTGGACTTGTCAACCGGATCTGATAGGTCCCCTCCAGCCCTAGGACAATGGAGCGAAGGCGGCGACAATGGCGAGGAGCGGGCGCCGGATGGCGCCCGCTTTGAGCGGAATGCAACACAAAGAAAACAAAGGGTTTACCGAAACCAGCGCCCTGGGCGAAGAGCATGATCGGAATTTTGGCGGTTTCCACGGTGGCGCTGGAAGGTCTTCGGCGAACCCGCATTCCCTTGGCGCGGAAAAGCATGAAGTGGTAGGAAGATACGGATTCTCTGTCCCTGGTTGGCGTAGCTGGGCATGGAATGGTACTGTCGCTTTCTTGACAAGCCGATCTCACTGGAGTCTCTCCATGCGCCGCAAAGTTATACTGGGGGCGGCCTTTGGCCTCGCCCTTCTTGTCTTGTTCTTCCGGAACACGGATTTTTCCGAGCTTGGTGCCGCACTGTCGCGGGCGCGGATTTGGCCGATCCTCCTAGCCATGGTGATCCAGGTGGGAACCTTCTTCATCCGGGGCTTCCGATGGCGACTGCTTTTGGGGCGGCTGGGCGAATCGGCCAGTTACGGGAGCCTTGTGCGAATCACCTCCATCGGTTTCCTGGTGAACAACTTCGTGCCCCGGGGCGCCGGAGAGCTGGTCCGCTCCTATCTTCTTGGCCGAGGCCACGGCGCGGGGGTTTCAGCGACTTTTGCCACGGTTTTCCTGGAGCGGCTGTTCGACTTTTTGACGGTCATGGTGATTCTGGCGATCCTGCTGGGGGGATTCGAATTGCCCGTATCTGAATCGGGGAGCGTGAGCTCCGAGCGGCTGCGTCTCTTGGGCTGGATGGTGGGGTCGGGTTCACTGGGAGTCGTGGTGATGCTGGGGCTCCTTTATGCGCGCTCGGCATGGGTGTTGAAGCTTGCGACGCGCATTCTTTCGCCGCTCCCTGAGTTGTTGTCCGGGAAAGCGTTGGGCCTTCTGGAAACCTTCATCGAGGGGCTCCAGTGTTTGAGCAGTTTCCGGGCCCTGGGTGGCGTCATCTTCTACTCCGCAATGCTCTGGGGAATGCTCTTTGTGACCTTTCCCATGGTGATGAGCGCCTTTGACGTTCATCTGCCGATTTCGGCGGCGATGCTGCTCCTGGTGCTGTCGGTCTTCAGCATGTTCGTCCCCAGTCCCGGCGGCGTTGGGGCGATGCATTTCGCGGTGATGCAGGGACTAGCTCTCTATGCGGGCGCGGGCGTCGATGGGGCCACGGCGAAAGCAGTAGCCATTGCACTTCACGCGTCAGGGTACATCCCGACGACAATCTTCGGCCTCGCCTGTCTTCAGATCGAAGGAGTGGGGATCGGCCAGCTCGGGAGCGTGGAAGAGAAGGCTGAACGCCTTTTCCATCCGCACCGGGAAAACGAGAAAAGTGCGAAAGAAACTCCTCCCATGCCTGGTGGAAACGGCGGGGCCGAGAGTGTGAGCACAAGGGTATCCACTTAAGCCGGGACAGAACAGAAAAAAAGGAAAACGCGGGGCCGAGCGAAGCGAGACGCCGAGCATAAGCGAGGCCCACCGTACAAAAATGTGGGCTGGGATCCCGTTGCCATTTGTTGCAACGGGAAGTTGAGCTGGCTCCCTGGTGGGTGCAGGGCAAAGCCCTGCCAGGGGGCGGGGGACAGAGTCCCCAGACGACCGCCGAGTAACGCGAGGCGTTACCCGCCAAGCGGAGCGAGGCGTTGCCCAGACGATTGGATTTTCCACAATCCTTGAAGTGTCCCGCCTTGCGTGGATGGCCGCGCCAGGGACAGATCTTGAGACAGGCCGCACGCGACCGGCGTGGAGGCGCTCGTCATACCAGCCATCGATGACTGTGGGCGCTTTCGCCTGATCGAGGCTCACTCTGCTCATTCGGTGGCCTCCCGGCTAAGATAAAGATCGGCCCTTCCCTCAATGCCGTCGCGCCACACCACGGTGAGCCGCCCACCAATCCACGCCGCGGACGGAGTGACGGAGTGGATTCCGTCCCTGGACGAAATAGCGTCGGTTTCCTGGCTCCCTGAAATCTTGTGGTACACCTCCCAGGATCCTTCCCGGTTGTCTTGCCAGATCAAGTGAAGCCGTTCTTGGGGGTCCCACGTGAGCAAGGGTTCCAGGGAGTCGCCAAGCCATGTCGTCAAACGGGTTTCAGAAAGCCAGGTCCCATCGGTTTGGCGAATGCGGCAGAAGATTTCCGTGCTGGGAAGCTGCCGGACAGAGAATCGATCATCGGCCCAGGCAACGGCGACTTTCCCGGAGGAGGAAATGGCCAAGGCCAGTCCCGCCACGGTCCCGGGAGGCTCGGCGACGGTTCCGCGGTTGACTTCGTGGCCGTCCAGAAGCTCTACAATCTCGATCCGGCTTCGGAGGTCTTTGCGGAGATCGTCTTTTCGAGCATGAGCCATGGCGACGAAGACCGTTCGGTCTCCGCCCACCATGGCCAGGTGGGATGGCCGCGCCTCCTGAAATAGGCTCACCGGCTTCGCGCTTGTGTCCAGGGAGCGGAACAGGATCTCCGAGCCTCGCCGGTAGCAGATGCCGCCAGCAGACCCCGAGGGAACGAGAGAGATCATGCTCAGCTCCTCGGTACTCCGATCCAATACCCTCCGGGCTACAGTTTGTAGGTTTTGATCCAGAAGCCGCTCCAGCAGCTCGTTTTGCCCTTGAGAGGCTGCCGAATAGACCACGTGGAGCCGGCTGGCCGATTCCATCCAGAGCGCGATGGCGCCGGGAAGCGCTTGATCCGAAAGCGTGGTCAGGTAACGATCCTCGCTCCAGCCGTTGGGACCCAGAATCTTTCCCAAGAGCTCGATCTCGAACGGGCCGCGGCTAAGCCGTTTTTCAGTCCAGATGAGGGCAGCTCCCGATCCAGCCACCGAGCTGACTCGCAGGGGACCGTACAAAACGAACGGCGCAAAACCGCCTTCGTGGTTCTCCACCAGGAGTACCGGTTCTTCAAAAACGGCGCTCCCCGATTCCGCCTCGACCCACGGGAAAAAAAACGATCCGAAGAGCAAGGCGAAATAGACCCAAACCCATGACAGTCTCATCAGTCATTTTCTTTCTGTACAGAGAATGGAGCTTCATGGGGAATTCGCGGCATGGCGCCCAAAGCGCCAGCTCAAACCCACGGCCACCGAGATCTCACCCAGAGTGAACTCTCGAAAGCCCCCACGATACTGGCTCCGGCGGTACTGTAGCGCCAGCGGGAGCCAAACCTTTTTCCAGAGCCTCGTGGAGGCCGAAAGCTCCACCACCCAACCAAGGCCCCGGAGCCGGGTCGTTGAGGCAACACCGGATCCTTGCCAAGGCAGAACATCCTCCATGAGGCCATCAACTGTTGCTCCACCGCCCAATCCGGCTTCGACGCGACTAAAAACAGCCCACGACATACCCGCCAGAAGAAGGACGGACCGCCGCTCGAACCGAAGCCGGGAGGCATCTCCCGCGCTCCTCCCCTCTCCTCTTGCCAAGACGCCTTCCACACCGAGCCATACCGGGCCGAAGGGGCGAATCCGATAACCGATGGACCCGCTGGTCCAGGATCCATCGACGAACTTGTTGAAACGGTTCTCCCTGGGCCACACCGACCCCGCGGAGACTCGAAGCTCATGCTCCACCCCCGAAACCGGCTCTGGAATCACCAGAAAAACAAGAGCAAAAACCATGCCCATAAAAGGAGCCAGGGGCCGAAACGACTTCTTACAAGGCATGGTGTCGCTCATGGAGTGGTTTTTGAGCTATGACTAGAATGGTACAATCGGGTTGAGGAGACCAAGGAAGATGTTTAAAAGACTTCTAGTGCCTCTCGACGGGAGTGTCCAAAGCAGCCTCGCCACCCAAACTGCCCTGGAACTGGCCAGCCGCTCAGGAGCGGCGCTGACGGGGTTGTATGTCATCGATAGCAAAATCCTGGAAGCACCTTACCTTGCGGACCTGTCCGGCATTTCCGGCGTTGTGCCCTTCACCGGCCTCATGGCGCAGGTGCGGGAGAGCCTTGAAAAACACGGAGACCACATTCTCGAGAGTTTTCAGCGGATCTGCAATCAACGCGGGATCCAAGGCAAAGCGGTGGTGGAGACGGGATCGATCCACAAAATCATCGCTCGCTTCTCCATGAGCCATGATCTCATCGTCATGGGCCGCCGAAGCAACACCGCGGAATGGGTTGGCCACCTTCTGGGCAGTACGGTGGAGAACACGTTGCGCCTCGTCCGGATTCCCGTACTCCTGGCCGGGGATACTTTTCAGCGGCTTGGGCGTGTCCTTATTGCCTACGACGGGAGTCATGCGGCAAACGCCGCGCTGCGGGTTGCCATCCACCTTTTCGAGACGGAGCGGTTGGACGTCACGTTGTTGGCGGTGGCGACCCATGCTGATATGGCTTCGCCCTTGCTCAGTACGGCTCGGGAGCTCCTGGGGGCACATGGAATCACTTTTTCGGAAATGCTTCGAGCTGGTGATCCCAGGGAACAGATCGTTCTTGCCGCCAAAGAGAGTGTAGCCGATCTCATCGTTATGGGTGCTTTTGGCCACAGCCGCCTTCGCGAGCTACTCCTGGGAAGCACCACGGCTTATGTCATGCGGAGCTGTCCCCTGCCCGTCTTGGTTGCGCGCTGGGGGAAACGCTGAGGCGAGCTCCATCGTTCCGATTCTTCCCAGGGGCGATGAAAACTTGTTCGAGGGGACCATGGAACTAGGTGCGCTTGATGGCAGGCTCTTTCTCTAGGAGTTGGCAGGAGAAGTTGATAGAGTTTTTAAAACGGCACCTATCAAATTGTCGTGTTTTTGCTTTACACTCTGCGGCGCCGCCCTGGTGGCACCGGCATCTTGCCGGTGGCGTGCCGGACGGGATTCACGCACTTGAACGGTGGGTTCCTGTAGGGCGTGGACTTGTAAACCGGAGCTGATACGTTCCTCTAAAACGTTCAATCCGTGGTCGTAATTTCCGGAGCTTTCATCGCGGAACCCCACCCGACGAGGTCGCCAGTGGGACCGTGGATGCGGCGCCGCGGTAGATCCGTCATGAGGTTTCCTGGTCGTTGCATTCCCATCGTTTTGGCCGTTAACAAGAGGAAAGGTTTCAACATGTTTCGTGGCCTGCTTGGGTTGATCCTGGGGTTCGTGCTCGCTACTGGAGGCGCTGCTTTCTTTTGCAAAATGAAAGGTTGGTCGGCGGCTTCCACCGAGCCTGTGTTGCTGATGGCCGCCGGGGCTGGATTGCTCCTCGGCCTCGCCGGCGGAGTGCTTACCGGAAAAAAGAAAGCTTCTCAGGGGCGATGAAGGGCGAGTAGCGCGAACAGGTGTGAGCGATGGGAGCGGAAGGCAACCCGTAAAATCCGGCGACATTGCTTTTTCTTCCCCTCAAGGCGTGATACCACCTGAGCTTTAGCCCGGATATCTCATCAAGGATCGTCACGAGCCAGTCGGGCGCGGCTCCACCAAGGAGGGAGAGGCGGACACCGAAGGGGAACCGTTCACGGGGAATCGGACCCCATGGTTCGGTTCAGACCAGGTGAACGGAACCCCGGAGGCGTAGTCTTGTACTACGTCGAGGATGTCCGACCGACGAAGACGCCGGTGGAGACGATGAATCAGACGACGCAGTAGATTTTTGATGAGATATCTGGGTTTAGGGCACCTGGACATCTGTTGTGCGGAGATGACCGTGCGGTTATTGTGTCCGAACCGGTGACCGAGGCTAGGATCCAGTGCCCGGTCGCCGCTGCTTCCCAGTTTGTCATCGTCGTGCCGGCCTTCGGGAACCCGTTCCGCGAGATCCGGGCCGGTGACACCGGACACGTTTGGAGGACGAGCCAGAATGTATCCGCCCAAGATTCCCAGTTTGGTAGCTGCGCTTTTGGCTCCTGGGCTGCTTTTAGTGGTTTTACTGCTGGGATTTGGCGTGTACCTGTTCTGGACACGCTCCGGGAGAAGTACGTTCCAGGCACCTGATAGGGGAAGCTCTTTCTTGCTGGGAGCCTCGGTGCGAGGCTATTGGTACTGGCTGCTGTCGCCTCTGGAGAGGGCTCTTCTTCGCGGTGGCGTGCCGCCAGCTTTTCTCAACTATGCCGGCCTCCTTTTGGGCATTCTCTCCGGAGCCCTCTATGCCGTCGGATATCTGCAGGCCGCCGGATTCGCCCTGACCATCACGGGCTGCCTTGACATACTCGATGGGCAGATCGCCAGAAAGGGCGGCCAGTCGAGCCTCCGAGGCGCTTTCCTTGACTCGACCCTCGATCGCTATGTCGAGTTTGTGGTCTACCTTGGCCTGATGCTCTTTTACCGAGATTCGATGATCGTCTGGTTAGGTGTCTTTTTCGCCTTCGGCGGGTCGTTCATGGTCAGCTATTGCCGTGCCCGGGGAGAATCGTTGAAGGTCAAGGTGGACAACGTTGGCTTTATGCAGCGTGCGGAGCGGCTTTTCCTTCTGATTATCGCATCGGTGAGCGCTCCGGTCCTCCTGACCATCCAGCGCGACTTCGGAGTCGAAAAGCCGGGGACCTATTTCCTGGCCGCGGTCATCCTCTTCCTTGCCGTGATGACCAACTGGACCGCCTGGATACGCTTTCGTCACGTCATGTCCCACCTCGACCCTCCTTCGTCGCCATTATCCCTCTCGGACAATCCCGAGAATCAGGGGACGGATTCACCGGCGCCTGGCTCTTCCGGATCCCCAGGTCCCCTCGAATCCACCGGCGATGCCTTCTAAATGAAGCCCGACAGGTCGGTGGGGCCTCAATCCTCGGAGTGAGGCCAATGGAAACGACGCTCCCCCAAGAGGCGGCCGAAATCTTGGGTGCCATGGCGTTCTCAGCCGTCTTTATGGAGAGCTTTGAGCACTACCGTCGCCTCGTTCTTTGGCACAGGATCTGCCGCTTTCTGGGGATCCGAATCCCCATCTTCTTGCTCCATGATTTGGGAGCACTGCTGTCCGCGACTCCTGGCGGATCTTGCGTCATCATGGAGCGGCGGGAGGTGTTGCGCCGCTTTACCCTCTCGAAGCTCGACCTTTCGGCTATCGTCAGTTATCGCCACTTTCTTGTCCGCCTTTCAGAGATGCCCGCTGTTCAGCGTATCGCCTCCTGGCGTTTGGACGATCGAGTGCTAGGGATCCTCTTGGCGAAGATTCTCAAGCTACCACAAATGGCTTGGGCCAGTGACGGAGGCAAGAAGTTCGACTCGGAAGCGCGCCTTTCCTACTTTCCGGAGGCGACTTCTCAGCACGCCAACGCCTTTGCCGCGGGCCTCGCGCAATCTGACTCCGACTCCTTACTGGAGTTCGTGCGGTTTCTCCACCACCACGAGTTGCTCGTCTCCACAAGTATCAATCGAGTGGACATCGATACGCTCCGCCTCCTGGCCGCCTTTCCCTCGCGACTGCGGAGTCCCATGGAAGATCTGGCCGATCTGTGGCGGCTCTTTTCTGCACCTCAGATTGCCGATGTCGTAAGCTTTTCCATGGAGTTATTGCCCTCGCTCTACGAAACCAAGCATCCCAGAGCGGAGCAATCCTTCAGTATCAATGGCGTTGCCGGATTGGCTCGCTCCGGGTCTTTGGATACCCTTCTGCCCACGGAGCTTGCCTGGGACCAGGAGATCTTTCTTCAAAAACTCCTCGATCAGGAACTCTACTACACTTCCCGGCTCAGGGAGGAGCCGCGCCGAGAGCACGCTTCTTACCTGTTGGTGGACTCCAGCGCCTCCATGCGCGGCCGGCGGTTTGTCTTCGCCCGAGGGCTGGCTTTGGCTCTTGCCAAACGATCTCTCCTCAAGGGACATCATGTGCTCTTCCGCTATTTCGACGCCCGGTTGCACCAGCTCTTCGACCTTGCTTCCAGCGAGTTCAATCTGCCGGCCGCCATCGGAATCGAGGCCGACGGACCCAGGGACATGGCACGCTGTTTCCAAGAGCTGTTGGTTCACCTTGATCAGCTCAAGCGGACCGAACCTTTCATCGAGGTGGTGATGATCACACACCACGAATGCTCCCTGCCGGCGGATCTCCTTTTGGAAGCCCGGAAACTGGCCCGGATCGTAGGCATTATCCTGTTTCCTTCCAGGATTGATATCGCCCCCGCAAACCTCCATCTCCTGGACCGATACCGTATTGTGCAGGAGCAAGACCTCAGAGGTGGCGCTCGCCGGGTCGCATCGGCCCGGGCGGTGTTGGAGGAGTTTTCTTGAAAAAGGGTTGCCCCTGGCTACCCATCGATCTTCTTTCTTTGGGTTGCCTTCCGCTCCCATCGCGTGGCAGCCGCCACACACTGCTCGCCCACTGATTGACCGATGAACCCATTGCCTTTACGAAGAACACCATCATATCGGGTGGGACCATGATATGGACCAGGACACGGCTCAAAAACTGAATGAAGCCCTGAAAATGTTGTCATTTCGCCGTTATGGCATGGTGGCCGAGATGCTGGAGGAGCTGTCGGAATCGGTGGGCAATGAATGTGAATGCGCCTATTGGCTGGCCTATGCTTATCGCCGTATGCGGCGATACCGGGAAGCTCTGCGAGTCTTGGAAACTCACCCCTCCCTGGCGGAGGAGCTGGCAAAAGTGAAATCGGAGGGCAGGGCATACGACTTGTTCCAAGAAGCCATGGAGCTTCAGGGAAAAGGTGAATACCGCAAGATCAAAATCCTCTTGGAGGAGGCCAGGCGCTGGAGTGCCGAGGATCCCGAGATGAAGGCCTGGATCGACGAAGAACTCGAATTTTACGGGGCGCCTCTTTTCAACCGGTAGCCGTTGGATATAGTTCGGACTCTCCGTGCCGCGACAAAACGCCTGCCTGGAACTCAGATGGTTGGATTGGAAAAAGAAGGGATCATGCCTTTGGAAACCGGATCCAAAGAGACCTTGCCCGAAGCCGAGGCTCTGCTCAGGCGCGGCGAACCCCTAGCTGCCGCTGCCAAGTTCGAGACCGCCGAACTTTGGGAACGGGCCATCGATTCTTATGAGCTAGCGGGTGACCTGAAAACCGCCTGTCAGTTGGCCCTTCGTTGCGGCGCCGGCGAACGGGCTCTTCGATTGGCGGCAGAGGGAAATCTCACGGAGCTCATCTCCGTCGCCGAGGCGGCCCTGCTCCTAGAAGCGGGTTGGAGCCCGAACACCGTGGCTCGGCTGCTGAGCTCCTTGGGGTGGCTGGGCCGCGCGGCGGACCTCCTGGCCGTTGCCGGAGAGCACCGGGAAGCGAGCCGCCTTTTCCTACAGTCCGGATGGTTCTTGGAGGCCGCGTTCCAGCTTGCTGCCGCCGGGGATGTCGGCGAGGCGGGACTACTTTTGAAACGCCATCTCATCGAGGCACCCGATGACATGGAAGCGCGGGCGCTCTTGGGCCACTTGCTACTCCGGGCCGGGCGGGAACGGGAAGCCGTCGCCGAGGCTCAGACGATTCTGCGGGGGGCGCCGCACAACAGAGATGCCTTGGAGCTGGCTTCTTGGGGGTTTGAACGGATGGGCTTACCGAAGGCGGCTCGTCACATGGCACTACGGATCCGGGCTCTTCCAGAGCGGAAAAATCTCTTGGCCCCCAGGTCAGAAACAGGCGAACACCGATCCGATCCAGGATCTGAGTCTTGGGGAAGTCCCCGGCGATTCCATCTGGAGCCACTCGATCTTCCCTTCGGCGCGGAGTCTGCCGGACTGGGGGAGCTGGGCCATTTCAAGCTTGTGGAACGTCTTGGTGAGGGGGCGAGCTCCGTTGTTTACAGGGCCTTGGATTGGTGGTCGGGGCGTTGGGTCGCTCTCAAGCGGCTTCGCCCCGGCCTTGAAGAACGCCCCGAGGCACTCCACAGATTCTTGCTGGAGGCACGCCTGGTATCGAGGCTGCGCCACCCCAATATCGTCCAAATCTATGAAACCGGGCTCCGAGGCCGCTATATCGCCGCGGAGCTCATGACTGGGGGGACCCTGGAGAAGCGGATCCAGCGAAGTCCAATTCCCCTAGCCGTCATTCGGAGATGGATCTTGCAGGCACTGGCCGGAATCGAGCGAGTCCATTTCGAAGGGATTGTCCACCGCGATCTCAAGCCGGGAAACCTCCTCTTCGATGCAGGGGGGCGACTGAAAATAGGCGATTTTGGGGTTGCCCACGTGTTGGATTCTTCCTGGACCAAAACTGGAACGGTCATTGGCACCTATGGCTATCTTGCACCTGAGCAGCTCCGAGGAGAGCGGGTGACGACGCAGGCGGATCTCTACGCCTTGGGAGTCGTCCTGTATGAGATGCTCTGCAGGCGTCCGCCTTTTTCTGGGCGGGATCTTGTGCGGGACCAGCTTGGAGGTGTTCCGCGACTGCCCCTTTGCCAGGGGCGGCGACTGAGTTGTTCCCTGGAGGAGGCCATCTTCTCGTTGATGGCTCTCGACCCTTTGGACCGTCCAGCATCGGCTAAAGAAGCCGCCCAGCTCCTGTCCGAGGCGAGTTGGGAGTTGGGAGAGCCAGGGGATGAGACTGCACTGCCCGGACATCCGCCCGGCCAAATGGCATGGGAGCCGCCGGTGGGGGAAATTGGCACAGCGGAGCCAGTCTCTGGCGGGCGGTTCCCCGAGCCTCGGTTCGAGCTCTTGGCACAGGGCACGGATCAACTCGGAGGCTATCGGCGGCTGAGGGATCATTGGCTCGGGCGCATTCTAATGGAAAGGACCTATGTACCCAGTGGGGGGCGGAGGAAGCGCCTGGATCTGTTGTTGGCCACTTCGCCATCACTCTTGCCCCTGATTGTGGAAGTGGACTTCGAGACCGGTCGGGTTTGTTGGGTGAGCGGGGATGACTTGCCTGGAGATACCAGGCCAACGGTTGTCCAGGAGCTGCTGGAGGAGATTGGCCGTCAAATGGGGCTACGGGGGACTGGCTGGTGGCGGGGAGCCGAGCTGGAAAGTCTGGCTTCCGCGGTGCGGCGGCTGCCCGACGGGACGGTTCTCTTCGGGTGCCTCGATCCGTTTCTCGATACACAGTGGATCTGGCCTGAAGCTGGTAAAATGACTGAATAGAGAAGATTGGATCGGCGATTGGCAAGATTGGACCGACGGGAAGGAGGCGTTGCCGTGGAGCAATTCCAGAATGGACTGGTCACCAAGAATGAAGAATACAGGCCAGCCGCTCCTCGCCTCGCCCTGGGAGTCTTGAGCCTGGTCGATCAACTCCGCATTCTTACCATGAGGTTGCGAATCAGATACTATCGGAGTCGCGGGGATATTCGCAATGAGGTTCGGGCGCATAGAAAGATGGGCTGCCTCTTTGAGGCGCGAGGCCACTTTGACGAGGCGCTTGGATGTTTCGAAAAATCTAGCTCCTCCAGGGACTTGGTGAGGGTTTATCTTGCCCGGGGCGACTTTCTTGAAGCTGGCCACCAATATCGGGAGCTTCGGGCATACTATCTGGCGGGAGACGCTTATTCCGCGGCTGAGGAATGGATCTTGGCGGCCCGTAGCTATCGGCAGAGCGGGCGGTTTTTGGAGGCCGTCCGTTGCTGGGAACGTTGGCTAGAAACCGATGCCCTGCACCAGATGGAAGAGGAGCATGCTTCAAAAGTCATGACCGAGATCGCCTTCTGCCATGATCGGCTTGGCCGTTTGAAGGAGGCCGCCAAGCTGTACCGTGCCGCTTTACAGCGGCTCGATTCCATGGCCGCCAAGTCCGAAAGGCAGGGTAGCCTCCAGAAAAGCCGGAGGATCTACCTGGCCATTGCCCATATCGGCCATTGCAAGGGAACCTACGAAAGCATCGCATGCGGCCTCATCTGGGCGATGAGGGTCGCCCGGTTCTCCGCCGAGCCAGAGCATCGGGTCTTGGGTTACTACGACGACTTCATCCACTATGCCAAGAGGTTTCGCGAATACGCTTCCGCCGCCGAGATGGCTCTGGAGGCCGCCAACTATTGCAGCGATTCCGGACAGAGACGCCTCTATCTTCAAATGGCCGGTGAAAACTGGCTTTTGGAGGGGGACTTCTCCTACGTGCATCTGGACAGGCGGAAGTTGGCGGAGCATTCGTTCTATGAAGCGATGGAATGTTTGTTGCGCGCCGGTGCATCGGAGACTCTTCCTGAATGCTACCTTCGTCTTTCCGTTGTTGCCCAAAGGGCGAGTCGTGACGAGTTCAAACGTTTGTTGAGAGAAAACGAGGACCGGGAACGAGGCCGACTTCGGCGGAACTCCGATCCCTTTGCCCTGTTGTCAATATCTCCCAGCGATGGGCCAGAACAGGTTCAGTCCGCGTATTTTTCGGCTTTGCGGCGCTCTCCGCCCGATACCAGCTTCCAGCGTTTCGAGAGTCTACGGTTGGCTTTCGAGGTTCTTTCTGATTCGGATATGCGCAAACGGTATTTGAAGCTGATACAGGGTAGCGGGTGAACTTCTCGTTTCTTCCACCATTGAGCAAGGTTTCATGATCAGCAAATGGCGCAAGATTGTCGTAATCGTTCTGCTTCTTCTGGGAGCAGGTATTTCCGGTTTGCTTCTTTTTCAGCACCATGGAGAAGGTGAGGCCGTCGCCGCGGTCAACCAACTTTGCGGAGAAGCCCAAGAGACAGGCTGTAACGAGGTCAACCAGAGCGTCTATTCAGAAGTCGCGGGCGTTCCCCTTGCCGGACTGGGAATCGTCTTCTACAGCTCCATGGCGATCCTCTTGCTCCTGGCTTTGACGGCTCCCGCCCCCGCCGCACTCGCCGCGAGCTGGATCGTCTTGCTTTTCTTGGCTCTGGCGCTGCTTGTCGATCTCCTTTTATTTGCGCTCCAGGCCTTTGCCATCGGCAGCTTCTGCAAACTCTGCATCGCCACCTATGCTCTTGGTGGGGTTTCCTTTGCGCTTATTTGGCCCGTTCGGAAGCAAAAGTTTCCGCGGAAGGCAATGCTGGAAACTTCGGGACGGCTCCTCATGGCCGGTTGGCTCTTTTCGCTTCTCGGGTTGGTCGCGGCTGTCGGTGCTGGCGAGGCAGCTCTCGATCTTCGAGAGACAGAGCGGGCTTTGAGCATTTTGGGAGATCCCGGGGAGCTTCTTGGCTCTTCTACAGCTTCGTCAGATGGCCAGGCGGCCCTGGAATCAAGCGATCCCTTTGCCAACTTGATCTCGTCGCCCGTATCGACCGGAGGAAACGAAGACCTTGCGCGGCAGGTGGAAACCTACAAGCAGCAAGCCGTTGCGGCCCGGCGGCAAGCCGATGAGCTCAAGAAAATCCTCGACGACCCCACAAAGGTCAATGAATACTACGTCAAAAAGTCCATGCAGGAGTTCGAGGCGTCGGACCGTCTTCAGTTCGATCTGGACGGCGTGCCCTCCAAAGGGGCCAGCAACGCCCCCGTGAAAATAGTGGAGTTCTTCGACTACCTTTGCAGCCACTGCCGAGATCTCCACAAAAGTATGCGTTTCTATTTGCCCATGATCAAAGATCGGATCCAGATCTTCTATAAGAACTATCCCCTAGATCCCGCTTGTAACCCCAATGTCAAACGGCGCAAGAGCTCTGGAAGCTGCATGTTGGCCTTGGGCGGGATCTGTGCCGCTGAGCAAGATCGGTTCAGCAATTACCAGGATAAGGTCTTTGCCGGGTTAGGTAGAATGCCCGACGTGAATAGCGTGACCGACATTGCTACCCAGCTTGGGATGGATTCCTCCTCCTTCAAGAAGTGTATGAATTCCTCCCAGACTCTGGCTCGGTTGCAGGCCCAGATCAGGGAAGGGCACGATGGCGGAGTCAGTGGCACGCCCACGCTCTTCCTCAACGGACGCAAGTTGCCCCATTTCAAAATGTGGAGCAAAACTGCCAACAAGGAGCTTCAGCGCCTTGGGTATCCCCCGCTTACTACGGGTCACTGAGTCAGGCAGAGTGGATTTGTAGGGGAATCTTGGGTTTGGGGCTGGGCTTGCACCCTCCTGTGAGCGGATGTATAGAGCAGCCTATGGATCATCCCGAGTTTTGGATTTCCCAATCGCGTGCTCGACGGCGAATGCGTGGAAACGGGGAAGGATTCGGGAGTCACTAGGAGGAGGCTGACATGACGTACATTATTGCTGAACCGTGCATCAATACCAAGGACACCGCGTGTGTAGAGGTCTGTCCCGTCGATTGTATCCATCCCACCCGGGAGGAACCCAATTTCGACGAAGAAGAGCTTTTGTACATCGATCCTGATGAATGTATTGATTGTGGTGCCTGTGAACCTGTCTGCCCGCCGAACGCCATCTTTCCAGAAGACGAGCTGCCGGAGGAATGGGAAGATTTCATCGAGCGGAACGCGGCATACTACCAGTAGCCGGTCCTTGTCGGTTCTGGCGGTCATGCGCTGGTTCGGGCAAGAAGAGGTTGGGCAAGAAAAGAGGGCGCCTCGAACTTCGTGGTTCAAGGTGCCCTTTTTCTTTCGGCGCCAGAAGGCCCAGGAACCCGAAACCCTCGACGTCCAGGTTTTTCCGGCGCGGACCCCTTCCTCTTGTGTGCCGGAGGACGGGGGATCTTTTCGAGGGCCTAGGAGACGACCCAGGAATCGGTGGAGTAGAGGAGGTCTTTCAGGCTCCCTTCGCCCTGCTGTTGCTTGGCGGTCTGGATCTGTTCCATGACACCTGCGTCGTACGTAGGCGCCTCCACGGAGCGGAAGATACCGATGGGCCGTGGAATGCCCGAACCAAGCTGCGTCAGCAGGAAGGCGACAGTGGGATCCTGGCGGCCGGCATCGTGGACAAGGATTTCATCCGCATGCTCCGCGGCATCGACGATCTCCAATTCGGCGCCATTGAGCCGAAGGCCCTTGGGGCTCTGCGTGCCGAAGACCATCGGCTTGCCATCCTCAAGATAGAGGATGTTTTCGTGCCGCACACTTTTGTCGGTGACGTTGAGCCACGCGCCATTATTGAAGATATTGCAGTTCTGGTAGATCTCCACGAACGAAGTTCCCTTGTGCGCGGCCGCGGCCTTGAGGGTGTTCTTCAGGTGAGCTCCAAAGACATCGATGGTGCGCGCGACGAAGGTTGCCTGGGAACCAAGGGCGACTGCCAGAGGCATGAAGGGGCGATCAACACTGCCGTACGGCGTCGATTTTGTCTTCTTGCCCAATTCGGAGGTCGGCGAGTACTGCCCCTTCGTTAGCCCGTAAATCCGGTTGTTGAAGAGCAGGATATTGATGTCGAGGTTCCGCCGCATGGCGTGGATGAAATGGTTGCCGCCGATAGAGAGAGCATCCCCATCGCCGGTGATGATCCAGACCTGGAGGTCCGGATTCGCCAGTTTCAATCCCGTGGCCACGGCCGGGGCCCGACCGTGGATCGAATGGAACCCGAAGGTGTTCATGTAGTAGGGAAATCGGCTCGAACACCCGATGCCCGACACGACGGCAAATCTTTCCTTCGGGAGCCCAAGTGTGGGAAGGACGGATTGCACGGCCGCGAGGATCGCGTAGTCGCCGCAGCCAGGGCACCACCGGACATCCTGGCCGGCGGCAAAATCCTTGCGAGTGAGTTTCCCGTTCTTGCTGATGGCGGCACTCATGACTGAACCTCCAGAGTTTCTTCGATTTTTTCCGCAATCTCGGACTCGCGGAATGGCTTGCCCTGGATCTTGCTATACCCCTTGACATCGATCAAAAAACTCGCCCGGAGCAGCATCCTGAGGTGCCCCATGTTCATTTCGGGTACAAGGATTGTCTCGTAGCGGCGGAGGATCTCTCCCAGATCGGACGGGAATGGACTCAAATTCCTCAAATGGATGTGAGCCACGTCGAGGCCGCGCTTCAAACACCTGCCCACACCTGCCCTCACGGCTCCGAAGGTGCTGCCCCAACTGACGCAAAGCAGTTTTCCATTTTTCGGACCGAAAACCTCGATGGGCGGAAGATCCAAAGCCACGCGGTCAACCTTGGCCTGACGGAGCTCCACCATCTTTTGGTGATTTTCCGGATTGTAGGAGATCTTGCCACTGCCCTCTTGCTTTTCCAGGCCGCCGATCCGGTGTTCCAAGCCAGGGGTCCCCGCTTTGGCCCATGGACGCGCCAAAGTCTCCGGATCGTGGCTGTAAGGGGCGAACGTCGCTGGATCGGTATGGAATTTCACCGGCTTGCCGGGAAGCGTCTCCAGGTCTGGAAGACGCCACGGCTCCGAGCCGAAGGCCAGGTAGCCATCCGACAGCACGAATACCGGGACCATGTGTTTCGTCGCGATGAGGGCCGCTTCGTAGGCGGTCGTGAAACAATCGCTGGGAGATTGCGCCGCCAAGACGACACACGGGCTGTCGGAGTTTCGACCGAAAAGCACCTGGAGCAGATCGCCCTGCTCTGTCTTGGTAGGCATTCCCGTGCTGGGACCCGCCCGTTGGACGTCAATGATGACAAGCGGAAGTTCGGTCATCACCGCGAGGCCAATCGCTTCCAGCTTCAACGCTATGCCCGGGCCACTGGAACCTGTCGCCGCCAAAGATCCACCATACGCGGCTCCGATAGCCGAGCAGACTCCGGCAATCTCATCTTCGGCCTGGAACGTAATGACCCCGAACTCTTTGTGCTTGGATAGTTCATGGAGGATCTCGCTCGCTGGCGTGATGGGGTAGGTTCCGTAGAAGAGCGGAAGCTCCAGTGTCTGGGCGGCTGCGATGAGACCATAGGCTGCGGCAGTATTGCCATCGATGTTGCGGTAGGTCCCTGGCGTGAGGGTCGCTGATGGCACTTCGTAGTGGACCTGGAACGTGTTGTTTGCGTCGCAGTAGGCATAGCCCGCTTTCAGCGCCGTCAGGTTTGCCTCCAGGACATCGGCCTTGTCGCCGAATTTGGTGCGGATGAAATCCTGCGTCGGCTTTAACGGCCTGCTGTAAAGCCAGTAGACCATTCCCAGGGCGAAGAAGTTTTTGCACCGGGTCTTGCTCTTCTTCGGGAGCGGATTGTCGGAGAGAGCTGCCAGAGTCAGATCCGTCAACGACACTCGGAATGTCCGGTAGCCCGAAAGGGAACCATCTTCCAGCGGGTTCTTCCCGTAATCCGCCTTTTGCAGATCCCGTTTTCCGAAGGAGTCCGTGTTGACGATGAGAATGCCGTTGGGCGTTAGGTCCGCCAGGTTGACCTTCAAGGCCGCCGGGTTCATCGCCACCAATACGTTTGGAGAATCGCCAGGAGTGAAGACGTCTCCAGAGGAGAACTGGATCTGGAATCCGCTCACGCCGCCGAGAGTACCGGCAGGTGCCCGGATCTCCGCGGGAAAATCAGGGAAGGTCGCCAGATCGTTGCCGGCGGCGGCGGTGGTTTTGGTGAACTGATTGCCAGTGAGCTGGATACCATCCCCGGAGTCCCCGGCAAAACGGATCACAACTCTTTCCAGGGTCTCGACGCTTTTTGTCACCGTTCCCTGGTCTTCGACTGTGCTTTCCATGAGTTTCCTCGTCGTGTCCCGACTTCGGCGCTTCGGCCGCGTGCCTGAAGCTTCGAAGTGATCACCGACATCGAGACGAAATACGGGGTGAACAAGGCAGGATGCGCGCAAGGGTTAGCTCCACACGCGAATAAGCCCACCAATATACCAAAAGCATGGACTCCGCAACAGACTCGGATTGAAGGTTGTATCATGCGCTGCCGATTGGCGTTTCCCGGAAGCGCCCAAGAGAAGAGAAGAGCCGTGGGAAGGTTTCCGCTAAAGATGTTGAGCAAACTTGCCAGAGTGTGCGATCATCGGCGGGTTTGGCTTCTTCAGTTCTTCGCTTCTTGAGGCTTCCCGTGCTAAAGGACCCATGAATCGCTGAGTTTGGCAAGTAAGGCGGTACATTCTCACATGAAAAAACTCATCATCCTAGCTGCTATCGTAATCGCTGCCCTAGCATGGTTTCTTCGCCGTGGCGGCGATGATGTCGTGGCTGTCCAAACCGAGATTGTGCAGCGAATGCCCCTTCGCTCCATCGTGAGCGGGTCCGGGCAGGTGCGGCCGAAGATCTCCGTCGATATCAGCTCCGACGTCATGGGCCGCGTTCGGCAGGTCCTGGTCGAGGAGGGCGATTCCGTAGAAAAAAAACAAGTTCTGGCCAAGATTGACTCAAGCCAACTGGAGGCGAAGATCCGAGGCTTGAAGGCAGGAGCCGACAGCGCCCGGGCAGGACTCGTGCAAGCACGGACCAGCATGAATCGTGCTCAGAAGAGCCTTGAGCGGCAGACAGAAATGCACCGGAAGAAGCTGGTGTCTGATTCGGATTACGAACTGGCTGCCTCGGTGAAGGAAGACGCCATCGCGGCGGAGAGTGTGGCGAGAGCCAGGCTGGCTCAGGCTCAGGCCCATCTGGAGGAGGCGGAGGACACCCTGCGGCGATACACGATCCTTTCCCCCATGAAGGGGATCATCACAAGGAAAAACATCGAAGCCGGCGAGATGGCGGTCACGGGCACTTTGAACACCCCGGGAACTCTGCTCTTGACCGTTTCCGATCTCAGCGTCATGGAGGTGGAGATCGAGATCGACGAGATCGATGTCGTCCACGTTCAAAAAAAGCAGCGGGCCGAGGTCACCGTCGATGCCTATCCAGACCGACTTTGGCTGGGGAGTGTCACCGAGGTGGGAACCAGTGCCCTCCAGAAGCTCGGGCAGAAATCCCGGGATTTTCGAGTCGTGATTACCCTGGAGACTCCGGCTTCGGAGCTGAAGCCCGGACTTTCCGCCAGCGCGGACATTACCACCGCGGTCAAGAAATCGGCCTTGGCAATACCCCTCCAGGCCCTTACAGTCAGGACCTTGGAGAACGCGGATGAGAAAAAAGAGAATCCCTCAGCGGTCCCGGCGGCTTCGCGGACTGGTGGTTGGCGGCCGGGGGCAAGGTTTCGCTCCCAGGAACGGGAGGGCATCTTCCGGGTCGTCGATGAAGTGGCCCGCTTCGTTCCCGTGAAGCTGGGCATCGTGGGGGAGACCCATTTCGAAGTCGTCGATGGCCTGAAAGAACACCAAATCGTGGTTGTCGGCCCCTACGAGGCGCTCCGCACCCTGCGGTCGGGCCAGAAGGTCAAGGATTGAGGCGATACTCGTGCAGGATGTCATTCGCACACAAGGCTTGACCAAGCGGTACCAGACCGGAGCCGAAGTGATCTTTGCCGTAAAAGACCTCGATCTCCGCGTCGAGAGAGGGGAGTTCATGGCCATCATGGGAGCGTCGGGCTCGGGAAAATCCACCCTGATGAACCTTATCGGCTGCCTGGACACGCCAACGACAGGTACTTACTGGCTCAATGGGGTCGAGACCTCCCAAATGTCAGACGACGAATTGGCGGCCATTCGGAACCGGGAAATCGGTTTTGTCTTCCAGACCTACAACCTGCTGCCAAGGTTGACGGCCCTCCAGAATGTGGAGCTGCCGCTAGTTTATCGAGGCGTGCCGGCAAGGGAGCGCCGCGCCGTGGCAGCCGAAGTTTTGGGACATGTCGGACTGGGAACGCGCATCCAGCACCGCCCCAACGAGATGTCCGGTGGCCAGCGGCAACGCGTGGCTGTTGCCCGGTCACTGGTGGGCACCCCTTCCCTGTTGCTGGCAGATGAGCCTACAGGGAACCTCGACAGCCGCACGACGGAGGATATCCTCGATCTATTCGAACAGCTCCATTCCCAGGGAAATACCATCGTCCTCGTTACCCACGAACCCGATGTCGCCAGACGGGCACAGAGAGTCATCGTTCTTCGCGACGGCGAGATCTTCTCGGATGAACTCAATGACTAAGGAGGCGCGACGAAATGCTCTTCCCTTTTCCTGCCCGCAAAGGTGCCGGCAAACAAAAGGTTTTCGCTGGATTCAAGCAGGTTGCTACGCAGTAGCTGTTAAAAAAGCGCGTGAGGTGGACTGTGGTTCCGGCCCGTGAGCATAAGACCCGAGGCGTCTTGACCATGATAGCCGAGCTATGCACCACACGCGCCACCGGGGAGCTCAGGTTCGAAGAGAAGAACGCGCCGGGAAGAACCGCCCACCGTGTCAAGGAGAAGCTCGCCAATCGGACTGGGGAAAAGCCCGTACCCCGCATCATCAGGTTCCTCTTCTTGCAGGGGAAACTCTTGTTCGCCACCTCGAGCCACCCCGGGCAAAGGTTGGGGGAATTTCTGGTTCGCAGGAAGATCCTGACTAAGAAGCAGGCCACCCACGCGCTAAAAGAAGCCAGGCGCCGAAAACGCTTTTTCCACCAGCACCTGGTGGACGTGGGCCTCATGGACCTCACGGCTCTCCGAGAGATCTTGTACCACCGGACAGAGACCCTTCTTGATTCCATCATCAGGGCTGATGAAGGGCGGATCGTCTTCGAGCCCATCCCTTCCGAGGAGATGGAGGCCGAGGCTCTCTGGGTGGACGAGGAAATGTTTGCCCGGCTGCTGCGCCACAGGAAGGTCTGGCCCGCTCTCTACGAGAAGTTCCGCGGCCCGACGCTCTTGCTTCGCCGTAGACCCGGCGCTCACAAGACGGAAGACTATTCGCGGCTCAACAGGGGACAGCGGCGGCTCTTGGCGCTCCTGGATGGCACTCGGCCTGTCTCGGAGATCCTTGCGGGCCGAAAAAACCACATCGCACTCATGCACGCCATGGCCCGCTTTCTGCGCCAGGGGCTGGCAGAAATCGTGGGAGAAACGGATCGCCCGCTCCACAAGCGAAGGAGGCGAAAACGGGCTCACTCCGCGAAGCCAAAGCCGGTTCCGGGGGAGCGCACTGCTGGCGAAACCCCTGCGCCTCCCCGAGAACCCGGCGCGGCGGCCGACAAGAAGATCGCGGAAGAAGAGCTGATTCCCGTTCTTGGCGAAGGAGTCGATCTCAAAGCCCTTTCTCTTGCCGGCCTCAACATGGATGAGCTCGTGCTCATCACCCAGATCGACGGAGAAACCGCGCTCGGGGAGTTGCCCCTCAGTAAGGAGCGCTCGCCGGAACGCATCGAGGCAACGTTGAAGAGTCTTCGGAAAAACGGGTATGTGTGCCTGCTTCCGAAGGAGGAAGCGCGTCGCCTCGCCAAGGCAAGGCGCCGTAAGGCCCGGCTCCGGAAACGGAAACAGGTTCCTGGGCCTCCAAAGGGTAGACGGCGCGAAGCCTCCAGGGGACCCACCGCCGCTCCCAAAGCCTCGGCCAAGGAACCTTCAAGAACCCAAGGAGAGTCCAAGGCCCGATTGACAGCGGTGCCGGCCACGTTGCGAAAAAGCTCTCCGGCACCGGTTTCCCGAAAGGGAAGGCCGCCATCCCTCTTTCCCGGGGCGCCGGAAGGAAAACGTGCCGCCCCGCGGGCGGCCGCGGTCGATCGCTTGTCCGAGGCGCCTGGCCTGATCCCGGCGCTTCGGCAGCGAGCGCAGAGCTTTGTGGTTCTGGTGGAAGGCGTTCGCATCGCTCTATGGGTCTTGTGGTACAACAAGCTCCGCTCGGTCTTGACGCTCCTTGGAAACGTCGTTGCCGTCATGAGCCTCATCGCCGTCGTCGCCGTGATTGACGGGGTCAACAGATACGTCAAGGAGCAGATCGCCGACAAGGGAACCGGCGTGTTTGAGCTCCAGCGCCTCAACAAACTGGAGTTTCTTACTGACCCGGACAAATATGTGAAAGCACTAAAAAATCCCATCTTGACCATGGAGGATGTTCGCTATCTGCGAAGGGAACTCACCCGGGCACGTGCCGTCGGTGCGAAGGACACCGCTGAAAGCGAGGTCCGCGCCGGTTCCCGCTCCCTTTCAGGCGTCAAGGTCGAGGGACGAAGCGCCGTATACAACGAAATCCAACCCTTGGAGATTGTCGCTGGCCGCCATCTGGCGCTCTTCGAAACCACCCACCGGAGATCGGTGGCCATCATCGGCCAGGCTGTGCGCGATGAGCTTTTTCCCTCCACCGATCCCATCGGCAAGACAATCCGGATTGCCGGCCGGAGGTTCGTCGTCCAGGGCCTCGCCGCCGAGCAAGGAATGGTCCTGGGAGAAAACCGCGATCTCTTTGCCCAAATTCCCATCACCACCTTCCAGAAGCTCTTCGGCGCCCGCCGATCCCTGACGATCCCCGTGGTGGCACGGGAGCTCGATGGGCTCCAGAAGACTGAACAAGAGGCCGTCGGCCTCATGCGAGTCCGCCATCGCCTCCGACCCGGCCATGAAAACGATTTCGCCATCGTCACCTCCGAGGCGATGCTCGATCTCTGGGAGTCCGTGTCTCGCGGCATCTTCATCGTTCTCATCCTGATTGTGGCCATCGCCTCCGTGGTGGCCGGCATCGTCATCATGAACATCATGCTCATGGCGGTGGCGGAAAGAACCCGGGAAATCGGGGTGCGCAAAGCCCTGGGCGCCCGCCGCTTCCACATCCTGTGGCAGTTCCTGGTGGAAGCGGTGACCATCTCCATCGTCGGAGGGCTCATCGGCCTCGCCTTCGGCTTCGGGCTTGCCGCCCTGGTGGGGCGTTTCAGCCCCGTGCCTGCATCGGTCCAACCCTGGTCGGTCTTTCTCAGCTTGGGACTCACCGGAACCGTGGGCATCTTCTTCGGCCTTTACCCAGCCAACAGGGCCGCCAACCTCGATCCCATCGAAGCGCTCCGCCATGAGTGAGGCGAGAGGAACAAGATGATCCGGAAGGCACAATCGATTCCTGTGGCCCGCATTACAGAGAACTTCTGGATGGCCATCGATACCGTGCGCACCAACCCGGTTCGCTCCGGACTCGTAATCTTGGGCGTCTCCATCGGTGTCGCCACCCTTATGGCCATGGTCACCATTCTCCAGGGCTTCACGCAGCAGCTCGAATCAGAGATCAAGGCCAACGACCGAGTTATCCTCCGCGTTCTCCAATACAATGTCGTCGAGCGGAGCAAGCTCGCCGAGCTGCGCAAGAGACCGCGTTTCAACGCCGTGGACCGCGAGGCCGTCCGCAGCCTTCCCGAAATCGATATCGCCGACTACGTCGTCCAAAACCAGGGCGCTGCCTGGTTGCTCCGGTACCGAGGCGAGCGAACCCGTCCCTGCGTCATCCTGGGAACCACCGAAGACTTCCCCATTGTCCAGAATGCCCGCCTCGAGCAGGGCCGTTTCTTCACCCGGGCCGAGGTTCTTCGCGGCGCGCACGTAGTCGTCCTTGGCCATGGGCCCGCAAGGACCCTCTTTCCACATGTTGATCCAATCGGCAAGACCATCCGCGTGGAGGGGATTGAGCTGCGAGTCGTCGGCACTCTCAAGGAACGGCGAAGCCTTTTCGGAAACTTCGCCGAAAATTTTGCCGTCGTACCCCATACGGCCTTCTCCAGGGCCTTCGCCGATACTGGCCACCGAATGACCCGTCTGGTCCTTGTCCCCGCCAAGGAAATCGCCGCGGACAAGGCCGAAACCGCTGTCCGCCGCACCCTCCGACAGCGCAGGCGCCTCCGGCCGGCGGAACCCGACAACTTCGACCTGGTCACCGAAGATGAGGTCCTCCGATTCACCCAAAAAATCACGGGGCCCATGGCCCTGGTCCTCCTGGTAATCTCTTCCATCGCCCTAGTCGTCGGCGGGATCGGCCTTATGGCCATCCAACTCGTTGCCGTCACCGAAAGAACCCGGGAAATCGGACTCCGAAAAGCCCTGGGTGCCCAAAGGTTCGACATCCTGTGGCAATTCCTGGTAGAAGCCGCCCTCTTAACCGGGGCGGGCGGATTCATCGGAGTCGTCGCCGGGATCTTCTTCGGCTGGCTCGCCAGCCTGCTCAGCGGTTTCCCCTCCACCTGGTCCTTCCTCACCAGTGCCATCGCCGTCAGCTTCTCCGCGGGAATCGGCATCCTCTTCGGCCTCATGCCAGCCCTCAAAGCCGCCAAACTCGATCCCATCGAAGCCCTACGCCACGAGTGAATCTCCATTTTCCGAGTTTCTTCCCGCCGACCCATTGTCCCGCTTTGCGTGGATACTCGTTCATTTCTACGTTGACCGAGAGAGAATCCAAGAAACTATCTCAACTGTATCGAAGATTTCGATCCGAAGACGGCGATGGGTGAGGTTTCGATCGGGGAGCGCACGCTCTCGTTTGCTTCCACCAGCTTTGATGCTGGCGGCCCCCGCGGTTTCCCCATCCTGGTGACAACGTTGATGTGCTATTTTCTTCCACTGAGGCGATCATCTCTCTCCGTATTCGCCATCAAAGGGACGACCAGGGCGTTGGGGGGGAGCAGAAAGCCCCGGGGTAGGCTCTGGCCTCTTCTCTCTCTTATCGGGGAGATCGAGCATGCCATCTTGCGGCGGTTGCGGGGGCTTTTTTGCGCCGGAAGATTTTCCCGACGAGAGTTTCCTGTTTTGCCGAAGATGCCTGACGCCCCGATCCGCCGCCTTCCCGGAGAGAACTCTGGCGGAACCCGCCGTCATGGTGGGACACCCTCATGGGAATCATCCTTCTGGTTTTCCTGGCTCCAGGAGTTCCTGTCAGGCTTGTCGTCAATTCCGGGATCCGCTTTCTTAGGCTGTCGTTTCCGCCGGAGATTCCGCCCGGCGTGGGAGCGCTCACGGGTGTCCTGGCATTCGCCATGCGGTTGGCAAGGGTAACCGCGTGACTCGACCGACGCTGGAAGAAGGTCCAGCTCGGGCTGGCCCATCTTCCCCTGGAGCGTTTCCTGCTTGCCGTTCGCCTAGTCGAGTCCAAGTGCCCTCGTCTCGATGATGTCGTCCTTGCGGAGACTGAGGAAACGAGAGTTGACTGGAAGCGGTGGGGCGTTGCGGCTCCGCGTACGGCGGACCCGAATCGGTTGACAGCCTCCGGAAGAGCCGCGGGCTGGGCGGAGACGGCAGGAAGCGGGTAACCGGAGCCATGGCCGGTGTGGTCCGGAGATGCCGAACTTCGATGTCCCTTTCGTCTTTCATTCGGCGGCAGGGTTCATTCGGGCTTCGGGTGAGTTCCCTTCAGGGCCAGCGAGACCACTGTCTCCAGGTGCGGCGTCTGGGGGAACATGTCCACGGGCTGGATCTCGGTAATCTGGTATCCACCTGCCACGAGCTTGACAAGGTTGTCGGCCAGGGAGGCTGGGGAACAGCTCACGTAGACGATTTTCGGGGCTTGGAAGGCCACCAGGGCGCGAAGAGCTTTCTTGTGAATGCCGGCTCTTGGCGGGTTTACCACCAGCAAACGTGGCGCCAGGTCCCGGCGGAGCCTGGGTAACACATCCTCCGCGGCGCCGGCTAGATAGGTGATGTTTTCCGCTCCCCGTTCCCGAGCGAGCCGCTCGGCCTCCTCCACCATTTCGGGAAGGAGCTCGATGCCGATGACCCGCCGGACTTTGGGGGCCAGCAGAAGAGAAATCGGACCCCAGCCGCAGTAAAGATCCACGGCAAGATCGCTCTTGGCCGGGTTTGCCAACTGGAGGATCGTCTGGTACAGGCGGCTTGCCTGCCGGGTATTCCTCTGAAGGAAGGTCCTGGGGCCCACCTTGAGGTCGATGCCGGCAATCTTCTCCGCGATGGTGGTTTGTCCGGCCAAAAGGGTGGAGCCTTCGGGATTCGCCAGATTGGAGAGGCCCGCGTGGACCGCGTGGAGGACTCCCGCGACGTCCCGGTGCTCTTCCAGGATTGCCTCGGCCATGGGACGGAGGAGTTCTTCCGCGTTGGCTGGCCCGGGGCTGGTCACGATCTGAAGCAATAGGCGTCCGCTGGCCTTTGCCTCTAGGACCAGGAGGTTGCGGAGCCAGCCACGATGATTCTGGAGGCCGTAGGCCTCGAAGCCGGCCTCGGTGGCCAGGCGGCGGACGGTGGCCATGAGGGGGCCGGTTTGAGGCGATTGGAGGAAGCATTCTTCCAGATCGAGGAGTGTCCGGTAGGAGCCTCGCCGGTGAAGGCCCAGGAGTGGCCCGGTGGCGCCAGGGGCGAAATCGAAATCCATTTTGTTTCGGTAGAACCACTGATCCTCGGTGGCTAGGGGGAGAGGGATCTCTGGATGAGGGAGATCCCGAGCTTTCAAGGCTTCCAGGAGAAGCCCTCGCTTCAGCTCGAGCTGGAGGGAGTCGTGGATGTGTTGCCAGCTACAGCCTCCACAGTCGCCGAAGTGCTTGCAGCGCGGCGCGATACGGTGGGGGGAGGGTTCGAGGATTTGTGTGGCCCGCGTGAGCCATGTCCGCTTGCGCCGACCGAAAACCCGGGCTCGAAGGCGTTCCGCCGGGATGGCGCCTTCGACTTTGAGTTGCCGGTCACCCCACTGGGTGACACCGCGGCCGTCGGTGGCGATGGTGTCAATGGTGACTTCCACGATATCGCCGGTGCGGAGATGATCTCCAGGAGATTTGAGGAGATTGGGCGCTTCTGTTGTTTTGGGCATCTTGCTCGCATTTCCTGAAAGGAGGGGATAAAATAGAGATCGGTGGTGTCGGCCTTGGTGGAAACGCCCTCGGCTGCCTCGCTGCCATCCGTGATGAGGGCTTCGGGTCTAAAGCTGACCGCACTTCCCTTTTACCCGAACTTCTCCCCGCGAATCTACTACGGCGGTTGCTTCATCGCTCCGGGCAGGGTGTGGGCATCCCCCGCTTTCCAAGGGAACATCCACTCGAAGGCCATAGGGAATCGCCAGGAACATCCTGATGCTGGGTGGAGTTAAGATTGTCCTAGGAGGAGTTTGCGGTGAGTGACACGACGCGCAAGAACCAGGGGGGCGACCTTGAGACTTTGACGAGGCTTGAGAGCTTGGGGGAGTCCCGCTCCGGGAGTCGGGGATCTGGGCTCGGAGAGAAGTGCAAGACGCGCTGTATCATGCATGGATCGACGCCCAGTGGTCCGGACGTTCTTCAGCTTCACAACGAGCGAATGCGCGTGGTTGCGCTGATTGCGGCGGTGAGTTGTCTGGTGGCGGCTCTGGTGAGCCCGTTCATTTTGCCAGATCTCCAGCGGGTGGGAGAGAGGCATGCCACGCTGAAGATCTTGGTGGATTTCTTTGGCTTTTTGCTCAACCTGGGTATTTACTTCGCCTTTAAGAGCGGTTGGGCTGGAACTGTTGTTCGGGCGCGCATCCTGGAGTTGGTTTTCTTTTTGGAGAACAGCTTCCTTTTCGTGTCGATGCCCATGCTCATCATGGGGTTGAAGGGCCCTTTTTACGATGCGGCGGCCATCATCGTCCTGCTCCGCGCCGTGTTCGTGCCCTGCAACCCGAAAATGAGTTTTGGCTTTGGCCTGGGGCTTTGGGCCTTTTATCCCGTGACGGCTCTGGTGGGTGCCTGGTTTGTTCCGCAGCTTGCCACCGATTTCCAAGACCCTGAACTGTGGGGTCTCTTTGGTTTTGGGAATCTGAATATCGGGCTGCACCTGGCGGTGGGGCTCGTTGCGGTCCACTACTTTGCCGGACTGAGGCGCCAGGCTTTTGATGCGGAAATGGCGGGTAACTATCGGCTGGAAGACAGAATTGGTGAGGGCGGCATGGGCGAGGTCTATCGCGCTCGCCACGCGCTGCTTCAAAGACCGACGGTCATCAAGATGTTGCGGCCCGAGCTGCTTGATTCGCCCACGGCGTTGAGCCGGTTCGAGCGGGAAGTGCATTCGGCCAGCGAGCTGACGCATCCCAACACCATCTCTATTTACGATTACGGGAAGACCGATTCGGGGCGTTTTTATTACGCGATGGAGTTCTTGGAGGGGATGGATTTGCAGGATCTGGTGGAGCAGTTTGGTGCCGTTGCGGCAGCCAGGGTCGTCTTCATCCTGGACCAGGCCCTGGCATCGCTGGGTGAGGCGCATCGGCGGGGTCTGCTGCACCGGGACATCAAGCCCAGCAATGTTTTCTTGGCTGAGCGCGGCGGCGACTATGATTTCGTCAAGGTCCTTGACTTCGGCCTCGTGAAGCAGATCCAGGGAGCGGGGATGGAATCAGAGGCAGGGCTCACCGCCGATGGATCCATTACGGGCACTCCGTTGTACATGGCGCCGGAGATGTTTTACGGAGACCGCCCCATCGATCACCGTTCCGATCTCTATTCCGTGGGCGCCGTGGGCTATTTCCTGTTGGCCGGCCATCCCGTGTTCGACTCGAAGAACCCCGTGGAAGCCCTCATCGATCACGCAAGGACCCAGCCACGTTCCTTGCGGGCGCTGGGCGTCGAGTTGTCGGAGAAGCTGGATGCCGTAATCTTGGCCGCCCTGGAAAAGGAGCCCGACCAGCGCTATCCAAGGGCGGAGGACTTTAGGAGCGCCCTCCGTTCCACGCCTGAATGGGGCGGCTGGAACTATGAAGAGGCCCTTAGCTGGTGGAAGAAGAACGCGCCGGACAAGAGTCCGTGTGCCGGTCGGCCTATCTCCACGACTTCCGGTCGCTCAGCTTTCTGAACCGCGAGGGGGATCATCGTTGCCGCTGAGCTCCAGGCCAAGATCGATCATATCAGGGGAGAGCTCGATGGTGACGCCTGCGCGGAGGAGGTGTCTAGCGATTTCCTCCGGTTTCTCATTCTTGGGTTTTTCCGTCCATCGCTGTTCCGGGTCGATGAAGGGCCAGACGAGCTGCCGGATCGACTCGGGGAGAACGTTGTCGAGATACTCCAACGCTTGGTCCCTTACAGAGGCGTTGCCGGCGGTGAGAGCGCGATAGGATGCCTGGATTGCCTCGGGCGGGAAGCTGAGGCCCAGAAGCCGGAAGAGGTGGCGGAGAGAGCGCGCCTTGTTTTTCTTGACGCTCATGGCCAGAGGCCCCGTGGAACTCTTGGGATCCACCGATCTTTGGAGAGCTGTATCCGCCGCCCATACAGAGCGGGTTCGCCGGAGCTCCGGTTTCAACAGTCGAGCCAGCTTTTGGTGGCCGATGGGTTTGGCGAAGCCTCGGATACGCATTTGGTAGAGGGCCGCGGAGGCGGCGCGGCGAACTTCGGTATCGTTTGCCGTCAGGGCCTCGGCGAGGGCCAATTCGGCCAGCCGCGAATCCAGCTTGCCCAACAGGCGGGCCGCCTGCCGTTTGAGGTGGAGGCTGGTTTTCGGGTGGAGCAGGTGATCGCCCAGGAGTCCGGCGATCTGTGTGCCGTAGGCGTGCAGAACGGGAGCCAAAAGTTGCCGCTTGTTTCGATTGCCATCGAAGGCATGGAGGACGGCGGAGGCCAGGCGGATATCCGGATTGCCGGAGAGTTGTCTGGCCACTGCGGCCAGCTCACTACTGGTTCCGTGGCAGAGGGAATCGACCATGGTTCCAAGCCGTTCCCGCACGGGTTTTTGCCCGGTCTCGGGTTGATTGCGCGGCGTGAGCTTTTTTTTGTCAGCCGCTTCCGTCGCCAAGGCACGAAGATCGCGGATTTGAGCCAGGGAGGGGGGCCTTCCCTTGCCGAAGGCATCGAGCATGTCCAGCGCCCGCCCCCGAACCTCCGGTGAGCTATGGCGCAAGAGATCCATGGGCATGTCGCTCATCCGAGCGGAATGGAGGGAGATTTCCAGCGATCGGAGAAGGCTTGGATCGCCTGCCGGGACGCTCTGGATTTCCAAGGTGTGAAGAGTCATGCCGTCCAGGACCGGAGAATGAGAGACCGGCGTGTTGACCGCTACGGAGAGATTGGTTTCCAGGGTTTGGATGTAGGTGTCGCGAAGCCTTGCGATCACCAGGGCGAGCAGCACCACCAGGATGAGCGTCACCCAGGTCAGGCCCCAGGGCGTCACTCCCAGGGCACCGGCCAGGATCAGGATACTCAGGCCCGCGAGGCCGTCGGCGCTCCGCTCCAGGAAGACATCGAGCACCGGTTTCGTTTGTTTTCGCAATTCTGCCGGAAGAGGTAGAAAAAGGATCTCGTAGGCGGAGCGCCACGCGGAATTCCGAATCACCTGCTCGGCGCCGCGGAGCATGGCTGCCGTCGCGATTCCAGGGTGCGCAAGCATCGCCAGGCACCCGGCAAGGAGGCCCGTGGGCATCGCGAAAAGTCCGCCGACAATGCTCCATCTCCGAAGCAGAAACTGGGTAACGCCAAGCTGCACCACTAGAGTCAGGACCCCCGCCACGGCATAGTAGGTACCGAAAAAGCTCACAAGATCCCCTTTGTCGGGATAGGTGGCCTTGGCCATCGCCTTGAGCTGGTAGTCGGTCAGCGTTCCCAGCATCACGGAGATTCCGATAAGGAGCGCGATTCCGCGGAGCAAGGGATGATCGGTCGCCTTCTTCAAGCCGGCGACGACTCCTGTCCCCCGGGCCGGTTCTGGAGAAGCCATGTTGCCTCGCCCCGATGTCGGGGATAGGGCGTCTCGGTTTGACCGCTGGTGGCGGTGAGTCACCCACCAGGACGCCAGCCCGGCACACCCGAAGATGGCGGCCACGAACCAAAGGAGACGCTCCGGCGGGAAGATCCTCCCCAGTTCCTGGGCCAGGATTCCGCCCACCATTCCCCCGACGATGCTGCCTGTACCGATGACGCCCATGAGCCGCCGTGCCTCACGGGTGTTGAACCTCCAGCCCACAATGAGCCAAAACTGTGTCACCGCTAGGAGTCCCAGCAGACTCACATAGAAGTACAGAAGCACGGCCGGCCAGCCCGAAACCACCAAGGTGAGCCTTTCCAGGCACAAAAAACCCAGGGCCACCAATCCGTAGAAACCGGGCGCCAAGATGTGGAAGCCAAGGCGCCCGGAAATCCGCGTGTAGGCCGAAACCACCGGCGCCGTCAGTAAGGCTAGCGAGATGAGGAGCAGCGGCAAACGCTCCGCGGGATAGGCGGCCAGAAAGAGAGAGTCACGCACCGATTTCGCCACCGTGTACCCGGCGATGAGCAGTGCTCCGGTCACCATCAACACCATGGCGGGAGCTCGATCCTGGGGCTTCAACCCCAGGCTTCGCTCCAGCCAGCCCTTCTTCTGCCGCGTCCTTTGCAACTCTTGGTTCCTCTTCTCCTGGAGATTTCATCACGGATCCGCCGCGGCCTCTTTCTTCTCGCGTCGTCCGGGCTCGGCGGCTTTTGCACAGCCGAGGGCGGCTGGGCACCATCAGGCTTTTGCACAGCGGTCATCCACGCAAAGCGGGACAATGGGTCGCGGAAAAAAACTTGGCATCGGGCAGCGCCGCGCTCCGCTCGGCGGGTCACGTTTGCGTGACCCGGCGGTCGTCCGGGGACGCTGTCCCCCGTCCCCTGGCAGGACTTCGGCCCTGCACCCACCAGGGAGCCAGCTCTCTGGACCCACATCTTTGGGCGCTGCGTGCTTTTTTCGGGTGACCGGTACCATGACCGAGGCCGGCACGGGCACTATACACCACGGGGTTTCTTCCGTCAGAATGAAAGGTGGGATGGGGTATCTGCTTGTGGCGGGGCAATTCCATATTCTTTGGTGTCGTGTCGGTGCCGCGCTCCGCTCGGCGGGTCACGTTTGCGTGACTCGAAGGGTCACGCCTCGCGTTACCCGGCGGTCGTCCCGGGACTCGGGAAACCAGGGGTTGGCACGCGGGCCTTCCGGCCCGTGCGCCTTGGGCTTCACGACGAAGGTTGAGGGTTCGATGTTCGATGGAAGTTCCGGCCCGCGTGCCTAGGGCTTCATCCTGCACCCACCAGGGAGCTTGCTCCCTGGATCCACGTGGTTTTGGCGCTTCCCGCCGCGCTTGGAACCGGCCACCGAAGACGTACAGACGAATTTTTCGTTGCCAACGGGAGAAGAGTCATGGGTACTGGACTTTTGGCTCTATTGCTGTGCGGAGCAACGGTTTTTCCAGTTTCTCTTCAGATGGAAGAGAAGGCTGGAGTCGCCCGCGGCCAGGAGCCGGTGCGGGTTGGAGTTCCCGTGGCGGAAGCCTTGGGTCTGCTTTCCACCGCGAACCTTCGCCTGCTGGGGCCTACGGGAAACGCCGTGCCGGCCCGGTTCGAGGTTTCGGGGCGGCGGCGGGCGGCTCCCGCTGACGGTTCGGCCCCTATCCGCTGGATCCGGGTGGATTATCTTGGGGATCTGCCGGCGTTGGGAAAGGCCACTTACACCCTGACTCAGGGAGCCGCGGGGCCCCAGCCGGATGCGCTGGAGATTGTCGATTCCAGCGGTCAAGTGACGGTGAACACGGGCGTCGGTCGCTTCGTCATTTCCAAGACAGGGGGTTCGCTATTGGAGGAAGTCTGGCTGGATCTCGACGGTGATGGCCAGTTTGATTCAAGTGAGAAAATGGTGGCTGCTCAGAGTGACGCCGGTCCTTTCGCCTTTTTTCTTGGTTCCCAGCAGCGTGCTGCTCAGATACCGCCCATCGCGGTGGAGGTGGAAGATTCTGGCCCGGGCCGCGCGACGGTCCGGGTCGAGGGCTGTTATGCGGCTCCGGCGTCGGCTCCGGGAACACCAAGCTCGAATCTCTGCAACGACGCCGGTGATGATGCACCTCTGTTCCGGTACGTCACTCGGTTGACCTTTTTCGCCGGTGAGAGTTTTGTTCACCTGCATCACACCCTTGTGGAGGGCCGTGTGCGGGGCTTCGGCAATGAATACCTTGACCCCGGCGTCTGGCAGGCTTTGGATCGCGCTGGCGGCATCGGTCATGGTACCGGCCACCCGAAAAAAGCGCGCAGCGCACAAAGATGTGGGTCCAGGGAGCTGGCTCCCTGGCGTGGGTCTGGGAGCGGCGCTCCCAGCGGAGGTCCGGAGGCGGAGCCTCCGCCGGGT
>JAJRTK010000309.1 GCA_024278345.1 bacterium | reverse complement strand
CGATGCCCAAAACCTCTAGCGGCAAGATCCGGCGACATCGTGCCAAAGCTATCTACTTGGCCCAAACGGGGGATTGAGCCCCGGGGGCGAACGATTTCTGGCCGGGCAATCGCGTGAACCACGAGGACAAGGGGAAATGGCAGCCGACAAAAGTGGAACGAATCAAGAAGATGCTCAAGGGCCGGAAAATAGGCCCGGCGAAGAGTGGCTCATCGATCTGGGTAGCAAGGCAGCCGAAGCCCGGCGGGGCGAGATAGGAAGCAAAGCCGCCGGACTGGCTCTTTTGACGCGAGAGGGTTTCCATGTGCCTCGCGCCTTCTGCCTTTCCACCGCCGCCTATGAAGAGTTCCTGGAGAATCTTCCCCGGAAGGGCAAGGAACTGCTGAAGCGCGTCCAAAATAGCCAGGAAGAGGAAGGAGAGTTGGAGGAGCTACGGGAAATCATGCTGACGGGGGATCTGCCAAGGCTCGTGTTGGAGGCCCTGGAATTGGCCTGGTGTAAGCTTGGCGGCGTACCGGTGGCCGTCCGATCATCAGGAACCATGGAGGATCTGGAAGAGGCGAGCTTTGCCGGGCAATACGAAACGTTTCTGGAGGTCACGGATCTGGAAGCGGTCGTCGATTCAGTGCGCCGCTGCTGGGTCAGCGCCTGGAACAATCGGGTGCTCGGCTACTGCCAGCGGAACGGGCTACCGCTAAAGCAGCTCTCCATGGCGGTCATTCTCCAGCAAATGGTCCAGCCACGGGTGTCCGGCGTGTTGTTCACGCTCCACCCCCAAACAGGGCGGGACGATGAGATGCTGGCGGAGGCGGTCCCGGGCTTGGGCGAAGCCCTGGTCTCGGGCCGGGTGAATCCCTCCCGCTATGTCCTGGAGTGGCATTCGGGAAAACTGAAGGAAAAAATGGGGCAGGGGGACGAGATCCTCTCCTCTGGCGAGCTTCAAGAGCTTGGCCAGATGGGCAGAGACCTTCACGCGCTCCTGGGAGCGCCGCAAGATGTGGAGTGGTCCTTCGACCTGGACGGCCATCTATGGGCGCTTCAGACTCGGCCTATCACAAGAATTGGCTACGCGCCGGGACTCGGTGAATGGACAACGGCCGATTTCCGTGACGGCGGCGTGAGCTCCAGCGTCGTGTCGCCCTTCATGTGGTCCCTGTATGATCGAATCTGGCATGGGACATTGCCGGCGTACGTCCATGAGATCCGGCTCTTGCCGGACGAGCTAAAGAGCGATCTAGAGTGGGGCCGCGTCTTCTTCGGGCGCCCCTACTGGAACGTGGGCGCCGTGAAGCGATGCCTGGCCAACGCGCCCGGCTTCAATGAAAGGGAATTCGACTCGGATCTGAGCATTGAGATCACCTACGAAGGAGACGGCCTGACGGTTCCCATGACGGTGACTGGAGCACTCAAGGCGCTCCCCTCACTTCTGGCACTTTACGGGGGGTTCCGGAAATGCATGAGCTGGATTCGCCGGTTTCACCAGGAATTCTGGCACGATGCGGCCCTTTTCCAGCGGCCGCACCTGGCTCGGCTCACCGATGGGGAGCTGGCGGTACTTTATGACAGGCTGCTCAACGGCCTCTACGTGGAAACGGAGTCGGCCTATTTTCGGACAATCTACAATACCTCCAACGCGAAGCTGGTCTTCAAGGAGAGTTTTGATAGCGTGAACCGGATGGCCAACGGAGAATTCAGTTGGCTAAACCTGATGCTGGGCCTCCGGAATCTGAGTCATCTCCGGCCGGTAACAGCTCTCTGGGATCTGGCCGCCTCCATTGAGAAACGACCGCTGCTCAAGCAGGCCGTCGCAAAGGCGGACCCCGTGGATCTCCCTAGCCTTCTAGAAGGACTTCCCGAAAGCGACCGCTTGGAACAGTTTCTTCTAACCTATGGCTACCACGGAACACGGGAGTTGGACATTCTGCGGCCAAGGTGGAGAGAACAGCCGAGAGAAGTCTACTCAACGCTCCAAAAGCTGGTTCTCGAATTCGATCCGAAGCGGGATCCCCGAGTCCTCAACGAGGCACAACACCGGCGTTACCTGGAAGAACGAACCAAGCTGGAAACATTTCTTCGGCAGCAACCGGGATGGCGCTGGGTTCCCGGACGGGTCACGCGCTTTCTTGCCGGGCTCCAGCGCGTCCGGAAGTTCTGCTGGTGGCGGGAAGAGATGCGTGACCTTTCCACACGAGCCTACGACCTGGTGCGCCGCTACACGGTGGAAGTGGGGCGAAGAGTCCGGGCAAAGGGCGTCCTGGACCAAGCTGATGATCTCTTTTTCCTCCGCCACCAGGAAGCGCTGGACCTCCTGGCCGGGCGCTTGGACGCCTCGAAAGCCAGGGCGCTCGTCGTCAAGAACCGCCGCTATTGCCGCGCATGGAGAAACTTCAAAAACCCCAACGAAATCGGCGACCGCTACCAGTGGCGCCGAAAAGCCACGAGACCTCCCCAGACAAGTGGGGAACATGAAGTACTCCAGGGCGTCGCTTGCAGCCCCGGCCGAGTCCGTGCCACCGCTCGTGTCATCCGGAGCCTGGACGAAAGCAACCGGGTCAACGGTGGCGACGCCCTGATCACCCTTTTCACCGATCCAGGCTGGACGCCGCTTCTAGGGCGCGTTGGAGCCGTGGTCACGGAAACCGGCGGGCTCTTGAGCCACGCGGCTGTCATCTCCAGGGAGTACGGACTTCCAGCGGTGCTGGCCGTGCCGGGGGCCACCGAGAAGATTCCCGACGGCGCGATGATCATCGTAGATGGAGACCGGGGTCTTGTGGAAATCCTGGCGGAGGAAGAATGAACCGGGCGATTCCAGCCAGTGAGGCCGTGGCAGATTACCGCGACTTCTCGCGGCCCGCCCTCGTTCTGCTCCAAGGAGCCCTGGACCTCGACGTCGTCTACCATCGGGCACGGGGGGATCACCTGTACCGGGCCACTGCTGACGGCGCCGAAATCGCCACTCTGGACATGGTGGGAGGCTTTGGAGCCGGGCTGTTCGGGCACAACCATCCCCGCCTAGTGAAACGTCTGATCCAGGCACTGGGGGATTCCGTGCCCTTCAATGCCCAGGGAAGCGTGAGGGGGCCGGCCGGGAAGCTCTGCCGAAAACTCGCCGGACACCTGGCCGACTCCACGGGGCGCCAGTGGATCGTCACCTTGCTCAATACTGGCGCCGAATCGATTGAGGCCGCGCTCAGACACGCGGCCATGGAACACCACACCCGCCTGGAACAAAGGGTCACGACCGCCAATTCGCGCCTTCTCAAACTTGCCAAATCCCTTGGAGACACGCCCGAAAGCCGCCGGCTCAAAACACTGACAAGAAACCAGTGGGAGCTGCCCTTTCGCCCTCCACTCTTCTTGGCTGTCAAAGGCAGTTTCCACGGGAAAACCACCGGTGCGGGCGCCCTTACCTTTTCCTCCTTGAACCGCCCCGAGCTTAGCCATTTGGGTCCCACGGTCCAATTCGTCGATCCCGGCAACCCCACGGAGCTCCGGGATCTCCTTGACGGCCAGACTCTTTCGCTCATGGATGTTCAGTTCCTTCCTCAAGGCGGGACAAACCTTGTAGAAAAGCGGCTGAGCAAGATCGCGGGCATCTTTGTAGAACCGATCCAGGGCGAAGGCGGCGTCCACGAACAAGATCCGGGGTTTCTGGCGGATCTCAGAAGCGCCGCCCAGAAGGCCGGATGCCCGCTCATCCTGGACGAGATCCAATCCGGCTTCGGCCGGACCGGGAGCTTTCTAGCCTCCACACACCTGGGAGTCACTGGAGATTACATCGTCCTCTCCAAAAGTTTGGGCGGCGGCCTGGTGAAAATCGCGGCCCTGGCCATCCAGAAGGAACGCTACCTGCAGGATTTCGGAAAGTGCCAAACCTCGACCTTCGCCGAAGACGACGCTTCCTGCCTTGTGGCCCTGGAAGCCCTGGAAATGCTCCACGAAAAAAAAGGAGCATTGCTTGGCCAAGCCAAAACGTTGGGAACCACTCTCCGAACCAAGATGGAAGATCTAAAAAAGCGCTGGCCTGCTGTCGTTGGCGACGTACGCGGGCGTGGCCTCCTCCTGGGCTTCGATCTGGAATCCCAAGACAGATCGCCTTCGGGGACCCTCAAGCTTCTGTGGGAACGGGGTCTTCTTGGCTATCTGCTGGCCAGCACCTTACTGCATCAAGAGAATATCCGCGTTCTGCCAACGCTCTCCAGTCCCAACACCCTCCGAATCCAGCCCTCGGCTCTCCTCCAAGAATCGGACGTCAACCGCTTCATCAATGCTTTGGACCGCGTCTTCCGGCTTCTAAACGAGGGCCGCGTCTATGGCCTCACAGCTCACCTGTGCCGTGCGCTGCCAGGCCGACTGGACCCCGGCAGAGCCGCGCTCAATACCGACCAACCTTCTCTAGCGAGCCCGGGGTCGGCCCTCCCCCCAAAAGAGGGTCCTGAGACGCCTCGCGGGCATCGAGAGCAGGCCAGGGGTGATGAGATGCGAGTGGCGGCGGACGGAGGGGAACTCACGCCGCGGGCGTGGGTCAGACCGCCGCGAGCGGAACGCAACCCAAATGAAAAGAAAGGGGCTTGCCAGAACCTTGCCCTTCAGGCCTCCCACCATCCCACAAAGAACCGAAACCGCGTAGCTTTTCTTGGGCATTTCCTCGATCCTTCGGACATGGCCCATTTCGATCCATGCCTGGCCAACTGCCCGACACCACATTTGGAGACCCTTCTTGACAGGTTTCATCGCCATCTGGGACCCTTTACTTTCGAAACGCACTCCATCGTCTCGGCTACGGGAAAAACTCTGGATCTTCTATTCCTGGCTCTTCCTCTGACGGCGCGGCAGTTCGAGAAAGCCCTAGCCCAGGGCGACTCCGGCTGGCTGCTGGAACAAATCCAAGAAGCTGTCATTATGGCCCACGCCAAAGGGGCAAGGTTGCTGGGCCTTGGGGGGTTCACCTCCATCGCCACGGGACAAGGGCTCCGGTTACGCTCCTCACCCATCCCGGTCACCACCGGAAATGCCATGACCGTGGCCGCGGGGCTGCAGGCACTTGAGAAAGCCGCCGCCCAATTGGACCTGCCTCTGGGCGACGCCACCCTGGGCATCCTGGGGGCCACCGGCAATATCGGCTCCATCTATGGGGAAATGATGGCTGCCAGGGTACCCTCTCTCCTGCTCATCGGTCGCCCGCGAGCCCGCCGACGCCTTGAAAAACTGGCGCACCGCATCTCCAGGCGCTTTCCGAAGACCCATATCGAAGTGAGCGACGACCTGCGGGATCTGGGAAAGTGCGATCTCATCGTCGCTGCCTCCAGCAGCTCTGAACCGCTCATCCAACCAGGAGACGTGAGCCCGAAAACCCGATTGATCTGCGACATTGCCCTCCCGGGCGACACGTCCGACGCCCTCCGCCTCCAGCGCCCTGATCTCCGGATCCTTCGAGGCGGTATCCTCCAGCTTCCCGGCAATCCCGATTTTCAGGTCCGGGGCCTTCGCTTGCCTCCGGGTCACCTCTACGCCTGCATGGCCGAGACCCTGCTTTTGGGCTTCGAACAGCTAGAGAATGATTGCGCCGTGGGGCCGATCCAGGCCAAGCAGGTGGAAATGATGAAGCGACTTTCCGCCAAACATGGATTCACCACCGTCTGCACGACATCCACCCCCATGCTCTCGCCAACGGAGTGAGCACGATGTTCATCCCTCGAGTTTTCCGGATCTTCCTCTTTTCTACTCTCCTTGCCACCGCAACCGCATTCACGGCCGAGCAGCCAACGGCCAGACAGATCGTCCAAAAGACCGAGGAGTTCCACCAAGCCCGAAACGAAAGCGGCATCGCCACCGTCTACGTCTACCGGAGCCTCAAATCGAGGCCTCGCAAAATGAAACTCGAGTTTCTTTTCGAATCCGGTCGCACTGATTCTGGCGATGAAGAGAAGGCCCAACAGGACGACAAGTTTCTCCTCACCTTCCTGGAGCCGGCCAGTATGAAGGGAACAAGCCTCCTCACCCTGGAACATACAGGACGCCCCGATGACCGCTGGGTCTACCTGCCACAACTCAAACGGAGCCGCCGTATCGCGGACACCTCCAAGTCCCAAAGCTTCGCCGGAACCGACTTCAGTTACGAAGACCTCCGAACCGAAAACTTCGACAGCAACGACTACGAGCTCCAGAGGAAAGAACCGCTGGACGGCATCGACTGCTACGTGATCCTGGCGCAACCCCGGGCAAGCACGCCGAAGAATCAGTCCAGCTATTCCAAACGTCTCCTCTGGATCGACGCGGAACGTTTCCTGGTCCTCAAGATCGAAACCTTCGACCGCCATGACCGGCACACCAAGACCTTGGAACAATCGGAATGGCGCCCAGTGGACGGAAAATGGCGTTTTTTCAAAAACGTCATGACCAACGAAATCCGCCACAGCCGCACCGTCATGGAATACCAAGAACGCAAGCTCGACCAGGGCATCGATCCGAGCCGCTTCGACTATCGAAGGCTGGGCAGATGACCCCCGGCAACACCGAATCTTGGAACGCCGCCTGGACACAATCGTTTCCAACATCTTTCTTTTTTCATTCTTACCGTTCCGCTCCCGCCAGCGGCAATCCGTCCGCTGGCAGGAGCTCCTCATCGCCCCCTTCCCAGGCTCTGAACCCAAAACCTCCTGCCCCCCAAAAGGCCGCCAACTCGTGATTCACTAGTTTCCCTTCTCCCGGAGCACTCCCCTTGGACCTTGGACTTCGCATTCTGGAATCCTCCGCTGGCCACCATTTGACCCGCTTCGCCGGCTGGGCCGCCTCCAAGCGCTTGCCCCGAGTCTTTCTTGCTGCCGCCATCCGAAGGTACTGCCGCCACTACGAGATCGACATGGCCGAAGCCGTCCGTGAAGAACCCGAAGACTACTCCACTTTCATCGACTTTTTTACCCGCGAGCTCAAACCCGAAGCCAGACCCATGGCCAGTGATCCGGATGCCTGGATCAGCCCCGTGGATGGCCGCGTCTCTCAAGCTGGCCACCTCGATCCCGGCGCCCTGATCCAGGCCAAAGGGCTGACCTATACGTTGGAAGGACTTCTGGGAGGCCCCCGCTGGGCCAGCGGCTGGGATGGCGGCATCTACGTCAACCTCTACCTCTCCCCCGCCGACTACCACCGCATCCACGCGCCAGCCGACATGGCCATCCACCAGGCAATCCATATTCCGGGCAACGTCTTGCCGGTGAACGACTGGTCCCGGACGCAAGTTCCGGGCCTCTACACCGGCAACGAAAGGATCATCTTGCGCGCCTCGGTTCGAGGCCAAAACATGCTCCTTGTCCTCATCGCGGCCGTGGTGGTGGGCAAGGTCCGTCTCCAATTCGATCCTCTCACGACCCACGACGGAACCAAGCTGGCCGCGGAACGCTATTTCCCGGAGCCCATCGTCTTGAAAAGAGGCGAAGAGATCGGCCGCTTCGAGCTCGGCTCTACGGTGATTCTTCTCCTGCAGCCCGGGCTGGGAAGTCTGGACGGCGCCACTCCGGGAAATCCCGTCCGCTTCGGCCAAAAGCTGGGGCGACTCTGACTCGCTTGAAGACTTCCCCCCAGATCTCGGACTTCAGATCGATGTCGGCTTCGGTTCCGTCGGCGAACTTCACGTGGATGGTCTGTTCCTGGACAACACCATCGGCAATTCTCACGGTGATCTCGAAGGTACGAGATCCATCGGACCACCCCAGAAGAATGAAAGAAAAGACGCGCAGCGTCCATCCACGTGGGTCCAGGGAGCTCGCTCCCTGGTGGGTGCAGGGCAAAGCCCTGCCAGGGACCGGGGAAGGAATCCCCGGACGACCGCCGAGTAACGCGAGGAGTGACCCTTCGAGTCACGCAAACGTGACCCGCCGAGCGCCAGCGAGGCGTTGCCCGGACGATTGGCCGTGCCTCAGCCTGCCTCGTCACGATCCATGGTGAGATATCCGGGATAATGCCAGCATTCCGGTAGTGCTCCGGTTTCCTGGCAACCGATGAGAAAAGGGGGGAGAATTGCAGAGTGGCGGCGGACGGATTGCCGCCGCCGCGAGCGGACCCCACCCATAGAAGAGTGTCTCCACTTCAACGCAGACTTTGAGGTCTGGAGAAAAAAAAGCGGACCTCGGTCATGGTACCGGCCACGGTTCAGATTTCAGACGCCGCCCCGGGGCTTCCAGCCCTGGAACCCGGCGGAGGCTCTGCCTCCGGACCTCCGCTGGGAGCGCCGCTCCCAGACCCACGCCAGGGAGCCAGCTCCCTGGACCCACATCTTTGTGCGCTGCGCGCT
>JAJRTK010000308.1 GCA_024278345.1 bacterium | reverse complement strand
TATCAGATCCGGTTGACAAGTCCACGCACGAAAGGAACCCACCGTTCAATTCCGTGAATCCCGTCCAGCCCGCCACCGACAAGATGCCGGTGCCACCAGGGCGGTACCGCGGAGTGTAAAGCAAAAACGCGGGGATTTGATAGGTCCCCGGACCACCTTCGGGTAACGCGCCGCGTGACCCGCCGAGCGACGGCGAGGCGTTGCCCGGACGCTTGCGATTCCACGGTCCCGGGAATGTCCCGCCTTGCGTGGATGCCCGGCCAGGGCAAACCGTCGGGCCTGGGCTCCTGCAAAGTTGAAATCGAGAAGGCCCGCTTCTCCGCCGGCCTGGACCGGTACGCCCCGGAAGGCCTGGCCCCGGCCAGGAAAACCCTGGGAGGCGCCGAGTTGGACACCTGGATCTCCGGCAAAACCGAACCCTATCGAACGCTGAAGACCAAGACGATGCAAGCCTTCCGGAAGATGACCATCTTCGATGTTGGCGATCCAAGAAAGTTCCACTATCCATCGCTGAACTGGTTTAACGCCAATCCATATAGAAAGCTGAAGCCGCTTTGAACGGGTATCGGCAAGCGGAAGGAGAGCCTCATGGCCAGCAATGCAACGGGCAAGACACTGGTGTTGACTGTAGGTACGGGGGACATGGAACGACAGGAGGCCACCCTCTTCCGGCCCCTCCGCAAATCCATCGACGAAGGGAACTGGAGGCGCGTTTTCCTGCTCCCGTCGCGGCTCACCCGTGAAACTGCAAGGGAATTCCGAGAGCGCCTCGCTGATCGACCCATCGCCGTCGAGATCCGCCCCTTGGAAGAAGAAGGGCAGGAGAACGATCTGGACGCCTGTTACGCCCATTTCGACCGGGTTCTCCGGAACCTCATGGAAACCGGCGCATCCCCCTCGTCCATCGGTGTCGATTTCACGCGAGGCACCAAGGTCATGAGCGCGGCCCTGGTTCTGGCCGCGGTCCGCCGCGATATCCCGCGCCTCCGTTACATCACCGGAAGACGCGACCAGAAGGGAATCGTCGAGCCGGGCACGGAAATGATCGCCGAACCTTCCATTGCCCACATCGGCGCCAGGAAACTCCTGGAAACCGCTTACAATCTCATGCGGCGAAATGCCTTCGCCGCAGTCCTCGAACTCCTCTCAGCCAACCGGGACGACTGGCCCCCGGCACTCCAAAAGCAGGCCGACGCCATCACCTCCCTCGCCCGCTTCTACGCCGCCTGGGACCGACTCGACTACCGGCATGCCCAATCGATTCTGGAGGAGGAAGGCGACCAGTTCGACTGGATACCCCAAGGCCGATGGAGCCGAATGAAACCAAATATGGAAGCCCGCCGATGGGTCAACGAACTTGCCGCCCAACCACCTACGACAGCGGAACCCGGTGGGGTGGCCGCTGCGGCGGGACACCTGCGAAAACTCGTGGTCGCCCTCTTCGTCAACGGTCGACAACGACTCCGAGAGGCACACCTGGAGGATGCCCTCCTCCGGGCCTACCGCATCCTGGAACTCGTGGGGCAGATGCGCCTCTTCGAAAAGGGCTACGACTCCGCAAGGCTGCCACCGGACGACGAACATGTGAAACAGGCCTTGAATCTCTTGGAACAAGAAAAGAAGAAAAGCTTCTTTTGGGATGAAACCAACTCCTGCTACATGGCACCGCGCATGCCCGCCACCTACCTCCTGACGTGCCTTGGCGATCCCATGGGGAAACGTCTTCGCCAGGAAGCGGACAAGGGTGCTCTCCCGCCGCGCCTCAGGAACCGCAGCATCCTCATCCACGGGTTCCAGGCTTCCGCCACCTCAAGGACCGACGCCGAAAAGCTCTTCCACGGAATGGGCGATCTCTTGGCCGAGGCATTGGGCGATGATTGGACGCGCCTGGAACCCATCGCTCAATCCCTGGAAAATCCCGGCGCTGTCTAAACAGCCAACCCGGTGACACAGACTGCGGGTTCCAGCCTGTTTCCCAAGAAATGGGGTTCCGCATCCTGCTGGAAATCCGTGGATCGCCCACCGACGCGCCGGATCGGCGTTCAGGGCGATGTCCTCCTGGAATGGGACCGATAGAGCTGAAGAAGAGTGTGGTATACTGTGGCTTCGCCCATTCTGCCAGCCACTCCATACCGCCTTCGGCAGCTCTTGTCGGCGATCAGCCCGAGGGGTCGCCGTTCAACTGGTTGAAAGCCGGATTCCTGGTTTTGTGCCCTCTTGTTGGTCGATGCTTTCCCGGATTCCTGGAACCGGTTGCGCCATCTCGCTGGGGCACGAGCGGCGATTCCATCGACTCTGGAATCCATAAACAACCCCGGAGGGGTTTCTTCGCTGTTGCGTTCCGGTCAGGTCGCTCGCTTCGCTCGATGCACGCCCCTCCATGGGCAAACCGCCGGATGCGGCGACTGGCCCAAAAACTGGGAACCCAGAACCAGGAACCCACATGCACCGCTTTTTCAATACCGCCGGACCCTGTGACCCGAAAAAACATTACATGCTCCCGCCGGAACGCCGGATCCCAGGCGTTCGCCGCCTCATCGCTCAAGAGCTCTACTTCGTCATCCACGCTCCAAGGCAGGTAGGTAAGACCACCTGTTTCCGCACCCTCGCACAAACTCTCACCGCCGAGGGAAACTTCGCCGCCCTCCACGCAAGTTGCGAAACCGCACAACCATTCCGGAAGGATATCGACACCGCTATCCAGGCCGTCATCGAATCTATCGAGGACGCCGCAAAACGGCAACTCCCACCCGAACTCAGGCCACGGGAGTTCCCCTCCGCCAGTCCCGCGTCACGTCTCAAGCGCTTCCTCATCCGCTGGGCCGAAACCTCTCCCAAGCCCGTCATCCTCTTCCTGGACGAAGTCGATGCTCTCCTGGATGAATGCCTCGTTTCGATCCTGCGCCAACTCCGGGACGGCTATCCGGAACGACCCGGCGCCTTCCCACAGTCCGTCGCTCTCATCGGACTCCGCGACGTCCGCGACTACAAGGTCAGCATCCGGTCAAAAACCGCCAGCCTCGGCACCTCTTCACCCTTCAACATCAAGGTCCGCTCCATCACCATCCGCAACTTCACCCAAGACGAAGTCGCCGAGCTCTACCTCCAGCACACCCGGGAGACCGGCCAGCAGTTCGAGGATGCAGCGCTGGAGCTCGCATGGCGGCTCACCCGGGGCCAACCATGGCTCGTCAACGCCCTGGCCGACCAGGTTCTCCGGGACCAGGAGGTACGTCTTTCCGAGACCATCACGCGACGCCACTTGCAAGCCGCCAAGGAAGCCATCATCGAACGCCGAGACACACACCTCGACTCCCTCGTCCACAAGCTCCGCGAGCCACGCGTCCGCCGCGTCATCGAGCCCATCCTCGCCGGGGAACTCCTCCTCGACGACCGCATCCATGACGACCTCGCATACGTCGAAGACCTCGGCCTCATCGCCGCCGACCCTCGCGGAGAGGCTCGCATCGCCAATCCCATCTACCGGGAAGTCATCCCCAGGGCCCTGGCATACGGCGCCCAGAGAACCATCCCCCACCAACCAGCCTGGTACATCAAAAAAGACGGC
>JAJRTK010000307.1 GCA_024278345.1 bacterium | reverse complement strand
GTCCGGGGACGCTGTCCCCCGTCCCCTGGCAGGACTTCGCCCTGCACCCACCAGGGAGCTCGCTCAACTTCCCGTTGCAACAAAGGGCAACGGGATCCCAGCCCACATTTTGTGCGCTGCGCGTTTTCCTTTTGTTTCCAATCTTTGTCCCGCCTTGCGTGGATACCCGCCGGAACCAGTACGCCTTCCTTGTGGAGCGGGGGCGGGCGGCACGACCGGGCTTTTGGCGAGGAGCGGGCGTCGGACGGCGCCCGATGGGAGCGGAACGCAGCACAAAAAGAAAAAAAGGGGGGGGCCGAGATCCATGTCAGGGAGCTGACGAAGACGAAGAACTTTCGGACTTTCCTGGTCCGAGCCACGATCTCTCCTCAGCAGCACTCAGCTCGATCAGGCTTCCACATGATGATCCTCCCAAGGGTGAAAGGAAGTATCATCGGAACACACCCAACCGAGAATCGACAACTCATACAGATTCGCTTGCCACACGGTTTGCCGGAGTTTTAGAGGAAAAGTGCGGCCCGGAATCGTCCTGATCGCTCCAGAGAGGGCCATTTGCACCAAAATGGAGCAGCTAGATCCAAAACGGATCATTCGATGGGCTTCCATCGCTCCCCCAACGGTTTCCTGCTAGAAAGCCGACGTCGGAAAGCAGTTCGTGGGCAGCTTTTGGCAGAAATATGAACAAACCTTCCTCAATCTGGTACGGAGCTTGCTTATTTTGTGGGTATCGAAACCGGCGGTTGCGGCTCAAAAAAGGCCGCGACCGGGAATAGAAAGAAACTCCATTGCTTTTCCAGGAGGTTCCAGCATGATCCGTCTCACGTCCGATACTAGCCCGGCGTCGTCGCAGGCCAACGCCGCAAGCCAGAAAGTTTTCTTGAACAATGACTTTGAGCTTACATCGAACTCCGCGGAGGGCGATCCAAGCAGGATGAAGCGCTTTGGATTCATTTCGGCCAAGCCCAGCGAATTCCTCATCGTCTACCGCAACGGTCGACTCCGGACGAGCATCACCGGGCAGGGAGGCCGATGCTTCAAGTGGCCGTCCGACACGGTGGCCATCATCCCCACGACCCTCAAGGAGGTGGTTTTCCAGGCCAACCAGATCACCATTGACAACGTCGATGTCCGGCTGCGAGGAATGGTTCTTTACCGGATTTCCGATCCGCTTCGGATCTATCCTCTGGTGAACTTCTCGTACCGCCAGAAGGCCGAGGCGAAGCTGGCGCGGATGATTGCCGACATGTGCCGCTCCACCGCAAAATGGCTGGTGGCCAACATGGGTGTGGAAGAATGTGTCCGGCGCCGGAAGGAAGAGATCGCCCAGTCTCTCAAAGCCGAGGTTGCCAGCGTGGTCTCCAGCGAAGGGCCTGAAGGCTGGGGCGTGGAGATCGTCACCATCGACATCCAGGACATCTACATCCAAGACGACGAGCTCTTCGCCTCCATGCAGGAGAAGTTCAAGGCGGAGCGCTCTCAGGAGGCCCAACTGGCTCGCCTTCGGTCAAGGCAAGAGGTGGAAAAGCAGGAGATCTTTGCCAATCTACAGCTTGAAAAAGATCGCCACGATCTCGAAATCCGAAAGGCGCAACTGGAAGCCGAACGGGTGCTTGCACGGATCGATCTTCAGGGGCGAACCAACGCGGACCGACATCAGGAACAGTTGAAGAGCGCCCAGCTCAAAGCCACCCGTGAAAAAGCACAGATTGAGCTCGATCGCCAGCGCGATGAAGAAAAATTCAAGCTGGAGCGCTTCCGGGAGATGAGCCGATTGGAGATCGCCCGTGCCACCGAGGAAGAAGAGGCCAAAATCCAGAGCTTCCGCATCGAGGAACACGAAAGGGCACAACTCTTCCAGGTGGAGCAAGAGCAGACGCGCCTGGAGATCAGTGCCAAGGCGGAACGGGAGCGGGCGGAGATCCAAGCTGAATCCAGCCAAATCCTCAACGAGGAAAAGTCGCGCTCCCTCCGAGAGCATCTGGAAGCGGAAGGCACGGCCACCCCGGCATCACTTCAGCGGATGTTCATCGAAAAAGCGTTGCCATCCGTGGCCACGGCCGTGGCGCAATCCATGTCCAACCTACGCTTCAACGTTTTCCAGGCCGGCAGCGACGATGGCTCGGCCAACCCCCTGAGCTTCGCCTTCGCCCAGATCATGGATCTCCTTCACGAACGGTTGGAAAACGTGGGTCTCCCCCTGCCAGAAGCAGGCAACCCGCAACCATCGGCCAACCCACGGCAAACGGGCGAATCGCCACAGTCGGCTGGCCGGGGAAGGAGGGCCAGGCAGCCACGGACGACGAACTTGCGTGGCGCACCGTAAGCTTCTGACAGGCGGGAACCGCCCGCGGAATAGAGGAGAATCCCCAAGGGCCGGTCTACGCGGTTCAACCGCCGGGGCCGGCCCGCCTCACTGGGATTCCGACGGCTCTTCCCCGGTCGATGGCCGGGATTCCCGAAGCTCCAGCATGTATTGAAAGAGACTCCGGCACTTCTTGATCCGAAACAAAAAGACCCGTTGGGAACGCTCGGCCCTGGCCTGGAAAAACTCCACCAGGAGCGCGCTTTCTTCCACCAGGCTCCGAAGCTCCTCGCTGGCAAGAGAGGAAGCCGCTTGAGCCTGGCCACAAAGCCGCTGAAACTCCGCCCGCCACTCTTCCTCGAAAGTCCGGGCCAGAACGAGGAGGTCCCGGCAGCGGCGCAGCCCTTTCAGTCCCGGGGACTCTTCCTCTCCCGCCGACTCGGAGGCCTTGGACACCTGCCGGTCCACTTCCTTCAAAAAGGCGTCGAAGTCCGCGGCGGTGGCGGGAAAGATCCCGGGGAGCCTGGCGCAAACCGCAGGGCCATCGGTGGAGGCCGCCCCAGGAGAAGCGCTCTCCGCCCCATGGGAATCCCCCGCCGCTGGCCCCGGGCCACCAAAAGCCAGACCGGCTTCCCCCACAGCGAGACCGAAAATCGCTATCAGCCACGCCACGGGGCCGGAAACGAAGATCCTACCTGGGCGAGCTCTCATCTTCCTTCTAGACATGGAGATCCTCAGTGACGACTTCCCCGCATCTTGGGATGACATCGTTTGCAGTCCTGGACGGGAAAGGCGACCTTGCCATGGCAAACACCACAAAACTTACCCGCCAGAATGAAGCGCATCTCAAAATGCTTGGTCGATTTCTTCTTGATGTTGAAAATGTCAGGATGGCAATTGGAGCAGTCCAAGAGCCGAACATGGGGAACGTGAGGAAACATCGCCGGCGGGACCATGGCCCACTCAGCAGCCAGATCCAGGCGCTTGTCAAAGGCCATGGGCTTGTCCCCGCTCAAGCTGAAGGGAGGATCCAGCTTCTCCGTCGCCTCCACCCAGTCGATGCGGTTTCCATACCCCGTCTTGGGAAAGGGCTTGGCAAACTTCTTGAACTTCTTCTTCCAGCCCGAAGGCCGCTTCCGGTGACAGTTGGCGCAGGTCTTCTCCGTGTTCCCGAAGGCCGTTTTGCCGTCGTGGCAGGCCCCACAGTAAAGACCGTTCCCCAGGTCCTCCTCCACGATCTCCGTCTGCCCCTTCTCCATCTCGAAACCCAGCTCGAAGTGGCAAACCAGGCAGGCCGCCGTCCGGCGATGGCTCCAATGGGAAAAGTAGACCGGCTTCCGCCCCGCCGCCGAAGAAACCCGGTCCATGACGATATCGCCATACTCGTGAGGCGGTGCCATGGGCGGGAAATCCCAATACTGGCCGCCCCCCTGGGCAACGACCTTGCCCGCCCACGGAAAGAGCATCGCCACCACCAAAACCAGGAAAAATCCCCCCCGGCACATGGCGGGAAAGCTCTTCCTTCTCCCCATTCCGGGGCCCCTCATCGGCTCCCGACGCCACAAGACTACATCCTCCCGCCGACGCGCGGGCTCCTCAGACAACATCACCACCTCTTCCCGCCGCGCAAGCGCACCGCGCCACACCGCCACCTCTTCCCGCCGCGCAAGCTCACCGCGCCACACCGCCACTTCTTCCTGTCGCCGCTTCAATATGTAGGCTCCGTATGACATCTCTGGCAATCTTCATTCGGGAATGCGACCTTGCCGTGGCAAGCCCCGCAGTATTTTCCGTTAAAAATCTCTTGCATGCTGTACGTCATGGACGCCCTCTCCACGCCGAAGATGTCCGGGTGGCATAGCTCGCAACCGCTCCAAACCGCATGCTTCACGTGAGAAAAAAGGATCTTCGGCATCTGCAATTCCTTGGGCAGGACCTCCAACTCCTTCGCGTAATCCAGCTTCTTGCGCTCGATGGAGACGCCCTCCAAAAAGTCCTCCAGCGTCACCAGCCCGGCCTCCTCCGCTTTCAGCCAGTCGATACCGTTCCCGAGGCGGCCCCGGGGAAGCCCCTTTTTGAAGGTATAGAAGTTGTTCTCGAATTTCACCTTCTTCCCTACTGAATGGCACTGATCGCAGTGCTCGACCGGCTGCTCCGGACCATGGCCGGCGCCCTCCTCTCCAGCCTGGTCCTTCTTGCCAAAAGCCCTCTTACCATCATGGCAAGCCCCGCAATAGAGACCATTGTCAAGGTCTTCACAAGTGATCTCCGTCTGGTTCGCCTCCATGGCGAAGCCAAGATCCACGTGGCAAAGTCTACAGGTGTACCGAAATCGGTGCAGCCAATGAGGAAAGGCCACCGCCGCCATGCCCTTCGACGTCGATTGGTTGTCCAGCTTCACCGTGCCAAACTCGTGGGGCTTGGGGCGCCGCTTCTTTTTGCCGAAAGGTTCGGCACCCACGGATCCACCAACCACCAAAATAAGGACAACCGGAAGAACCAACGTCCAGAAAAATCGCTTCATTCCATCACCTCCCCGTTCACGACAACATCACGCCCTCGGAACAAAAACCAGGGAACACGGGAATCAATCATGGCACAATGATATCTAGAGTTTGTTCCGCCGTAAAGCCCAAGGTGGAAGGCAGGGCTGACTCACCAGGGGTGCCCGTCGTTGGAGAGATATTTTTCGGACCCGCTCTTTCTGTTTTTGTGTTGCGTCCTGCTCACATCGGCGTCCATCCGGCCGCCGCTCCTCGCCATTCTCACCCCAATCGCCCGCGCCATCCATGACAGAGCCAGACACCAGATGGGAGACCCACCGCTCCCAGTCCAACCCTCCCCCAAAACCGCCTCTTGACCCGATAGTAAGGTACGGGGGTTATCAAGGAAAGACCCATCCCGGAACGCCGCACCGAGGAAACGAGAACGAATCTCGAATCCGGCCTCGGTCATGGTACCGGCCACGGTGCAGATTTCAGACGCCGCCCCAGGGCTTCCAGCCCTGGAACCCGGCGGAGGCTCTGCCTCCGGACCTCCGCTGGGAGCGCCGCTCCCAGACCCACGCCAGGGAGCCAGCTCC
>JAJRTK010000306.1 GCA_024278345.1 bacterium | reverse complement strand
TTGCTTTACACTCCGCGGTGCCGCCCTGGTGGCACCGGCATCTTGCCGGTGGCGGGCTGGACGGGATTCACGGAATTGAACGGTGGGTTCCTTTCGTGCGTGGACTTGTCAACCGGATCTGATAGGTCCCTGCTCTTGGTCGCGTCAAGAACCGCGGGCCCCGTCGCCGAGATTTCGCGGCGCGCGGAATTTCGGGGTTCATCGCCGCTTTACGGGGAGCTCCCCGCGGAAAAGTGGAATTTACCTCTCTCGTTTGCCGGAGGACGGCCCGCCGGATTGGGGGACTCATGGTGCTGAGATGGATCTTGTTGCTCTTGCTTCTTCCGCTCTTTATTCCCATGGGACTCTTGTTTCTGGTCAAGGGAGCGATGGGGCTTCGCACAGGGCGCTTCGAGCTCTACACGGTGGCCTGCGAAGGGACTTCCGCTAGACTCATGGGGATGTTGGTGATTTTTCTTGCGCTGGTACTTCTAGGCTGCTGCCTTCTTCTGGTCCTCCAAGCCTCTGGAGCCTGACACGTGACTGAAGGTTTTTTCGCCAAACTACTGGGAAACCGGATCAATCTTCAGGAGATCCGGGCGGAGATCCGCAAGATCGAGCGCGAGATCCAAAAGGCATTCGACGTGGACGCTTTCCGGAGTGGCGACTGGTTCTTGGACAACCTCCACCGATTCGTCGCCTCTTACCACGATTGGGACCGGATCGAAGAGCTCGAGCTCAGCCATCCGTCAAAGTCGGAAGACGAGCTGGTGGATCTCTTGGTGGAAGGCAGCATGCGGGTTTCCGCTCTGGCTGGCGGAACCGCTGGCGCCGCTGTGTCAGCGGCGGAACTTGCGTCATTTCTGACCTGGGGGATGACCCTCACGGTGGGCGCCGCTTCGGCGATGGCGGAAATGCTCTATCTGACGAACCTCCAACTCCGGCTCTCTTTCGACGTCGCCGCCATCAACAGGATCCCCATCTCCATCAACGATGTGGAAGAGACCCTCGTCGTCTTTGGAACCGCTCTCGGGATGGGCAACCTCGACCTGCACCCCGCGGGAAGTTACTCGGGGTTGGAGTTTCTGGGCAGCGCGGCGGCCAAACGGCAAATTTACAAGGGAATCGCCCGGAAAATTGGAGTTGTGCTTCTCAGGAACACGGCGGCTCGATACGCCCTCCCTGTCCTTAGTATCGGCATCGGCGCCTTTTCCAGCCGCGCTCTCACCAAGCGCGTGGGCAGCTCGGCCAAAACGAGGTACGGCAAACTTCGGCAGATGAAGGAGCAGCTCTTCGAGCTCAGGCCACAGCTCCATGGCAAGGAAAAACAAGCTCTCTTGGCCGTGGTCACCTATCTTCACTCCGACGGCCCCTTGACCCTGGAAGAAATCTACCTCGTCCGAGAGCTGGCACGGGCCCTGCAAGCATCGGCAATCTGGGAGCAAATCCTGGGACAACAGCTCTGCTTCTCCCCGGCCACTTTTCTTGCCTATTTCCAGGACCCAAAACAGTATGAGGAAAGAGAAACCCTTCTGCGACTGCTCAAGATCGTCTGCGACGCCAAGACGGAACATAATCCTAAGGAAACCGATTTCTTACGGAAGCTCATGCAAAGCTGATCCCCCATGCAAAAAAGTTGGGCAGAGCCCCAGACCCCGGGTGGTAGGGCCTCCAGAGCACAGTGAAAAAACGGTATTTGTGGCAGAGTCCCGAGACCCGGGGCAAGGTGACAAGAGGGGGAGAATGGCGAGTAGCGGGCGTCGGCCGACGCCCGATGGGAGCGGAACGCAACAAAAAGCAGGCAGCGCAGTCCGTGGACAACCTTCAAGAACGGTCACGCAAGGCCACCAGACCGAAGCCTCAGACCGGCCCGGGGAGCTGATCGAAGAAAGCCAACCGGCCAACTCCGAAGCGGGGCTGATGGATCAGGTATCCTCGCGGCTTCCCTTCACGATGCACGGAAACGAAAGGGAATTGTTGTGTCCTGCCCAACAGATTGATATTATCCGCCAGCTCAAGCGTAAACCACCTCGCGACAAGAACGGCGAAAGTTCTGGACCTGGAGGCAGTGGCGTGTCCAAAGCGGATCATCTGGAAAAGGCGGCAGCCCCCCCCGGGGAAGCCTCATTAGAAAACAGTGGCCTGACCCGTTTATCGACTGAAGAGTTCCTGGATCTTGCCATCGCTTCGATCCGATCGGGCAAGGTTACCGAAGATCAAGCGGACGACCGCGTTGTGGGAGCAGCGCGGGATCTGTTCGGGAGCTGGCAACGAGGAATGAAAGCGGCTCTTGAAGAACTCATGGAGCAGTACACCGAGCGCGTGGGAGGGCGCATACTTCGCGGTGACCTACCCGGTGCCCGCGGCGCGGTAGCGGAGCTTCGCAGCTACGTCGATGCCGTGGCTTCGGCGGGCATTCTCGACCCATCGGGCGGCTCCGGCCGTAGCACTAGCCGCGGTAAGGGTCTTCTCAGGCTCTTGGAATCCAAGATCGCGGCTCTCAACGCCAGCGTCAGTCGTCTCGAGAGTGAGCTGCAGCACCTCCGTTCGCTGGTTCCCGAAGCCAAAATCGACTTTTCCTGGTCCGCCAGGAGCTACGAAATAGCCCAAGACTTCAAGGTGGGCGAGCTCATCTACCACCCGGGGTTTGGCATTGGCATCGTCACGGGAATTGAAACGGCGCGGCGGATCGGCGTTCTCTTTTCCCGGGGCAAGATCAAGGAGCGGACCTTGGTGATGCAACGACTGAGATGAGAGGGAACATCTTCTTTGCCGACGCACCGATTCTCTGATAGCCTGCTGTTGGCTCCTGAAGAGCGTCCCCCCCAAAAACACGCCCGAGCAGCCGGTTATGATGCCCAAGACTCTCTGCTACTGCCATCTTGTGACGGATCGCGACATCGAACAAGCCGTTCTTCAAGGCGTCGTCAGATTCGACGAGCTTCAAAGCCGGACTGGCGCTTGCACCAGTTGTGGGACTTGCCGGTTCGAAGTCCACTATAAGTTCGAGAAGCTCAAGCAAAAGGTCCTTGGAGCCAAGGCGCCCATTTCGGATCCTTTCGATGGGATGGCGTCGGGCCTCGATTTCATTCCCTAGTGGTGGGCTTTCGTATGGATTGCCCGGCAGGTGCGGCGAACCCCGCTATTGCAACGATCTGAAGTCTCCGTCCCTGAACTGAGCGATTCTGGGGATTCGTGTCACTTCCCCGTTTTCGTCGAACGTGGTCCTCCCGGTGACCCCCGGCACATTCTGCATGACTTTGAGGGCCCCTCTGAGATCCTCCGCGCTATGTCCTCCGATCTCCGCTGCATGGAGAAGGATATTCATGGCGTCGAAGGCGGAGGCGGAAAAAATGTCCGGCACCTCCCCGTATTCTTTCTGGAAGCCTTGGACAAAACTGGCAACAAGCTTGTCCGTATCTTTTGGATCGTAGGAAGGCAGAGTGAGAACCACTCCTTCGGCCGCATCCTTGATCCTGGCAACTTCGTTGACGTAAAGCGACGCCGAAGCAAGCCACTGGGGTTTCCACCCGATGTCGTGGGCCCGTTGGAGGATAGCCATCATCTCGCCGACATAACCTGGCATGTAGACAGCGTCGGGCTTGCTCTTGCGGAGTTTTTCCACGAGATCGACAAAATCGGTTTGACCCTGGGCGAAACTCTCGTTGAAGGGGATGATGCCACCCTTGCGCTGGAAATCATCACGAAAGACCCGCATCAACCCCCGGCCGTAGGCATTGTCGATGTAGGCGACGGCGACACGCTCGTATTTCTGGCGAATGCAATAGTTCGCCATGGTAATCCCCTCGAGCTCGTCGGAGGAAGTGGTGCGAAAAACCCATTCCCCTAGTTGGGCGATCTCCGGAGCGGACGCCGTGGGAGAAAGAAGGAGAGTCTTGGTTTCATTTGCCAGCGGGCCACAAGCCAGCATCTCGCCACTAGAAACGACCAGAACCACCGGAACCCCTTCCTTGTCGATGAGCTCTTTCATCAACTGGAGCCCCTTTTCCGGCAATGCCTGGGAGTCGCGATAGAGAAGCAGGACATCCCGCTTGGCATCCTTTTCGAAATGCCGATCCAGCGCATAGTCGAGCCCGCGGCGAACACTCTGGCCATATCTGGCGGAGCTCCCGGTCAAGGGCAGCAACACGCCCACTTTCAACGGGCCGCTGGACGACGAACAGAAGGAGAGAACCCCCGCCATCGCCACGACGAGGAAGCCCAACCATGTTGTCGCCCCAAAAACATATCTCTTCATTCTCTTTACTACCTCTTCTTTCCCGGTCACGTCGAAGCTTTCACCACGGAGCATGGCGAGGCTGGCTGACGCGAGATCCCGCCAATTCCGTACCGGCCTCCGGACCACGATATTAACATGACACGAGCATCCAGATCTGAACAAGCGGGTGCCACCACACCCAGGCCTTCCCTGGCGATGGCCAGTTGGCGCATGGGCCGGTTCTGGGGTATGAACAAGCCATCAATCCCATCCAGAAAAGAGAAGATCGTGGCAGCGAAATCCCCCAAAAAGTCGGCTAGGACCCCGAAAAAAGCGACGCCCTCCAAGAGACGGCCACGGAAACGGAGGACATCCAGAGCGAAGCCCCCGAGCCTCACCACGGCGGAACGCCTGAAAGAGCGCCTCCCCGACCTGGCTCAGACGGCTTTCCTAGCCCTACTGGACAGGCCTTTGCAAGATCTCGTGGAACCGGAATCCTGGGCTACAGCCCTGGGATCCATCCTCGAATCCGACATCCTCGTTCCGCGGCTCCGGGAGCTGCTGCAACAGCCCTTGGAGCAAGAGTGGGAGCTCTGGCGGGATTCCCGCCGCACTGTCAGGGCCCTTCTTTCGGACGAAACCGTCGAGCTGCTAGAAAACCTGGTGACGAGCCCCGCTTGGACAGAGGGCGACTGGGTTCGGGAGGTCGCCCAAAATCGTGTCTTCGAAGAGATCACGGGGACGATGCTCTACGAGGTGCTCCGGGACTTTTCCGTCACGGTCAACCCATTTTTTTCCAGTTGGGGACTTCCGGCTCTCCTAAAGAAGAGCCCCTTGGGCCGGATCGGTCTCTTTGGCGCCAACCCGCTCCAGGCTGGAGGCCGGCTTCTGGAGACGATGCGCGAAGAGTTCGAGCGCCAGCTTGAGCCGCACCTCAAGGCCTTTCTCCAACGCTGCACCGGGGCGGCTCTACTCCGGGCGGTTGACCTGACGCTGTCGGATGCGAACCAGCAGGCGTTTGCCGACTTGAGGCTGGATCTTCTACGAGAGTTCCTGGATCGCGAAGTCTCTGGAATTCTGCGGGAGATCGAAGACCTCCATGAGCTCGAAACTGCTCAGAGCCTGGCGGACAGCGTGGCCCAAGACATCCTGGCAGAGCTTCGGACCCGCGATCACGCCGCCACGGTGAGAGCCTTCCTTTCTGAGCAGGGAGCGCAAAGCCTTGGGCGCCACCTTCAGGAAGCCGGCATCGATGGCAAAACCTGGGCAACGGCTTGGGCCGAAAGCTCCTTGCCAGTTCTCCGGGCGATTCTCGCCAACGATGCTGTCAGCCAGCTATTGGAAGAGGCCGTGGCTCCAGATCCCGGTGGTGCTTCGGCCTTAGGGCAGTGGAGAGTGAGAGCGGCGATGAAGGCGAACAGCGGCGGACGGACTGCCGCCGATGTGAGCGGAACGCAACACGAAGAAAACAAAGGGTTTTCCGACAACTCCGCCCCAAAAGAAGAGCACGACCCAGATTCCGGCCCCGCCGGCGAGACCTAGAGCCTGTAAGAATTATATCTCCAGTTTTGAATGCCCCTGATGTCCTGACCACCGGAGGCAACGACCTTCCGGGCGGAAACTTTTGTTGTTACAGTCTCCTAGATGACAAACGCCACCGCGAGATAGGCAAGCAGAAATCCGGCGCCCACGCCAAGGGCCGCGAGCTTCGCCAAATGAGCGAAACCAAAGCCTAACCGCGATTCCAACCAGCCATCGCGACCGGTGGGTGGTTCGGCAGGTTGCACCTCCACGTGGACCTTGAATTTCCCGGATCCCTGCTCCAAAGGCGCCAAATACTTTTCCCATTCCCGCTTGTTCCAATCCGCCTCCACATTTTTCAACTCCCAAGGAGCCCCCCCGTCAAGACCCTTCACCTCATCCGGTTTTAGGAGACGGCTGACCTTTCGGGATGCTGGAGGGGGTCCGGCGTACTGGTAGGCTGCCCGCGAGCGTTCGGCCACTCGCTTTCTCTTCTTCCTGACCTCACGTGATTGCCGCTGCCGTGGAGATTGACGGCTTGAAGCCGTGGGTATCTTGGTTGCCGGGCCTCTGATCCCCCGGGAGGAGCGGGAGACCGAAGAAGAGGCTGGAGCAGAGGTTGGCTGGCCAGTTGCAGCTTGGGGAAGCATTTCACTTCCCGAGTCGGTCATTGACGGCAGCCGGTCGCTGGCCTGCACGCCGTCGGGAACCGGCCCCAGATCGGGTTTTCCCAGATCCGACAAGGCAACGCCCAAGCGTTCGGCCAGGTAGCTTCGAAGTTCGGCCTCTCCAGCTTCGTATCGCTGGAACTGAATGGCGACGCCAGGCAAGAGCCCATACGAGTTGGCCTCGGCCGAGGTCAGCAGACGGACCACCCGGCCGATACAACGGATCCGGTGTTCGGCGCTCTTGAGGCGCACGGGAAAGTCGAGATGAAGCCACTTTTCCGGAAGCCGCTCCGGCACGACTTGGAGGAACATGCCTCCAACACTGAGATCCAGAGTGTAGGCATGGCCACCCGCGGAACCACAGCGGTAATGGACTTTCCTGTTGGTAGCCAGGCGAGGCATCCCCCTGTCCGGCCTGGGGGATGCATCATCAGAAAGGTCTGGCGAAGATGAGGCGCTCTTGGACAGGGCGGGAGTCACGGCGGGGCCTTCGCCCGGGCCTGCAGCTTCATGTGGATCAGCCAGTGTAGGGAGAACGCCACATCTTTGGCCGAGGTACTGCCGCAGGGCATCAAACCCCTGATCGAAGCGGGTGAACTGAAGGGCGATTCCCGGCAAGAGCCCCCACTTTGACGCTGCTTGGATACCAAGAACCCTCAAGATCTTGCCCGAACATTGGACAGGTTGACGCTCCTCTCCATTGCGGACTCTGAACGAAATATCGATCCAGGAGCTTTCCCCAAACTCCCCGGCTACTTGGAGGAACATCCCCCCCAGGCTCAGATCGACAATGTGCCCGGACCCCTGTTTCCCGGCCGCCCGGTATTCCACTTTCAAGCTGACCGGCAAACGCGGGTGTCGGCGGCGATTCCTGGACAAGTCAACGGAGTTCAATGCTTGCCTCCCCCTTTGGGTGGCCCTCGAAAAAGCGAGTTGAAAACTGCCAGTTCGACGGCCGCCATCCCTTTTTTTCGTTCCGATACCGGCGGCCACCCATGGTCGGGAGCAAGACAGCCCAGTGCATAGACTTGCCACAACCCCATCATTCAATTGCCGTTTCTCAGAAAGAGACCAAGAGCGCGGTACCGGACTTCTAGTCACTTCATCGGTATCATAAATCCGATAGCGCGGGCGAGCGCTAGTCTTCTCAGGCCAGCCTCCCCCGGCCTTCTATCCGTGAGTTGCACAAGACTCTGGGTATGTGTAGGATTCTGGCGCTCCTCCTCGAACCTTTAATCCCCGGTAGCCTGCCTCCGCCATGGAAAAGCTGGACGTAAGATGAATCGCTCCCAACCTTATGATGCTATCATCGTCGGCGGAGGTCTCACGGGACTTGGCGCCGCCTATCGCCTTGGCCGGGGAAACAAGCGCGTGCTGCTGCTTGAGAGGTCGCAATCCCTGGGCGGCCTGGCAAGCTGTTATGCGTTCGACAAGTTTTCCATCGAGCGCTACTACCACCACGCCTTTTTTGACGATGAGGCTCTGTTCCAGACGATCCGGGAATTGGGGCTGGAGGATGAGGTCACAAGCTGTCCGGCCTCCACAGGCTACCTGGTGGATGGGAAGATCTATGGACTGGACACTCCGGTGGATCTGCTGAGATTTCGGCCTCTGGGGATTTGGGGCATCATTCGCCTGGGCCTGCTGGTGCTCAAGATCAAGTCGATCCGAGACGAGGAAGCCTACGACGAAGTTCCCCTGAAGCCCTGGGTCATCAAGCACGCGGGGGAACGGGTTTACGAGACGTTCTTTGCGCCTTTGCTCCGGGCTAAATTTGGGCGTCTGGCGGAGGAGATATCTGCTGCCTGGTTCATTGCGCGGATCAAGCTGCGCTCGAATCGGGGAGTGAAGGGGGAAAAGCTCGTCTACATGCGAAGCAGCTTCCAACGACTGCACGATGCCTTGGCTCGCGAGGTCAACAAGATGGTGGAGGTTCGATGCGGTGTGGAGGTCGAGGGAATCGAACTGGAGGAGGGCCGCGTTTCCGGCGTCAGAGTGGGAGAAGAACTGGAACAGGCCTCGGCGGTGATTTCCACGGTGGCTCCCCGAATCTTGCGGGGGCTCGTGCCCGGGGCAAGCCAAGAGTTTTTGGAGGGGCTCCACCGGGTAGCTTACCAGGGGACGATTTGCATGACGCTGGCGCTCCGCAAGTCCCTGACCTCCATCTACTGGCTGAATATCGGCGACAAGGAAATCCCTTTCGGACTGCTCCTGGAGCACAACAACCTCTACGATAACCCGGCCTACGGCCATCGGCTGGTCTACTTGGCCAGTTACGTCCAGGACTCCGGTGAACCGCTGTGGCAGTTGACGGACAAGGAGTTGTTGGAGCGCTACGTGGATGGGCTGGGCAAGCTGTTTGGCGTAACAGGGGCTGATGTGGAGTGGTGGCGCGTGTCAAGAACGCTCTATTCGGCACCTCTTTATCGCACGGGATTCCTGCGGGATCGGCTTCCGGTGAAGAGCATGGTTCCCGGCCTCTACACTGCCGGCATGTTCAACAGTTACCCCGAACGTTCCATCAACGACTCGCTCCGCCTTGGGTTCGAAGCGGCTAACCTTGTCATGGGGAAGGAAGAAGCGGAATGACTGCCCACGACCTCCGGCTCTCGGTCTTTTTCCCGGCGTACAACGAAGAAGGCAACATCGCCCGGCTGACGGAAGAAGCGGTGGAAACGCTCCAAAAGCTGGTCCGTGAATTCGAGGTGATTATCGTCAATGACGGGAGCCAGGACAAGACCGGGGAAGTCGCCGACGGCCTTGCGGAGCGTTTCCCCGAGGTCCGTGCAGTCCACCACGAGGTCAATCGCGGTTACGGCGCCGCCTTGCGGACGGGATTCGGCGCCTGCCGTTTGGACTACTATTTCTACACCGACGGGGACCGTCAATTCAGGATCCAGGAGATCGAAAAGCTCCTCCCTCACGCCCCCGGGTACGACATCGTCACCGGTTTTCGGATCAACCGGCAAGATCCCTTTCCCCGCTCTCTCAATGCCTGGTCCTGGAATCGCCTCTGCCGCCTGCTTCTGAAGATCCGGATCACGGACATCAACTGTGCCTTCAAACTCTACAAGGCATCGGTTTTTCACAAGGTGAAGCCCACGGCTGACGGCGCTATCATCAACACGGAGATCTTCGCCAAGGCCAGAATCCATGATATGACTCTCAAGGAGGTCGGGGTTCACCACTACCCACGAGAGGTGGGCCACCAAACGGGAGCCAGCCCGCTGGTCATCTTCAAGGCGTTCCGCGAGCTGTTCCGCTTGTACCGGACCCTCCATAAAGAGCTGTAAAACTCCGCCGGCCAGGGAAACACGGAGAACTCCCACCCCGCCAAGCCCGGCCTTCCCGGAAGGAGGTTGCGATGTCCAAATGCCGTTTCTCCCTGGGCGCCGCTCTGGCGTTCACACTCCTGAGCGTCACCGCTTCGGCCCAGCCTCGGCCCTTCGACACGATGGAAAAGGTCCGCATGCGCTGGAACCTGCAGTACAGGTTCAAGGTCGGCGACATTTCCCAGTACCAGATCGATACGATCACCCACACGCGAAACACCAGCTACAACGTCGCTGAAGCGGGCTCGGAATCGGAGCAGACCTCCAGCTCCACAAGCCGAGTCTACGTGACCCAGCGAGTCACGCGAGTCGATGACCAGAATATCACCACCTTCGAGTACACGTACGACGACGTGGTCCAAAAGGAATCGGTGAACGGAGGCGAGGAGCAGCTCCTGGATACCTCTGGCCTGGTGGGGCGGCGCTTCACGGCAAAGATTAGCTCCAAGGGCCGGGTCGTCGATGTCGAGGGAAGCGGCAACATCGAGGAATTCAAGACGTTTCTGGAAAACCTTTTCGTCAAGTATCCCGACAGGACGCTGAAAATCGGCGACTCCTGGGAAGAAAAACGGGAGCTCCAGAACGCCGATCCCACCAGCGGCCTCCAGATCGCCCAGAC
>JAJRTK010000305.1 GCA_024278345.1 bacterium | reverse complement strand
GGGGACAGCGTCCCCGGACGACCGCCGGGTAACGCGAGGCGTGACCCTTCGAGTCACGCAAACGTGACCCGCCGAGCGGAGCGCGGCGCTGCCCGATGCCAAGTTTTTTTTCCGCGACCCATTGTCCCGCTTTGCGTGGATGCCCGTTTACAAGAGAATGAAAGAACGTTCCACGATCGAAACAAAGCGGCTGCTGCTCAGATCATTCGAGCTGTCTGACGCGAAGGATGTCCAACGCCTGGCCGGGGACAGAGCCATTGCAGACACCACACTAAACATTCCGCACCCGTACGAGGACGGCATGGCCGAAGAATGGATCTCCGTGCATCGACTGAAGTTCGAGGCAGGAGAACTCTCGAATTTCGCCATCGTCCTGCGGACCTCCGGGTACGTCAAGAGATGGGATAGGTTTGAAGATCTGCAACTCTACGGCATCCTTAGGAAACAGTGGATCAGGAACACCGCCTGAAATTCACTGGGTGGCCGAGACGATGAAAGGCCCTTTTCATTGCAACGGGTCCTTGCTGGCTCCCGGGCGAGGTCCTGGACCGGAGCGTAGCTGAGATAATGGCCGCAGGCCATAACCCGCGCTCCTGGAGGAGGGCCGGAGGCCGCCTCCGCCGGTTTCCAGGGCGGGAGGCGCCGGGCCCGAGATTCATGGGTGGGATGACCAAGCCCGCCGTCATTGCAGGCTGTTCAGTTTCCAGTTGTAGGGGAGATAGCGGATTTTCAACTGTTTTCCGTGCTTCGCGAGATACCGTGCTTTCTTGCTGGGAGCATAGAGAATGACGAAATCCAGAGCCGACCCGTTCTTCTTCTTGAAGTCGCCGCCAAACCAATTGAAGATCTTGGAAAGCCTCAGAACTTTTTTCTTTTCCTCCAGGCGCACTCCTTTGCCGGGGTTCGCCAGCCACAGGCGCACCTGCTCGTCGAGCTGCGCCTCAAGTTTTTTTGCCGCGTAGGGTTCGAGTCGGAGGTCCGGGCAACTGACCGACGCGCAGACGATGGCTGCATGCACGCGAGGATCGCCCATCTTGCGAAGGATCTTGTGCTCGATATCGTTGAGGCTGTAAAGCTTGCCTCCCACGTTGGCGAACTTGTGGTTCCAGACCTTGCCCTTGACCTTTCTGCCGATCTCTTTGATCCCCTGAACCGGCCAGTGGTCAGCCACGAGCTTGATGGCAAAGGCGTTGTACGCATTGATCCAGAACGCCATGGCCGCCGCGTAGGAGAAACGCTGAGGATTGGCGGAAGCCAGCGCTATCAGGTAGGCATCGAAATCCGCATCCCCCGCCGCAATCGCTCCGTAGTCCACTAGGGCGAGAGGCACGCCGTCGATCTCACCTGCCTGGACGTGCCTTTTCAAAACTCTCCCCCAAGCTGAGTGATCGAAGGCCGCCAGGACCCCGTGGTCTTGCTTCCCCGAAGCTGCGGCCTCGGGAAGGCGTGTCCATCCGTTCGCCACGAGGAAGAGGGCGAGCAACCTGGCAACCCGCAAGCTTGTTTTTCTCCATCCATTCGTTCTCATCATCACTCCATTTCCCCGTCGATTTTGAAGGTTCCGGCAGCCAACCTCCAGCGCCAGCAGGTAGCCCTAATATTCGCCTGTTGTACGGCTGCGGCACACGACTTTACCAACCCTGTTTTTGGACTGCATGTTCCCGACAGTGGACAAATATGGTGTTCTGGCCTTTGGGGCAATGGACGAAGACCACGATCAAACGATGATCATCTCCCGCATTCTGCCCTATTTGGCAATGCGCCTTGCCTTTCCGCACGCCGCCGTGAATTTACTGTGCCCTTCAGAGCTAGCGATCAGATCGTGCTACTGCTGGAAGAAATTCACAGCCGCTTCCCACCGGCGCTTACTTCCCCCTCCGCTTTTTCCCGGCACCGCCACGATTCAGCATATTGTTACCGTGGGCGAACTCAAGGCCGAAGGCTGCGTCATGCGGAGCTGTGTCGCCAGCCTCCGCAGCCAGGCTCTGACCGGAGAGTGTGTGCTTTACCGAGTCCTGGCTCCCCAGCGGGCCACTCTGGAACTTCGAAGGAACAAAGACGGCATCTTACAGATCGGTCAGCTCAAGCTGGCAAAGAACCGGCCACCAGCCGCGGAGTCCTGGAACATTGTACGCCAGTGGTTCGTCCAGTGCCTGGACCAGAGAAAAGGCCGCTGATTCCACGGGATGCCTCGCGGCTTGCAGGAGGCGACCGAAGGAAGAGGGTTAGACTCGGTGAATTGGCGGGAGACGATTTCTTGCGGGATGCTTGGTCACTGCTGCTTCTTTTCAGGAGCTTCAGATAGTGGTTGGCCACTTCCGCGGGCCTTTCGATCATGGGGGCGTGGCCGCATTTTTTTAGCAGGACCACCACCGAGTGGGCGATCCCCGCGTGGAAGATTTGGGCGGCCGACGGGTGGAGGATCCGGTCGGAGTCGCCCCAGAGAATGAGGGTTTTGGCTTGGATTTTGGCGAGCAGAGGTTCCAGGGAGAGGGGCTGGGCGTGAAGGTCCTTCCAGACCCGGAGGTTGGATTCCCGGTGAAGAAGGGCCTGCCGGGCCAGGTATCGGCGGATGGGAGCGGGGATGAAGGGTTTTTGGACGAAAACGAAGTCCAGCAGCCGGTCGAAGTCCTCTGGCGAGCCGACGACCAGTGGGTTTCGCCCGTTTTTCAGCATCCGCTTCATCTCACTGGGCTCCGGGGATTCGATGCCGGCTGGCGCGAAGAGGCCCAGGCTCAGCACGCGATGGGGGTAGGCGGCGGCGTAAGCCGCGGAGATCTGGCCGCCCATGGAATTTCCCGCCAGGTGGAACTGCCGGAGCCCCAGTTTTTCCACGAGGGCCTCGATCCTTTCCACCTGGGAGGCGATGTCGTAGCTTGCCGAGTCCACGGCCGGACTTTCGCCGAACGGCGGGAGGTCCGGTGCCACGATCCGGTAGGATGGAGGCAGGTGGGCGGCGAAGCGGGTCCAGTTGTCCTTGTCGGCGGCGAAGCCGTGGAGCAAGAGGATGGGCGTTTCGCCGCTTCTTTCCAGGTAGGAGATCTTCTGGCCGGCCACCTCGACGCTTTTTTGGCTAAGCCCGGCCCCGGAACGTTCCCACCGGATCGTTGCCCAGAGGATGGTTTCGGGAAAAGTCAGGTACAGGAGGGCGATTCCGGCAAGTGCAAAGAAAAGAATGCCGAAAATAACTTTTTTCACGGGAGGCTCCTTGATTTTTCGGGGCCGGCAGGTGGTCGTGGCTCGGGATCGACGGCGTGGCGGCAGACTGTTCCCATTCCGGCTTCCGGTCGAGGATTTGCCCCGGCGGAGGGATAGATCCTAACTTTGCGGTGGGCTCTCCGCAAACAGAAGGCCGAGAGAGGATGCTGCTGGAGGACCGATTGGGCGGCTTCTTTTGCGAGCGCCAGGGAGAGAATCGGGCTGGTCCTTGTCTTGGGGTTTCCTGGCCCGGTCGTCGTGGCGTGAAGGGCGAGTGGCGGCGGACGGACTGCCGCCGCCGGGAGCGGACCCCAACCCAATAATAAGAGAAGCGTGTCGTTGGAACAATCCCCGACTTTAGAACCGCACTTGGAGAATGACTTATGGCCGAATTCGAAACCACAGTCTGTCGGGCGAGGTTTCTTTTGCCCCTGGCAGACCCTGATCCGGGACTGCGGGTGGAGGATGGGTATGTTCTGGCCAAGGGGGAGCTTCTAGCGGAAGTGGGTGCCTACACGGCGGAGATCGGGCGCGGGCTGGTGGATCGGTTTGGTTCGCGGCTTGGCGTCGTCACTCGGGGAGGCATTGTTTCGGCCCGGAGCCTCGTTGAGGGTGAGACTTTGGAGGGGGGGGAGACTCAAGCCCCGATTCCTTGTTTGAACGGCGCGTTGTTACCGGCTTTTGTCAAAGCCCATGGTCACGACCACGAGCAGCTCCTCATCGGGATCGCCAAGGATGAGCCGCTCACGAGCTGGCTGGACCACGCGGTGAACCCTTTTACCGGCTTTCTGAACCATCGGAAGCGGGAATTGGAAAGGGAGTTCGGGTGCCCTCCCCATTTCATCGTTTACCGGATGGCGCGGCTTTGCGACATCCACTATGGGATCACTTCGTCCATGGTCCACCATTGCAACCACAACAAGTATCATCTGGAGGAGATCGCCCGGGTGAACGAGGCGGCGGGGACGACGATGATCGTCGCCGTGGGCGGCCAGGACAGGAACTATGTGGCAGAGCTTTTGGACAGTCCGGAGGAGGCGGTGGAGCGGATGAACGTCAGCCTGCGGATCGGCGGGCTTCGGCACACGAGTTTTTGCCCCGGGCCGGACCAGCTCTTTTCCAACAGTCGCAAGGTGTTGATGCCTTTGAAGGCATGGGCTCGGAAGCAGGGGACGCTCTTTCATACGCACAGTTCCGAGGAGCCTCGGACGACTCGATGGTTCGGCGAAGAGGTGGAGCCGGGGCGGACGCCGGTGGAATATGCGGAGGAGATCGGGATTCTTGACCGGGAGACGGTCCTGGCCCACCAGGTCAACTGCGGAGCCAGGGACATCGAGATCCTGGCGCGAACGGGAACGAAGGTCGTCCACAATCCGTTGGCGAACACGATTCTTGGTTCGGGGATGCCGCCGCTCATGGAGATGCTTGGGGCGGGGATTGACGTGGCGATTTCCACCGATGGCTCGGGGTCGGCGGACAATCAGAACATCTTGGCGGCGGCGCGGCTCGCGGCGCAGTACCAGAAGGCGTTCCACCAGGATGCGACTCTTTTGCCCTCAGTGGAGCTTCTGGGGATGATTACCCGGGTACCGGCGGGAATCCTGCGAATGAACCAAGGTGAGCTGGCACCGGGGCGGCAGGCGGATTGGGTGGTGGTGGGCCTGGAGCGCCCGAATATGGTGCCCACGCGCCTGGATAACGTCATGGAGAACCTTGTCTGGGCGGCGGATGGCAGCGAAATCGACTTTGTCGTGGCCCGTGGCCGCTTGCTGAAGGCGGGGGGGCGGGTGCTTTCCTTCCGGGATGGCACTCGTCCGGACGAGATTCTTGAGAGCGCGCGGAGGTTGTCGGAGCGGTTTGCCCGATACAGAGAAACGGCGCCCGAGCTGAAGGGGACCGGTTCGCACCGGTGAGCCCAAAAAAGATGAACGAGAGAATCCTGATAAAAGGGGCCGGTGACCATGCGTCGGCGGTGGCGCATCGGCTATTCCGGTCTGGTTTTCGGGTTGTCATGACGGAGCTTGGCCAACCTCTCGCCGTGCGGCGGACAGTCTCGTTCTGTTCGGCGGTCTACGAGAGTGAAATCACCGTGGAAGGAGTGCGGGCCGTGGGCTGGAGCTTGGGTGACGTGGGGGGACTCGCTAGGTTCCACTGGTCCCATATCCCGGTCTTCGTCGATCCGGGCGGGCGGATGGTCGGTCTTTGGGAGCCCCAAGTCATCGTGGATGGCCGCGTGGCGAAGCGGAATCTGGACAACTCCGTGGACGACGCCCCTTTGGTCATCGGCTTGGGGCCGGGCCTGGAGGCGGGGCGGGATGTCCATTACGCCATCGAGACTCATCGAGGCCATGACCTGGGGCGGATTGTGTCGTCGGGATTCACGTCCGCGAATACGGGGATTCCCGGGAACATTGGCGGTTATACGGTGGAACGCGTGTTGCGGAGCCCGTCGCTGGGAATCTTCGGGAGCGGGCGGCAGATAGGGGATTTCGTAGAGAAGGGGGAGCTCGTGGGGCGGATTCAGTTGTCCCGGGAGGGGGCGGGGGTGAGAACGCCCCGGGATCCGGAGGTCCGGGTCGCCGTAGCCGGAATCCTGAGGGGGCTGCTCTTTCCGGGGGTGCCGGTGGTCAAGGGGCAAAAGTTGGGCGACATCGACCCGAGAGGCGCACGGGAATACTGCTTCACCATGTCCGACAAGGTCCGCGCCATCAGTGGCTCGGTGCTGGAACTCGTGGCCCGTCATTTTCACCAGGAGACGCCTAGGCGCCAGGATCGCAAAAAGCAGCCTGGAAAACCCGAGGTGGTTCAGTAGCTGGTGGTAGGTTGGCTGAAGGGCATCTTCATGATTCAACAATTCTTTTTCAGGTTGTGTTCCTCTCGCGTCGGCAGGATCCACGCCTTCGGCGCGAGTTCCCCTCCGTCCGCCGCCACTCGCCCTCTCACCCCAGGTCTGCTCTCTGCCCCACGAGCGGCCGCGGCCCCCAAGAGCCTCGCGCAAGGTTCCACAGCGCAGAGGCCAGCTTAACTTCAACCTAGCTCTAAAATGCAGCCTACAGATTTCCAAGATCGCCTTCTCCAGTGTTTTGACGCGCGGAGCCGGCGGTCCATCTTTTTGATCGGGGGAGGCGGGAAGACGACGCTCTCCCATTGCCTGGCAAAGGCTTTGGCGGCCCGTGGCCGGAAGGTCGTCCTCACGACGACGACAAAGATCCGGTGTCCGGCGTCCCTTCCGGGAATGCCGGTCATCGTGGGAACCGATCCGGGGATTCTCCTGGGTGCGTTGCGTCAGGCCTTCGGTGGCTCCCGGCAGGTCACGGCGGGAAGTCAGGCAGTCGATGGGAGCAAGCTCGTGGGGTTTTCCGTCGATGTCTTGGATGGACTTGTGGAGTCGGGAGTCGCCCACCACTGGATCGTGGAGGCGGACGGGTCTCGGGGTCGCCCCTTGAAGGCTCACGCCCCCTACGAACCGGTGATCGGGCGGAGTGCCGAACTGGTCATCGCGGTCATTGGCTTGGACTGTCTGGGCGTGCCCTTGGAGGAAAACTTTGTTCACCGCGCCCATCGCTGCTCCGGGATCCTGGGAAAGCCGCCGGGGCATCGTATCGAGGCCCAAGACGTGGTCCGCCTCGTTTTTCATCCTGGGGGCTACCTCCAGCGTGTTCCCCCGTCGGCGGCGGTGGCCGTTTTCTTGAGTAAAGCCGGCGGGGAGGGCGCCGTCCGCACCGGGCGCCGGCTGGCCCGGATGTTGCGCGATGCCGACCGGTTAGGCCGCGTGGATGCGCTTGTCCTGGGGGAGCTGGTGGGAGAAAATCTCTTCGTCGAGGCGCCGTTGACCCAGGAGCCGTGAACATCTTTGGGAGGTGCGTGAGCTTCGGTGGCCCGAAAGGGGGCGCTGCGGTGCGCTGGTGGTTCGTGCATGGTGAGAAACCGTTTCGCCAGTCAGTGCGAGATTCTTTTTACACCGAACTATTGAAAAAACTGTTCTGCGACGAAAAAACGGAATAGAATAAGTCGAATGCCGCACGGTTCTCTTTTTGGTGCGCCCTTTGCAACTGCCAGTCTCGACTCCAAGGGGAAAGCCGCTTTGGAAAAACGATTGTCTGTTTGTGCTTTGCCACTCCGCTTGCCGAGTGGCTCCGCGCCCGAAACTGTCACAAGCCTTAAAGGAGGCTGGCGATGTTTGCATTTACTGGTTGCCCGAGTCCCATGGAAACGGCGTCCGAGCCGATTGAGATCTGGTTGGACGAAAAGACCAAAACCCGTTTGTCCAGGCAGGTGCGTAAGACTGTTCGCCTGCAAAGTTGGCCTCCCGTCGCCGCTGTCTGGCCGCAGGTGATGCCGCACCTTTGGCGCTAGGAGGCCCCAGCCATCTGCGTCTGAGGCTGTCTCAGAGCCAACGGCGAAGATCGCTATGGTCGATTTCCTCCAGAAGCGGCTTGAGGTGGTGGAGTGACTTTTTGTGCGCCACCAGAACCGCCGTAGGGGTTTGGATCACCACCAAGTCTCGGATCCCGGCCGTGGCCACGAGCAGCGAGTCTTCAGAGCTCACAATGACGCACTGCTCGGTGGCGCGGCCCACGTGGCGGCCGCGGATGATGTTGCCCCCTTTGTCAGGGCGAAAGACCCGTTCCAGGCTCAGCCAGCTACCCACGTCGTCCCAGGGAAAGACCGCTGGAAGAACCCGGACCTTCGAGACCTTTTCCATGATGGCATGGTCGAAGCTGATGGGATTGAGTCGCCTGTACTCCGCCTCCACCACTTGGGCTTTGAAGCCGCTTTCCGCCATCCTCCGGAAGGCTTCAGCCATGGGCGGCTGGTGGGTTTGAAAAGCCTCCAGAAGGACTTGCGCGCGGGCGATGAAAATTCCGCCATTCCAGAGGTGGCGTCCCGAAGCGAGGTAGCCCATCGCCCTTTCCAGGTCGGGTTTTTCCACGAAAGCTCGGACGCGGTAGCTGTCCGGCCCGGTTGCTTCCCCCATCTCGATGTAGCCGTACCCCGTCTCCGGCCGAGTGGGTTTGATTCCGATGGTGACGATCTCTCCAGCCTCAGCTTGCAGGAGCGCTGACTTCAGGGTTTTTCGGAAGGCTTCGGCGTCCGGCACGTAGTGATCGGCGGGAAGTAAGACCATGATGGAGTCTGGATCGCGCTTGTGTACCCAGGCGGCGGAGAATCCGACGCAGGGGGCTGTGTCCCGCCCGCAAGGTTCCTCCAACCATCCCGCTCCCGCGCAGATTTTTTCCAGCCTCGGCCGCAATTCTCTGGAGGTGTTGACCAGGATTCGCCCCGGCGTCGTCAGGGGCCGGATCCGATCCACCGTGTCTTGCAGCAGGGATTGGGCAGAAAAGAGCGAAAGCGCCTGTTTGGGCCGTTCTTGGCGGGACAGGGGCCAAAACCTCTTGCCACTGCCGCCTGCCATCACAATGATCCAAGGAGCGGTTGACTCTGGCATGGGTGTTCCTACTTTTCCTGATGTTCGGCTTGGTGGGTCTTGGGCTCACGTGGAACACTGGGAAGAGGCTGCTGGGCGCTCGCATCCGGAGCTTCATCTTTTGTTCGGCGAACGACGATGCGGCAAGTCAGGATGGAGAGCTCAAAAAGGATACAGAGTGGAATGCCCACGGCGATCTGCGTGATCACGTCCGGTGGGGTCAGTACGGCCGCGCTGACGAAAATCAGCACGAAGACATGGCGCCGGTACTTCGCCAACTGATCAGGAGTCACGACGCCGAGCCAGGCCAGGGCCAAGACCAGGACAGGCAGCTCAAACGTCACGCCGAAGACGATGAGGAATCGCAAGTAAAAAGTGAAAAACTCTCCGACGCGGAAGTCGGCCCGGAGATACTCGTTCTGGAACGACGAAAAAAACTGGAACATGAAGGGGCTGATGGTGTAGGCAAAGCCAAGGCCCAACAGAAAGAAAAAGGTCATCGACAGCAGGACAGGGAGGCCGAGCCTCCTTTCTTTCGCGTACAGAGCCGGAGAGATGAACCTCCAGAACTGATCCACCAAGACCGGCATCGAGAGCGTGATGCCTCCCACCAGCGCCACCTTGATGTACACGATGAAAACTTCGGGAAGGCCGGTGAATTGCAAAGTTTTTTGGCCTTCCGGCAACACGTCCAGGAGCGGTTGTGCCAGGAACCAGAGGAGCTGTTCGGAAAAGAAAAAGCAGGCGATCGTTCCAACAAAAACCGCGGCGATGGCCACCACTAGCCTATCCCGCAATTCCCGGAGGTGCTCGGTAAAGGGCATGCGTTTTTCAGGGTTTTGGGACATGGCTCGTACAGTTTATCCCGCCGGAGGTGGGTTCTTCTCGGGCTCTACACTCTCGGAGTCATGGAGAGCGTCCGCCTGGGTGGGAACAGCTTGCGGAGGCTGACCGGCGACGGTCTTTGGGGGCGGCTCCGGCTTGTAGGGCTCGATGGTTGCGTCGATGAGCTTTGGCTCGGCGGGGTAGGGGGATTTGCGTTTTGGCGCCTTTTCTTGCGCGTCGGGCCGAGAAAGCTCTGTTTCAAAGGTCTCCCGCAGATCTCGGCTCGCTCGGCGGAACTCCGCCATCCCCCGTCCCAGCATCCGGGCGATGCCCGGCATCTTGTCGGGGCCCAGCACGAGTAAGATGACCACGAGAATTACGAGGATTTCGCCTATACCTAGTCCAAACACCGGTTTCCTTCTTGTGGGGTTGGACCCAAACCTGTCGCCACGGATGGCGCGGACGCTTCGTTGCTCGCCAGAGGATTTTGTCCGCTTTGCCGCGCTCCGTGGTGGGAGATTCGGGTAGAATGGCTCCTATCATCCGCCTCGTTCGCCCCAAAAGGCGGCGGCTTTGAGGTCATGCCGCGAGAAAGCTGCAACAGATCGACCAAAACCTCTTGGGCAGATTCGGAAGGTCATATGCGACAACCGCCCAATGCCAAGCCCAGCGTCGTTTCGTGACTCGCGATGATCGCCGGAAGCCCCGAGCCTTGATCGGAGAAGCAAGCGACCTGTTTGTGGCAGTCCTCTTCCCTTGCCTGAAGACCCCATCCGAGCACCCGAGCCATAGCACAGAATTGGGAATCTGTCTTTCCTTTGCGGATCAACCCGTGAGGGGTGCTGGCCGACGCTTGCATGAGTGCTGGGTTGGGTCCGCTCGCGTCGGCGGCAATCCGTCCGCCGCCACTCGCCTCTCCAGGGATCCCAGAGTATCATTTCGGAGCCGAGAGACAGCGAGAGCGGCCGAAGGGCACCACCGATGACCAAGGCCGCCCACAAGTGACGTCGGAGCCAGGATCTGGTTTGATTGGATTTCCTCTTCCGCCTCGATTGTCGAGCCCGTGGGTGGTGTCAGGTGGAGAAACCGGAGAAAAATGGCGCGTCCATCTTTTCGGGTGCGGGCATCCACGTAAGACAGGGCAGAAAGTGAAAACAAGAGAAAACCGCGAAGCGCCCAAAAACCCGGGGGGGAATCCGTTGCCCCACATTGCAACGGCTCCTTGCGAGTTCCCTGGTGGGCGCGGGGCAAAGCCCTGCCAGGAACCGGGGAAGTGGGAAAAAGTCCCCGGACGACCACCGAGCGGAGCCCGGCGTTTTCCGGTGCCAAGTTTTTTCCCCGCGACCTCTTGCCCCACTTTGGGTGGAACTCTTCGGGTGCTGAGGCTTTTTGCCGGACCCTTCCTGGGATCCGCGGGGATTGCGGGGTTGCTCTGGAGTCGCTTGGACCTTTTGAGGGTGGTCAGGGGCTCTTGGGTTTTATGGCCTTTGGCCCTGGTCTTGCTTTTGCCGGTGTTGGCCATGGTCCAGGCCTCCTGGATGAGCCGCTGGGCATGTTCCGAGGATCCATTCTCCAGGGACGCTTGTCGGCTGCGGCTTCTGGACAGCTATGGATGGTTGGCGGTTTGTGGGGTGGGCATCCTCTATCCCTATTTTGCCACCGGGCTGACGCCCTTTCTGCCCGTTCTTGGGATCTTGGTGCTGGCGGCGGATCAGGCTCTTATCTGTTCCAGGGTGTCGGGAGATCTCCGCCGCGGGGCCGGCCGGCCTCGGGCTGGCGGTAACCCTCCGGAGAACGGCCAAGCCTTGGGGGCGATGAAGGGCGCCCAGCGCGCAGCGGCTGCGAGCGATGGGCGCGGAGTACAACCAAAAGAAGGGCCACCCGTTCCACGGGAAAAGCGGCTGTTGGCAGAGGACGCACGTTTAGGCAAGCCGTTATCGCGGGGGCTTTGGTGGAGGGGGTTCGCCTTGGGTCTTCTGTTTCCGGCGTTACAGCTTTCGGGGCTGTTGGATGCGCAGAAGGCTTTGACAGGGGATGAGCCGGCCTATTTGCTGGTTTCGCTCAGTCTCTTGCGGGATGGCGATCTGGTGATGGACAACCAGTATAGGGAGCGTCAATGGCGGGAGTTTGGGACACGGCGATATGGGGTTTTTGCGCACAAGGGATTGGACGGGCAGCGCTATCCACATCACAACATTGGGCTTTCGGTGTTGCTTTTGCCGGCGGTCGGGCTTGGTTTGGGGGATCCGGTGCGCCTGGCGTTGCTGGCGAGGGGATTCATGGCTCTACTGGGCGCACTTGCCGCGGCGGAGCTAGTTCTTTTGGCTTTTTGTGTGAGCGGGAGCCGGAGGATGGCCATCTGGACTGTTTCGGTGGCTTGTCTGACGGTGCCGTTCGGTTTTTTCGGGACACAGCTCTACCCGGAGGTGCCGGCGGCTTTGGTCGTCATTGCCGTCTACCGGCGCATCTTGGTGGGGGGGGGCTTTTCCTTGGGGCGAATTGCTTCACTGGGAGTCTTTTCTGGGAGCCTGGTTTGGCTCCATTTCAAGTATTTACCTTTGCTGATTCTCTTGGGTTGTTTCTCTCTTTGGCGGCTTTGGCGGGCCGGTGCGCTTGGCGTTGCTCTGGTGGCACGAGTCCGGCGGTTGGCGGTTTTTCTTTTGGGAATTGCCATGCCTGTGGCTTTGCTCGTGGCCTTCGTTCATTCGATCTATGGGGTTTGGTCGCCCGCCGTAGTTCGGAGCGGAGTCGGTGGGAACGTGGGGCTCTTGGCTGATGGAATCGGGATCTGGGGGCACCTGATTCATGGTGGGCTCAGCTTTTTGGGGTATTTCCTGGACCAGCGGATCGGGCTGCTCCTTTACAGTCCCGTCTACCTCTTGGCGCTTTGGGGGCTTGTTCTTCTTTGGAGGCGGGAGCGGCTCCAGGCGGTAGAGTTCGTTTTGCTGGGGTTGGCGCCGATCCTGACCTACTCTTGGGCGTACTGGTCCATGGGGGGATACACTCCTCCCAACCGGCCCATTGTTCCAGGAATTCCCTTTTTGGCGGTGTTGGCCGGTCTTGGAGCCTGCGCGTTGGGTTCCTGGCATGCTCGGAGGCTGCGGGACCTGCTCCTGGGATTGTCCCTGGCCGTTAGCGTGGCGCTCTTGTTCCACAACGACGCCCTCTATCATCCCATGTCGATCCGTTCTCAGGCGGCCCGAAACCAGCTTCTGGCTTACCACGGCCCGGCGAACTTCGATTTGACTCGGTGGCTGCCGGCCTATTTGGGGGAGAGCCTGAACTTCTGGCCAAACCTTATTTTCCCCGTGGGCGTGGTTCTGCTTGGCGGTTTCTTGCTTCGTCTGGCGTCCTGCCCGGAACTCGCTTCACGGCTTGTGGCGAGGCGGTCTGAGGGGCATTTCCACCAAGAACGGGGAGAAGCGGACACCCCCAAGCAGGTAGTGGCGGGTTTCAACCTGTCGGAGGATGACTTCGAGGCAGGCCGCCCGCCGGCGCCGCCGATAGAAACGGTGATGAAGACTCCGCGGAAGAGCGGTGACGAGATTCCCGGGCTCAGGCTGCGCCGGAGCTGGCCGGGGCATGGGCAGGAGCTTTGGTGGAGTCGGCTCGTTTTAGGTGGTGCCCTGAGCCTGATGCTCTTGATTCGGTGGGATGCCGTAGCCCGAACGCCCCTGGAGGTGGAGCGGTCTCAGGTTCCGTCGGCCCTGGTCTTGGCCGGCACGGGCTGGGTGGAGCCCGATGGTGCTGTGTGGGTTGGCGGCGGGGAGCAGGTGCGAATCCTAGTCCGGGATCCTGGGGGGAGCTCGCTGGAGTGTGTGGTGAGCGTCCCTGGCCCCAACCGTATTCTGCTTCGTTCCGGCATTGTCCGGAAGGTGCTGGAGACGGCCAAGCCGGGGATTGCCCGGATCGATCTCCACGGGGCGTGGCGTTTGCGGAGAGGTGGAAGGAAATTCTTGCTCCTTGAGGTGGCAACCCAAAGGGGGTGGATGGAGCCTGAAGGGAGGCGAGATTTGGGCGTTCGCCTCTTTTTCCAAAAGGTTGATTGAGACCCTTGCGCTACTTCCCTGTTGTGCGGGAGTCGTCGGCCGCTGAGGCATCTGGCCCTGGTAATTGGATGCGCCTCATCTTCCGGGTCTGTAGCATGGCGGAACTCGATGGGCGGTGCTCTATGTCTCGGCCGGGCACTTTCTTGGGACGAGAAGTTCTTGGCTTGTCTTGGGATTTGCGGGTAGTTTTTTTCGGTGGCGCTGCCGCGGAGGGGATCCCGTAAACGGTCTCCAGGACCTGTTTGAGGGGGGAGCTGTAGAGCTCACGCGTCATTTTTCCGCCCACGACGACGCTGATGAGACCGGTCTCTTCTGAGACGACAATGCTGACGGCATCGGTTTCTTCGGTGATGCCCATTGCCGCCCGGTGACGGCTTCCCACGGTCCTCGCAATCAGAGGGTTCTTGGTCAAGGGCAGAAAACAGGCCGCGGCCATGAGGCGATCGCCGCTGATGATGACGGCGCCATCGTGCAGCGGATTGTCTGGAAAGAAGATACAGCGCAGAAGCTCGTTGGTGACCCTGGCATCCACGGGAACGCCCAGCTCGCGAAACGTCCGGAGGCCCGCCTCCCGTTCCAGGACGATGAGAGCCCCAGTCTTCGATTCAGAGAGCACCGTCACCGCCTTGACGATCTCACCGACGGTTTGCACCGCGCCGCCGGAGCCCGTGCCCGGCCGGCCCAGGAGCCCACTCTGCTGCCCCACGCGAGCCAGCGCCTGACGAAATTCGGGCTGGAACAAGATGATGAGAGCGATGACCCATATTTGCCAAAAGTTCCCAAACAACCAGTGCGTCGTCGAGAGGCGGGCCGCATCAGATAGGTAGCTCACACCGGCAAGCACCACCAAGCCGAGGGCCATCTTCGCGCCAAGTGTTCCCTGAAGAATCTGGACGAACTGATAGAGGATGACCGCGACAAGAAGAATGTCGAGCAAGTCCCGGCCCGTAAGCTGGAGGTCGGTGATCAGTTGGACGATGGTCTCCAAAGGGGGTCCTCGTTCTAGGGCATCTCATGCTTGTCGATGGCCCGGAGCGTATCAAGTGCTTGTTTGGTTTCTTCCACGTCGTGGACACGCAGGAGTCCGGCGCCCCTGGAAGCGGCTGCGCAGGCCACCACAACCGAGGGAATGAGCCTTTCCTGGGGTCGCCCATGGTCAGGTTGGCCGGCCAGAGGAGCCAGGAAACTCTTCCGCGAGGCGCCAACCACCAGCGGGCGCCCCAGGGCCGAAAAAGCGGAGAGCTCCCGGATCAGCCGGAAATTGTGGGAGGCGCTCTTACCGAATCCAATCCCGGGATCGAGCCAGATCTTTTGCCGTGGGAGGCCGGCTTGCCCTGCCCGCTCCAAGGCCCGACCGAAGAAGAGGGCGATTTCGCCGAACAGGTCGTGGTAATGGGGCTGGTTCTGCATCGTTTCGGGTTTTACAGCCATGTGCATGCAAATGACGATGGCATCGTGCTCGGCTGCGGCTTCAGCCATCCCCGGTTCCCGGAGTCCCCCGACATCATTGATGATCTGGCAGCCGAGGCCTAGGGCTTCCCGGGCAATTTCGGGCTTTCGGGTATCGACGGAGAGCGGAAGGTCGATCTTGTTGAGGAGCTCCTCGACGACCGGCATGATGCGGCGCCGCTCCTCCGCCGCGGAAACGGGCGGCGCGCCGGGCCGCGTCGATTCCGCGCCGATATCGATGATGTCCGCTCCCTGGCGCGCAAGTTCCAGGCCTCGTTCCACGGCGAGGCCTGGGTCGGAGTAGCAGCCCCCGTCAGAAAAGGAGTCTGGCGTCACGTTGAGGATGCCCATGATCGCCGGCCTCCATTGTGGGAGCAAGGGAGAGGATGCGGGGGACTCCCCGCGAAGGATCCGCCATGTAGCCTCCGAAGAGAGCGGCATGGGCTTGAGGCTTGCCAGCTCTTTCACAAAATCCCCAAGTCGTTCCGCCGAGCCCAACACCGCGAGCCCCTCGACGTTGGGAGGGCCGCTCTCCACGCAAACGATACCCTCGGCTCCCTTGGCCAGATTCCGCTGCTCCGCCGATGGATGGAGCAACCGGATGAAGGCCGCGGATGGAGTACAGGAGAACTCATGCCCCAAAGCCAGAACCTCGGGGGCCACGGCTGATCCATTTCGATCCCAATGGAGAAGGAGCAAAGGCGGGCAGGCAGTCATGGCATTCAGAAAACTCCCGTGAGAACAAGGATTGGAGCCGCACCTCATGGGCGGAGGGGGTGACGTTGGGTCTACGAGGGCGTGGCGGAGGCCACCATCAGATTGTCGATCTGTTTTCCGTCAAGAACCTCGTGTTCCAATAAAGCTTTGGCAATTCTGTGGAGCTTATCGACGTTATCCTCAAGAAGCTCCCGAGCCTTGGTGAAAGCATCCGAAACGATTCGCCGGATCGCCCGATCAATCGACTGGGCCGTCTGCTCGCTGTAGTTCTTGTTCTGAGCGATGTTCCGCCCCAGGAAAACCTGCTCCTCCGGGCTGCCGTACGCAAGAGGACCGATCTCGTCGCTCATTCCCCAATCGCAGACCATCTTTCGAGCCAGCTCCGTCGCTTTCTCAATATCGTTGCCGGCACCGGTGGTCAGGTGGTTGAAAACGATATCTTCGGCGGCGCGACCACCCATGAGAACCCGGATTTGGTTCACCAGGTAGTCCTTGGAATAGGTGTGCCGGTCGTCGATGGGCAGTTGCTGGAGCATCCCCAGGGCATGGCCCCGAGGAATGATGGTCAGTTTGTGGATGGGATCGGTTCCGGGCAGCAGCCGAGCCACCAGCGCGTGCCCCGATTCGTGGTAGGCCGTCGTTTTTTTCTCTTCTTCGCTGAGCACGAGGCTCCGCCGTTCGGCGCCCATAAGGACCTTGTCCTTGGCATCATCCAGATCCTGGCCGTCCACGGCTTCCTTGTTTCGCCGCGCCGCAAAGAGGGCTGCCTCGTTCACCAGGTTTTCCAGGTCCGCGCCAGAGAAGCCTGGCGTTCCGCGGGCCACCACCGACAGATCCACGTCGTCGGCCAGAGGAATGTTTCGCGTGTGAACCAGAAGGATGCCCTCCCGGCCCCTGAGGTCCGGCCTTGACACCACCACTTGCCGATCAAAACGGCCAGGCCGCAGAAGTGCCGGGTCTAAAACGTCCGGGCGGTTCGTCGCCGCCACGATCATGACGCCTTCGTTCGACTCGAAGCCATCCATCTCCACCAGAAGCTGGTTGAGGGTCTGCTCACGCTCGTCGTGCCCCCCGCCAAGCCCGGCGCCTCGATGCCGGCCCACGGCGTCGATCTCGTCGATGAAGATGATACAAGGCGCATTCTTCTTTCCCTGGTCGAAAAGATCCCGCACCCGAGACGCCCCCACGCCCACGAACATCTCCACAAAATCCGATCCGGAGATGTTGAAAAAGGGAACGTCTGCCTCACCCGCAATGGCCCGCGCCAGCAGGGTTTTTCCCGTTCCCGGCGGGCCCACCAGCAACACCCCTTTGGGAATGCGCCCGCCAAGGCGCTGAAACTTCTGCGGATCCTTCAGAAAATCAATGATCTCCCCTAGCTCTTCCTTGGCTTCATCGACACCGGCAACATCGGAAAAAGTGATCTTGTTTTGAGTCTCATTGAACAGGCGGGCGCGGCTCTTGCCAAACGACAAGGCGCGGTTGCCGCCCCCTTGCATCTGGCGCATGAAGAAAATCCAAATCCCGATGATCACCAAGATGGGGAACCACGAGGTCAAAATATAGAGCAGCATCCCCTCGCTGACCTCCTTGACCTCCATCTCCACCTTCGCTTTGCGCAGCTTTTCCAAGAGGTCGAACTCCACCAGAGCGTAGCTTGTGAATCCTCGCGGTTGCCCGGGCGTTGAGTCCTTGTACTCCCCCTCGATCTCGTTGCCGGTGACGGTGATGCTCCTCACCTCCCCCTTTTCCACGGCGTCAAGGAACTGAGTATAGGACAGCTCGGTCGGTTGCATCTTTGTCCCCTTCAGGATCGTAAAGGCGACGATGGCAAGCAGAAAAATGGCCAACCAAGAGAGTAACTGCTTGAGCTTATTCGTGTCTTTCAACTCATTTCCTCGTCTTCGGGTGGCATCCCTGTTTTGAAGCTAAAAGAATAGCGTGTTTGGGGGAAACACGCCAATGGAGCTGCGGGTTCCGACGACCATTCGACTTCTGAGAACTCTTGTTCCACGACAAGTGCCCCAAGTACCTTTTCCTCACTCTCAAAACTTAACGCTCATGGAGAAGAATCGAACCACCCCAGAAGCATGAAAAAAAAGACGCGGTGCCGAGCGCAGCGAGACGCCAAGCATCAGCGAGGCCTACCGTACATGAATGTGGGCTGGGAACCCGTTTCCCTTCGTTGCAACGGGAAGATGAGCTAGCTCCCTGGTGGGTGCAGGGGGGTATCCACCTAAGCCGGGACACGCAACAAAACCAAAAAAAGACGCGCAGCGTACAAAAACGTGGGTCCAGGGAGCTGGCTCCCTGGCGTGGGTCTGGGAGCGGCGCTCCCAGCGGAGGTCCGGAGGCAGAGCCTCCGCCGGGTTCCAGGGCTGGAAGCCCTGGGGCGGCGTCTGAAATCTG
>JAJRTK010000304.1 GCA_024278345.1 bacterium | reverse complement strand
AGGCTCTGCCTCCGGACCTCCGCTGGGAGCGCCGCTCCCAGACCCACGCCAGGGAGCCAGCTCCCTGGACCCACATCTTTGTGCGCTGCGCGCTTTTTTCGGGTGGCCGGTACCATGACCGAGGCCCAACTTTCGAAAACGGGATTCAGAACCACCCCGCCCCAACCTATTGATTCCTCTACACTATCACCCGGATCAAAAAGAGCCGTACCCTCATCGAAGGCGAATGTAAACGCGGAGCGTCCGCCCGGCGATCAAGGATCTTCGGATCCCGTTGAAAAAGCGAAGATCCTGGATTTTAACGCGATATTTTTTTTCTAATTTCCCAAGAGTATCCCCTTTGCGGACCTTGTATTTCACCACCTTGTAAGGGCGATAAATCCGGAGCTTTTGGCCAACGTAGACCGTGGATCGCTTCAGCCGGTTCCAGCGCATGAGATCCCGGTAGGAACCCACGCCGAATTTCTTGGCGATATCATTGAGATTGTTTCCTTTGGCCACTCTATAGATGAAATACTTGCCCCGCGTCTTCTTCGATGGAACTCCTGGCTCGCCCCTTTTTACAGTTCGCTTGGCCGGCGCCGGACGTTTCGCGGAGCCCCGCCGACCCAGCTTTTGACCAGTGTCACGGGGAGCATTTTCCGATGCCTTGGCGATGGTGGTCCAATGCTCCACCAACCGGCTGCCCAATCCAGCCGGAACATTGAGCCTATACTGCCGTTCGGCATTGGCTGCCGGTGTGAATGAAGCCCCCTTCTGTAGGTCGGGGTTCAAGAGACGGAGCTCGGACACCGGAATTCCCAAGGCGGCCGCCAACGCCCCGAGGTTCGCCGACGATGGGAGCGCAACCGCTTCATACAACTTTGGCGGTGGAAGTCGAGGCGGTTCAAAGCCGAACCGCTGGGGATCCGCCGCGATGACCGCGGCGGCAAGAATTTTTGGCACATATTGTTGAGTTTGCTGCCTCAAACAGGGGCGAACGTGCCAAAAATCCCTCTCCTCAAAGGGGTTGTCCAGCTTCTTGAGGCAGGCGAAAACGGTGTTTTCCCCCGCATTGTAGGCTGCCATGGCCAAAAGCCAGGACTTGGAGCCAAAAAGTGAAAGAAGATCCAGGACGTATTCCCGGGCAGCCACTGTGGAGCGAACTGGATCCTTTCTTGCGTCTTGACTCCGGTTGACGACGAGCCCGTAGTGCTGGCGGTGGCCGGTAAGAACTGCCAGAGCCCGCGGGCCCCGGAAGAACTTAGGGCATCGGGCCGAAATCCGCTCTCCACTAGGGCCATATAGGCCATGTCAGCAGGCACGCCCCGCTTGGCCAGGATCAGCTCGATCATCGGCACGTAATGGACGCTCCGGTTGAGGGAGCTTTGGAAAAACTTTCGGTCCTGCCCCTGGTACATGGCAATTCGCTGCCGGACTTCCTCTACAACCTCTTCAGGAAGGCGAAGATCGACTTCGCCAAACTCCACCATGAGGCGCTCCAGTTCGTTTCGCACAAAAGAGGCCGTATCGACATCGGAGCTCGATGGCGCACCCAGTGTGCGTGATCCTTGCGGAGACCGTGCCGCCGCAACCGTGGAGCTGGAACCGGGAGCCGTGGGAATCGACGCGACGCCAAGATGTCCAGGGTCGAGGGCTGGGACTTCCTGAAGGGTATTCTTCGCGCCAGCGCCGCTTCCGTCCTGCTGAGAACTCTCCGGGGAGCTTGCTGGAAAGAGCGTCTCTTCTCTAATGGCGACGCCATCTTGAGATTCCACTAAACGCTCTACTTTCGTGCCACCCTCTTGAGGTCCCGCGACAGGTTTGGCCAAAGGGGAAAGGGAATCCGCGCCCTGGGAAGTCGATAGGAGGTCGATCTCGTTTCCCGGCGGACTAAACTCGGTGGTCACTCCGCTGGGCTGCTCCGGACCGCCTTGTCTCAAACCTCCGGATGACCCACGCCCCAAGCGCCCTGCCTCTCCTGAGCTCCCGAAACCGGAGCCGCCGCGCTCAAGATCGAGCTGGAGTTTCTGCTTCAGCACCATGAGGTCCTGCCCGGCCCAGGCCTCGGGCAATCGCCGTGACAAGAGATCCAGCGGCTGCCGCGGCCCCCGGGGAACCACTTGTAGAGCCCGAGCTTCGGCGGCAAGCAAATCTCGATAGGCCGCGGCAGGCCTGGATCGCTGGAGCTGCTCCAGCGCACGGACAGCCAACTCCACCGCGAAGCGCAATTCCGGCTCGTCCTGCGGCTGTAGCCGAGCTGGAGAAACCGGAACCGACTTGCCGCGGCTGCAAGCGGTCATCATCGAGAGCCCGACAATCAATAGGATGGCAATGGTTCGCCTCATTCGACTCCTCCTTTGGCGACACTTTCCCTTACCCGGCAGAGACGCCGAGATGCCCCTGGACCTAACACTCCGCCGGACAGACGCCGGCGGCCCTTCAAAGGTTCATTTCCGGAAATCACTTCCGGGGCAATGAGCAAGGAGACTGGCGGCTGAACCGCTTCCGGACCTGCCGCCACGAAACGAGGCAATGTCCAAAAGATCCAGTCGAACGCGCAGTTACCAGCCGGCCCGCAGGTGGTTT
>JAJRTK010000303.1 GCA_024278345.1 bacterium | reverse complement strand
GACCCTCACATTCCGGCAAGCTACAGTCTTGCCGACATGTCTGGAAAGGCGATTTGCAAGCAGCAGCTTCAGCGGCTTTGCAACCTCGATGATCGCCCCGACATTCCTTTGGTGGGCATCGTGAGCCGGCTGGCGCACCAGAAAGGGATCGACGTGGTAGCGGACGGCATGGGGCGCCTTTTGGACTTGGGAATCCAGATGGTGATCTTGGGGACAGGGGAGGCGGCGTTGGAGGACTGGCTCCGAAGATGGGCCGCCGTGAGGCCAGGCCAGCTCTCGGTCCACGTGACGTGGAGCGAGACCCTGGCGCACTGGATCGAAGCGGGAGCCGATTTCTTTTTGATGCCTTCGCGTTACGAGCCGTGCGGTCTGAACCAGATGTACAGCCTCCGCTATGGGACTCTTCCCATCGTTCGCGCGGTGGGTGGGCTCGAAGACACGGTGGACAACCTTGACGCGGCCACGGGCCGCGGGAACGGCTTCAAGTTCCACGACTTGACCGCGACGGCCCTTTGGAACACGGTTCGCTGGGCGGCGACAACGTTCCGGACCCACCCGGACCTCATTGCTTTGATGCGGCGTCACGCCATGAGCCAGAACCACGGTTGGAACCAGACCGCGGAAATCTACGAACGGCTTTATGGCCGAGCGATCCTCCAGCGGACAGGAGACAACCCTGTTGCATGAGGCATCGCCCCCGGATAGTCTTGGGATATCGAAAGGTGGCGACTGGCGGGCGGCGGCTGCCGCGCGACGGGAGCGGACACAACGAGAAGAAAAGAAAGCCTCTTCTCGAAAGGAGTCTTGGGGATGTTGCCCCACGAACGGTTGAGCTATTATCGAAATTGGTTGCGGCACGCGCGGAAACGGCAGGATTCGTTCTGTGAAGCCCACTGTTCCCTGGAGCTCGCCTCTCTTTTGGCCCAGCAGGGGGATTTTGACGAGGCGGTGCAGATGTCGATGCGTGCTCACGAGCTTTCCGTCGAGCTGAGGCATCCCATGATGGCGACCCACTCAGCCGGTCTCCTTGGAGGGATCTATCAGGCCCGGGGGAAGTTTGACGCCGCCATCACGAACTACATAACGGCCATTGACTACGCCCGCCGAGCAGAGAACCGCGAGATTTTGGCCATCTGGCTCGCCAATGCCGCCATGGTTCTCCAGAGTCTGGGTGATGGCCACAATGCGCTGGATTTTGCCGATGAATCCCTCGAGCACGCCGAGCCCACAGGGAATGCACTGGTCAACGCCCGGGCACACTTCGCCAAGGCATTGGTCCTCTACTCATACATTGGCGCCGGAAAGGCCCTCCGGGATGGTCAGGAGGCGGCGCATCTGAGCCGGGCGACAGAGGACCGGAACACGCTTTCCAACTCCCTGGTGCTGCTGGGCAGTATTTTTTACATCAGGGGCGAGATCCAGACAGCTTACCACCACTTCGACGAGGCCTCCTCCGTAGCGGCGCACACGGGTGATGTGGCGACTCTCGGGCAGGCTCTCCACGGGAAAATCTCGGCTTTGAGGGGGCTCGGGCAGTTGAAGAAGGCAATGGAGATCCTTGCCGAGGCTCTCAAGGTCGCCAAAGAGAACAAGCTCTCGGAGCTCGAAGGTCTGATCTTCGCCGAACTGGGGAAAATTTTCGCCCAGCGCCACCAGGTCCAAAAGGCGACCTATAGTTTTTCTCTGAGCATGGCCGTGGCCATCCGGCTCCGTTCTCCGCATCTATTGGGGCTCAATTTGGTTTTGAAAGGCTCCCTTGCTCTTCGCTCGGGTGAGCTTGGGGAGGCGGAGCAACTCTTCCAGCAGGCACTGAAACCCTTGCAGCAGATCGACAACCAGCCTGGAATTATGAACTGTCTTCTGGAGCTGGCCCATGTTGAGGAATGCCGTGGCAATGATGAAGAGGCCAAGGAGCACTGTACCGATGCGCTCCGGCACGCAATCGACTCCGGTTCCAAGTCCGGCCAATCGGTCTGCATGGTGACGCTGGGTTTTTTGAAGCTGCAACGAGGGGAGCCCACGGAGGCAGAGGAGTGGTTCGAGCAGGCGAGAGATCTACTCCGGGACGTGGATTTTCCGCAGGTCCACGCCATTTACCTCCGCCGGGACGGGGAGCGGGCGTTACTTTTGGGCGATTTTGATACAGCCAGGACCCGATTCGAGGACCATCTGGATCTTGTTCGGCGTCGTGGGATACGGTGCGACACTCCTCTTGGCACGGGTTTTTTGGGTCTCACGGCTCTTGAGGAGGGCGTGCCGGAAGAAGCGATCTCCAGGTTGACACGGGCGGTGGAGCTTTGTGAAAAGGCCGAAGAAGCGATCATGGCCCTTTTTTGGGGCGGACATCTGGGCCGTGCCCTCGCTGACGCCGGCGATGTGGCGGCAGGGATGAGGCGAATCTGGCAGGCTCTGGAAAGCGCCCAAAAAACGCAAAACGAGCAGATCCGCCCTCAGTGGCTGCTGGCCACGGGAAGGCTCCACCGGCAAGGGGGAGATCTGGATTTCGCCCGGACCCGGCTTTTGCAGGCTCTCTCTGCCGCTCGCACCCTCCAGCGCCCCTACCTGGAAGCCAAGATCCTGGAGGAACAGGCCCGAGTCGATCTCCAGGCCAAAGATCGAACGCTGGCCAAGAAGCGGCTCCAGCAGTGCCTCCAGATCCGAAGCGAGATCAAGGACCGGCGGCTGGAAAAGACGATGGAGTTGCTTCACAGGCTGGATTTGTAGCTCCGCCTGGCGTGTCCGACGATCCTATCGGCGAGGCGCGTGGGCTCGGGGAGCTTGCGTCCGCGACAACAACTCAGCACGAGCTCGATAGCCTGCGGGAGATCGATCTTGTGCCCCACCGATACAAAAACCGGTTTCACCTTGTCCCGCGTCCGGACCACGCAGCCAACCACCTGGCCGCGAAGCCACAAAGGGGCGCAGTCGCCACGATTGAGACCCGGCTCATCATAAGTCCCCACCAACGGGCTCTTGGCGCAGCCGATGGAGGGGATGTCGAGAAGGAGCCCCAGATGAGAGGCGAGCCCCATTTCCCGCGGATGCGCCAACCCATGAGCATCGAACATCAACAGTTCGGGCCGCCTCTTGATCCGGGCCATGGCCTGGAGCAGGACGGGTGCCTCCCGGAACGATAGCAGTCCTGGCACGTAGGGATAGTTGATGGGAGCCTGGACAACGGAACGTTCCATCTCCCGCATGGAGGGCAGCTCGAAAAGGACAACGGCGGCGAACGCCTGCCCCGTGGGAGCATCGTACGACGCGTCACAACCCGCGACGACTTGCGGCGGATTCTCAAGGGGGGTCTCTTCCAGAAGAAGTCTGAGGCGCCTTTGAAGAGCCATGGCATCCAGTGGCCGCAGATCCCAGGGATGCTCCAGCTCCGGCGAGACTTGTAATGGCGTCGGATTCATGGGCTTGCTCACCTGGTTTGGCTTTCCATTTTTTGTAGGCTTCCCGTTTTTGTCCGGTGGCCGACCCGATGACCGGTCCCCTCCGCGCAGCTCATGACTGGCGCAAAACCTCGATTCCCGGGAGCGTTTCGCCCGACAAGTAGCTCAAGAAAGCCCCGCCTCCAGTACTCACGTGGCTCATCTTGTGAGCCAGTCCGAGCTTCCGGACGATCTCGCCCGTCTCTCCTCCTCCGACGATGGAGAGCCCACTGGCATCGGCCAGAATCCGGCCCACGGCTCCAGTGCCCTCATCGAAAGGAGAAACCTCGAAAAGGCCCATGGGCCCATTCCAAAGAACGGTTCCCGCGGAGGCCAAGTGGGGCCTGAAACAATCGATTGTCGCTGGCCCGATGTCGAGGCCCATGAGGTTTTCCGGTATGGCATCGGCTGCCACAACGCAATGTTCGGTCCCCGGTTCTACCGAGGCCGCCGCCCGAAAATCCTTTGGAAGGAGGATCTTCAGCGAGCTTTCCAACAAACGGCCCGCCATGGGAACACCAGCGCTGTCCAGAAGGGACTTCCCGATCCCATGGCCCCGGGCCTTCAAGAAGGCAAACGCCATGGCGCCTCCGACCAACAGGAGATCGATCTTGTCCGACAACCGGTCGATGACAGCGATCTTGTCGCTGATCTTGGCGCCTCCGGCCAGCATGACAAGTGGCCGGGGAGGATCGGAAGCCAGCCGGTGGAGGGTGTCGATTTCTTTCATCAACAGGGCGCCGGCCGCGGCAGGCAACAATTTGGCGATCCCCACGATGGAGGCGGCGGGACGATGAGCGGTTCCAAAGGCATCGTCCACGTAAAGATCGGCCAACGCCGCGAGCTGAGCCGCGAATTCGGGATCATCCTTTTTTTCCCCGGGGTGGAATCGGAGGTTTTCCAAGATCAACAGATCCCCGCCTCGGAGCTCTCCGGCCATCCGAAGAGCCTCCTGGCCCGCCGGGCGCGGACAAAAGGCGACCTGACGCCCCAAAAGCTCGCCCAGCCGCTTGGCAACGGGTCGGAGTGAGAGTTTCGGATCTTCTCCCTTGGGCCGGCCCAGATGGGACGCCACGACGAGCGCCGCGCCTCGCTCCAGAAGCGATTCCAGCGTGGGAAGCGCCGCGCGAATTCTCGTGTCATCCTGGATCTCACCTTGATGAATGGGAACATTGAAGTCCACACGGACGAAGACTCGCTTGCTCCGTACGTCGAAATTTTCAAAGGATTTCATGCTCATCGGTGGAATTCTCCCTGGTCCGTAAAACCCCTAAACAGGGCGCAATGAACGGCATCCGCTTCGTTCCTACCAACTGCGGGAGAAGCCCGCAAGCTCGGCCAGTGGTTTCGAGTATCATGGACCTGCTATTGAGTGCCCAGCTCTAGCGCCCTATCCTGGAGTTGGGTATCCAAGGAGCTCGCCTTGATTTGCGATGCCCGCAAAACAACACGGGAGAAAAAAGTGAAAGCAATTCTCAATCGCGCCACCAGAAATTTTGATATCAAGACGCTTCGCCGAATCCTGGCGGACGCGGTGCCCGACGATTGTCTCTACGAGGAATACCGCTCGGCGGGACTTGTTCCCGGCGGAATGGACCCCAGAGCTTTTGCCAAGCCCAGCATCATCCAGGCCCTGGCCACGCATTTCTTCAAGTCCGAAGAGATCCGAGAAAGCCTGGCCAAAGCCCTTCAGCGCTCCACGGCCGTCGAGGCGGTTCGGATTGGGCAGCTCGACAAAACCAAGCTCGAAGAGCTGGCCTTCGCCCGCAGGGAAGTGGGAAAGCTCGCCTGGGTCCTGGGAACCCACGAAGACGAATCCTTCCAACAGATCGCACGGGACCTCCTCAAGCGACGCGGCCCCAGGCCTCACCCCAATCTCAACAGCCCCCCGCCAAACGCACAAAAACCGGACCCTGCTAAACCGGCGCCTCAGCACTTCGATGGCCGAGTGCTCTATCGGAAAAACCGGCGCCTCCAAACCACCATCAAGGACATGCAAAAAGAGCTGGAAAAGCTCAAGACTGATCGGCAGCGAGGAGAACAGGAGTCCGAAGAGCTCCGGCAAAAAAATGCCAATCTCGAAAATCGGCTAAGGCAGATGGGGAGCATCGAATCCCTCCGCGAACGCCTGGCGCAGGTGGAGACGGAAAAAGAGCACGTCATCTACGAGCTCAACCGCAAGACTCACGAGCTGTACCAGCTCCAAAAGAAATACGAGATCTTCAACGGCCTTGACACCGAAGTCCTGATCCTCCGGTCCAAGCTGGCAAAAATCCTCAACGACGCCATCGTGGAACGCCGGCGGTTCGCCGAAGAAATCTCGGCCATCTCAGAGGCCAACCGAAGGGCCTTGGATTTCTATCTACAAGAAAAAGAACTCAACCTCGGACGAGGCGAAAAGCCCGCGGACCAGGTCCGCGTCGGCGTCTTCGTGGACGTGCAAAACATGTTCTACGCGGCACGGAACAAGTTCAACGGACGCCTTGACTACCAGGCACTGCTCAAGGCCGTAAGCTGCGGACGGAAGATCACCACCGCCAATGCCTACATCATCCAGACGCCGGACATCGATCAGTCGAACTTCATTCTCCTTCTGGAACACTGCGGCTATAAAATCCACTCCAAATACCTTCGCACCCGCTACGACGGTTCGGCCAAAGGCGACTGGGACATGGAGATCGCCATCGACATCATCTCCATGATCGGGCAACTGGACGTGGTGAGCCTCATCAGCGGTGACGGAGACTTTGTGGCCCTCGTCCGCATGGTCCAAAGGCACGGCCTGGAGGTGGAAGTCCACAGCTTCGAGCACAACACCGCCATCGATCTCCGGGAGGCCGCCAACCACTTCTACCCCATCAACGAAGAGCTCATCCTCCAGTAGCAGGGCAGGAAGCCATCCGCGGAGCAATCGGTATCTCAAAGGGCAAAGCCGGGGCCGCGGGTTTTTCCGTCTTTGTGCTGCGTTCCGCTCCCATCGGTCGCCGTCCGACGCCCGCTACTCGCCTGAACACCGATGACTCAGGCAAGAAGCCCCAAGATCCCGCAGCCGCGAAGAAAACGGCGCCGGGTATCCACCTACCATGAAAGTACACGCCTGCATGGAGACCGGAAGGCCTCCATGCGAAAAGGTCCCGGGGAACGGATTTTGGGTGCAGGCCTTCCGGCCCGCGCCCGCTTCTT
>JAJRTK010000302.1 GCA_024278345.1 bacterium | reverse complement strand
GCTCCCTGGCGTGGGTCTGGGAGCGGCGCTCCCAGCGGAGGTCCGGAGGCAGAGCCTCCGCCGGGTTCCAGGGCTGGAAGCCCTGGGGCGGCGTCTGAAATCTGCACCGTGGCCGGTACTATGACCAAGGCCCACTTTTCTCTCGCAGAGTTGAGTTCCGCTCGCATCGGCGGCGGCGGGCCCGCTGATGCGAGCGGAACCCAACCATGAGGAAGATCCTCTCGGCCTGCCAGCTTCCTCCGAGGCCGTCAAATCAGAAGGCGGCATCCAGAAGCGCTGTTACCCTGTTCTCCTTTTCCCTGGCTCCTGGAACGGTGATCTCCGCGCTGTATTCGATTCCAAGCCGCACATTCTCGTGAACGTAGGCCGACAGGTTCGCGGTGATCATCCCTGTCTTGTCCTCGCCATCGTTTTGCGTGAACCAATCGTACCTCATCAGAGGCATGATGAAAGGGCGGCTTCCTTGCTTCACGGTATAGAACGCCTCCACGTAGCCCGTGTTGTTGGTTTCGTCCACACTGCCCACGCTGTCTTTGTTCACGAGGAACAACCCCAGCACGTTGAAGTCGGAGAACGCGAGGTTGAAGTCGCCGCCCAGCCTGACCACATCGAGATTTTCGCCGCTTGCGTCGTCGAGCTGACGGTTTCCCACAAGGCCCAGGACTCCGAAGGAGATATTCTTGTTGACGTCGTAAGCGCCCCGGAGAATGATGTCCCGTGGCCTCTCCCCCTCGGGGTTGCCATTGCCGGCGGAGAGCGTTCCGCTGTAGTAGAAGCCACCGGTTTGGCCGTAAAGGCTCACGTACTGCGCGCCCTTCCCTAGCATCAGCCCGGAGCCGAATCCCTCAGTGAGAGCAACCTTGTTGGAGACCGTGAGGCGATGGCCGTTGGTCAACGTATTGTAGGGATCGGCTCGGAGGGCCGAGCCAAAGCCGATGAGAACGTTGAACATCCGGGAAGGGTGGTACCCGAAGCTGGCGCTGCCTTCCAGGCTGAAATCGTTTTCATCTTCTCCTTCTACTTCAGCCGTGAAAGACATATCCTTGAACACGGCGCCTCTCATGAGAAGCTCGATTTCGTGGGCCGGCCGGATTTTGGTGTCTTCGCCCTTGACTTTGTCGAAGATATATCCCTTGATTCGCGCGCTGATGGGGAAGTATTTCTCCAGGACGAGCTCGTCGGAGATCTTGCGATTCCCCTGAGAATCCGGATCGACGGTGCCATCTTCGTCGGGCATTCTGAAGCCCGCGAGCTTGTAGGCTCGACCCGTGGCGTTGAGGTAAGGCATTGCGGAGTGGCAAGAGGCGCACGTCAGATTGTGTTTGCGGGCAAACGCTGGAATCGCTTCGGCGGGTTTGCTGGCAAACGATGCGATTGCTAGGGTAGCGAGGATGACAAGGCTCCAGGTCTTCCTGAGCCGCACCGCGCCGGAGCTTCCCCAAGTCTCGGCACGGGCGTTGCCAATACTGGCAGACAGCTTTGTGAACATGTTTCTCTCCAGCTTCCGGGCCAGACTTATTCGTCCGCCCAGAACAGTTTGATGTAGCTGATGACGTCGTAGATCTCTTGTTCTTCCAAGACATCCTTCCACGGCGTCATCTTCTCACTCTTACCGATTGCCGGCCCACCGTCGCGAACTCCGATGTAGAGCTCGCGGTCGGTGACTTTGGACATCTTTTCCACCTCCGTGAAGTTCGCGGGCTTGATCACCAGATCCGCGGCCATGGTTCCCGTGCCATCTCCTTTCTTGCCGTGGCACTTCTTGCAGTATTGCTTGTAAATAAAGATCCCTTCGTCGGGATCCCCTTTGACTTTGAAGTCTTCGGGAACGTCGTCACCGGCGAAAGCCAAGTTTCGACTGAGGGAAAACGTCAGGGCTGAGACAGCCAACAAGGAAGCGATTACCAGGCTTATCCTTTTCATGGAGTTGCGTCTCCTTTCTTCTTTTCGCTGGGTTGTCGCCAGCTTCGAATCAGTTCCACGATATCCATTGCGGCATCGTGGTCGATGGGGGTTTCCTTGCTTTGAGACCAGGCCACCATGGGCGTTCCCGGTCGGCCAACAAGAATGGTAGCCTGCAAATAGGCATCGGTTGCCAGTTCTTGGAGCCCGATGTTGGACAGGCTCGGTGCCGTGCTGCCTCGCCCACGCTCCCCGTGGCACTTGTTGCAGGCCTTTTTGTAAAGGGCCGCGCCCCGCTGGACCCGCTGGGGATCAGTTTGCCTGGTGGGAACGGCGAAGCTCGTACCCCGAAGCATTCGAACGAAGGCCACGAGATCCAGCGCCTCCTCCTGGCGCGGTGCTCCGTCAGGTTTCCACAGTCCATCCAGACCCTTCGCTCTGGCTCTTGAATGGCTCAGAGAGTCCAGGAGGAACCCGTCGGAGGCCGCGGCCTGGAACGATGGGTCGGTGAGATTGGGGCCGATCCCGCCCTCGCCGGAAGCACCGTGGCACGACGCGCAGCGGGTGGAATAGGCGGCCTTTCCACGCTTCGCCTCCCCTTCCTCGCTGGCCAGCTTCTTTCCCGTCCAGCTTGCCCGACCCCCGGGCTCGCCACTCCGGAACGATTCCAAGTAGGCTGTCAAATCGGCAAGTTCTTGAGGCTTCCGTTTTGCGAAGGCCGGCATGCCGGCGTCCGGCCATCCCTCGGTGATGATGGACAGCAGATAATTCGCGTCGGCCCGTTTCATGAAATCGTCGTTCGCCAACGGCCAAGCCATGGCTCCCTCACCGGCCGGGCCGTGGCAGACCGCGCACCGTTCGTCGTAGATCGATTTTCCCGCCGTCCCATCGCCAGTGAGGCTTCTCACTCGTTCCAAAGAGGGAGGTTTGGGGCGTTTGGACCAGAGAGCCTCCAGAATCCGCTCCACTTCGCGCTCCGTGAGTCCAGTTTCCTGCCGGGTCCATGCGGGCATGAGCCTCCCCGGCCGGCCCTGGAGGATCGTGTCCCGGATGAAGCGCTTGCTGCTTGACATCAGGAAGCTTTTGCCGATGAGCATGGGGGTGACGAGCTTTTGCGGCTCCAGGGTTGCCCCCTCGCCAGCGCTACCGTGGCAGGCTCCGCAAAGAACTCGGAGTAGAGATTTTCCGTCCGAAGGGAAGTCTCGCCGTCCCGTGGCGGCAGCCAGGAGCCGTTCTCTGGGGCTGTTGGAGAGAGGCAGGTCCCTCGGGCCAAGGCTCAGCAGGTAAATTGCAAGGTCACGGGCCTCGTCCTCTTCGATCTCCAGCCGCGGCATTTGGCTGTTTGTCACCGTCTTTTGAGGATCGAGGAGATGCTCCACGTGCCAGGTTAGAATCGAATCTACCTCCCGACCGCTGGCCAGTTCGAACTGTTCTCGCCTCTTGAGCCCTTCACGGGTCAGCTCCGGCCCTGTCAGCGTCCCCAGATCGCCCAGTCGGTGGCATCCCAGGCACCCCAGGTCGTTGAACAACCGCTTGCCTCGCATCCACCGGGGAGCTCCAACAAGTGTCGATAGATAACTGGCAAGTTGTTCTTGTTTGGTCTTGCCAACAGCGGCTACTGCTTGGGCATCGGCGAGAGCCGCGTGTTGTTTCGGCCATTCCTCGTCCAGCGGGCGAAGACCCTGGTAGGCCAAGTTCGGCCCCACTGATTCGACTCCAGGTTCGATGGAATGGCAACTCTTGCAGTGGAGCTTCGAGAAAGCGCGTTTTCCCTTTCGCCAAAGCTTGGGATCGGGAACCGGTAGCCTGTCGTGGCAACTTCCGCACCCGGCTTCCAAGGCATCCTTGTCGATGAGAGGCGTCGGCCAGTCTTCGATGTCACCGTGAGCATCCCGAGCATTG
>JAJRTK010000301.1 GCA_024278345.1 bacterium | reverse complement strand
CATTTTTTGTACGGTAGGCCTCACTTATGCTTGGCATCTCGCTGCGCCCGGCACCACATTTTCCTTTTTTTCCTGTTCCGTCCCGCCTTGCGTGGATGCCCGCTCCGGTATCGACCGGATAGAGCCAGTCGATGGTGGGCTGGCTGATGAAGAGCGGGGCGAAGATGGCGGACAGCGGTGGCCGGATGGCCGCCGATGGGAGCGGAAGACAGCCCGAAGAAAAAAGAGGGAATTTTCGAAGAGCGGTTGTTTCATGGGGCTAGCGGACGAATTTCGCGGCTTTGAGGTAGGGGCGGACGACCTTTTCTAGCAAATGGCGAGCCAAGAAAGCGGCGAAAGCGCCGCCGTTAGGGCTGTCGATGTAGATAGCACCGGAGATGCCTCCCAGGATCTCTCCCTTCTTTTCGGCGGCCAGGATGAAAAGGAAGACCGACGTGGGCCGTTTCTTGTCCTTCAGTGTGCCAGTCTTGCCGTAGAGCCGGAGAGTGGCGCCATTTCCCGGCAAAACCCTTTCCACCGTCTTCAGTCCCTTGGGGCCAAACGCCTTTTTTGCGGTGCCTTTTTGGACCACTGCATGCATCCCTCTAAGGACCAAACTCCGAATATCCGGGGCAATGAGAGGTGCCGTGGGCCGGGCGTTCTCCACCAGTTTTGGATTCTCAATCACACGGCCATCCACTTCCAGGCGATGCACAAGCTGGGCTTCCACGGGCCGGTTCATGGCCAGGCGAGCCAGAGCCTCCGCCAGTTGGACGTTAGTCCATTCGTTCGCCGCGCCACCCAGGAGGAAAGAAACGTAGTCCTGCCGAAGGTTTTGGATGGTGTTGGCCCGAAGGTTGACTCGCTCCGGGGTGACTTCGTCGCTGTAGAGGGAGATGGGCCGCTGCTCCCCCGTGAGGATGCGGTCGGTGAGGGGCTTCCAAAGGCGCAGGTCGTAACCCGGATCCACCCCGTCCAGGACCAGGCTTGTCCGGATGCCAAAGATCCGCCGAAGCTCACGGAAAGTGGGAAGGCCCTCCAGGCCGATGACATTCAGTCGCTCCGGCGTCAGATATAGACTGTGATCGAAGCCTTCGTCATAGTACGCCAGTCCCCGCTCCGTCCGGATCCGCCAACGGCAATTCTTGTCCGGCGCTCTCTTTCTGCACTGGGCGCCTTCCAGTGCCCCACTGAGGCTCAGGGTGAAGAGATCGACCATGTAGGCATTGGAGGAGGAGGTCAAGAAAGGCAAAAAACCAAACCATTGACTGCCGCGGCAGATGGCGGGCGGGTTGGCGATAAACCCATCGCCTTCCTTCACAAGGTTCGTTGGCAGCTCGATATCCAGGACATGGCGGAAATCGTGGGTGCTGGGGTGGCAGCGACGCTCCAAAGTCGCAATCTCAGGCCGGGCCGACAGGGCCGCGGTAGCCAAAAAAACTTTGCCCGCGGAACCGATGGGATGAAGATGGAAGTTGTGGTTCCTGCGAAGTTGGCGACGACGACGCTTGGTTTTTGCCAGGCGCTCAGCCAGAGCAGGCGACGGATAACTCGCCAGGGCAAGAAGCTCGCCGGTGCGCAGATCGAGGAGTGTCACGCCGGCGGCCTTCGTCAAGCGCCGTGTCCGCATCCAATCGGTGAGGCCTCGGGTGAGATTGACATGAAGGGATTCGTCCAGAGTCAAGTAGACATCAAGTTTTTCGTTGGCTGTGGTCTGCTGGCTGTATAGCTTCTCAATGGCACTTGCGAGGGTGGGTGCGAAATCGAGCTGGGCGGCTCGGCTGTGGCGCTCCTGGCGCCCGTTGATGAGCTGGATCGCCGACAAAGATCCGGTCACCGAAGCCGCCGTGGCACCCGCGGTGGTCTGGCGGAAAAGGAAAGCCTGGACGACGGGCCGCTGATTAGCGGCAGGCTTCTCGAAGAGCAGGCGGTCACCATCCCGAAGGACCGCCATCTGCCCTATTCGGAGACGCTGCCCCTCCAACCAGACTTGAAGCCGCTCGTCCCGGACATTGATCACCACGTCGTCCCCCAAAAAGAAGAACTCGGCCAGGTTCCGCGTCCTGTCGCCATAGGTCACGGCCAACCCCTTGCAGGTCAAGACGGCGGGAGCGGCACCGGGAGCGGCGCCGGGAGCGGAAGCCGCCAGATCGAGGATGGCATATCGTCCTGGCTTGATCGGCAACTCGCCGGGTTCGGGGCGTGCAAAAACGATGGTCCGTTCGTCGCTCCAAAGAGCCGCGCCCACAGCGGGGGCGCGAAACCATATGCCGCCTGTCCACCGGCGCCGGAGGAAACTGAAAGGTGCCGAAAGATGTTGGTAGGGGTTGATCTTCCACTGGCCTTCCCTCTGGAGGAAAATGCCGCGAGAAGGTGGGATCCCCTTGCCGGGATCCCCATTGAACCGGCGGATATCCGACGGGAGAAAGCTGAGGCCGAGCCAGGCCTTTTCTTCGGCACTAAGTTTTTCGTCGGAAACGCTCGCCACGAACCGGCCCTTGCCCCGCTCAATGGTGAGGAGCCCACTTTCGAGCCAGGCATTGACCTTCTGGTTGTACGAATGGGGATAGAAGGGGCTTGGCACCTTTTCGGAGAGGCTCAGTATTGAGGCGCCAATGACCGCGCCGGTCGCCAGCAGCCCCAATAAGGCGGGCGCCACTATCGTGAGAGACCGTCGATCCATCGCTGCATCTCCAAGGCAAGAACTGCTATGCCAAGCAAGAGGCTCGTCGTCACCAAGTCTGACAGGGAGTTGATTCCCAAGAGGTAAATACTCTTTCCCGTCAGCGGTACAATCCCGACGTTGGCGGCCAGCATGTACATGCCGGTGGCACTCATGGACCCAAGGCAAGCCGCCGCCACAAGTCTGGGAGCCACGGCGCGTTCCCCGGGCCCTGCGCGGCCGGCTTCGGCAAGCCCCTCGTCCCAAAAGGGAACCGCCGCCAGGAGCAACAAGCACCAGAGCAAAAAGAAACCGCCCACCGGCCCAAAATCGGCCAGAATATAGATCGCCGCCACCTGGTCATTGAGATCCTCCGGCCGGGACATGGGCATCGGAGCACCCAGATAACGCGGTTCCTTGATGGAAGCATAGGCATCCAGGCGGCGCCGGACCTCCAAGATCTCCTGCGCCGAACGCGTTCCCAAATCCGCCACCCGCTCCGGGTCGAAATAGGCCATGAGCCGCAGCCGGTTCCGATCATAGCTCACGGAATCCCCATCCGAGGTCGATCCCCAGCCCAGCAAGATCCAGGGGAACAAAAAGAGGATCACAAGCCCCAGGGCGCCCAGGGCGGCAACCCCCTTCAACAGGCCATAGCCACGGCGGCCTACAAGGAAGACAAGAAAAAAAACGCCCGTGCTTCCGGCCACCAAAAGCACTCCCAGTCCGTTGGGAACCAGCATCCCCAAATCACTCACCAGGGCGCCGATCCCTCCAAGGCTCAAAAGCAATACGCCGTACAAAATCCCTAGCCTCAAAGGCGTGCGGCGGCGAAGAAAAGATCCCAAATCCCAACGCTCCAAAAGGTGAGGCTCGTAGAAGGCCCGACAGAAATGCTCGATGATAAGCCCACAGGCCAGCCCGCCCAACAGCGCGATGACCGGCGTGTAGAACATTTCGAACGCAAGCCGCCCGCCAAGGCGCACCGATTCTCGAAATCCCAAGAACCAAAAGGCCATCCGCACCAGCCCGCAGGCCGCCAATGCCCAAAGCACCGTTCTGACGGCACCGCCATCAAGATCCCGGAGCCACACCATCCACCGCCCGCCCACGCTCCGGCCACCCCGCGAAGGCGCCGCAAAAAAACGAGCCACCTCAAATAACATCGCGGGCAACAACGAGAGTCCCACAAGGAACAACCGCGCCCCCACCCCATAACGCCCAAGAGTCCAGTACCCCAAACAGGCCAAAAAGAGCCCCACGCACCAGAGCCTCCGGCGGGCCTGGCCAAGAAGCCACTCCCCGCGAACACGGCGGACACCGTGCCAAAGATCCCGCATCACGATCACCCACGCAGGCACGAAAAAGAGAGCGAACAGAGCCAGCTCATAGCCTTCCTCGTGGAAGGGACGCACCAACACCGCCTTGAACGCAACCAACAACCGGAACCCCAAGAAGACGTTCACCACCGACACCAACACAACCTGGAACCCGTCCACCGCCGTTTCCCGCATCATGATCCACTGGAACATGCATAGAACCAAGATCCAGGCGATCACCCCCAACGGCAATTCCACGATCTCCACGCTCGTAAAAACGGCGTAATCCCGGCCCAGCTCGAACCGCTCCGACGACGCAATCTGGCTCCGACCCCTTCCCTCCACAAGCTCCATCGCCCATGATCCGGACTGATCGCCCTGGGAGGCCGACTCCAGCAAACCCGCCCAGGCTAGCCATTCATCGATGGCGGAAACCAACCGGCGAGCCAACCTTGGAGGCGGCGTCAAGCGAAGGTGTGCTCCGGCGTTTTCAAAGCGCTGGCTGTGACCCCGGATCCAGAGGCTGTCGGTGTTCGGAGGCGGCTCGTACGCCGCCAGCCAAAACGTCGCCACTGCTCCTCCGTCGAACCGGTGCTCCACGGTGACCCGACGAGGCTTTCTAAAATCGATCTCGAAGGAGTTGTTGGCGATCCGCACCTGCCCGAGCCCGGTCAGTGGGCGGAGGCCTCCCCGCCTCCCGGCGCCTCCTGAACTTTGCCAAAAATCCAGGCCGCGAATCTCCGGAACCGTGAATTCCGTCTTCGCACCCACAATCCGGCCACCTTCCCTCACCCGCACCTCGGGATCAAGAAGTGCCACGGAAAAGTCAAACCAAGGAAAGGAGCGAGTGGCGAAAACGAAGCTTGCCAGCCCGGGAGGCGGAGCACGGCCCGACTGCTTTGAGGCCCTGGCCAGGAGGTCTCCAAGGTGATCGACCCGTTCTCCTTCGGTGAATGGCCTGGAAACCGGAAGTCTCCAGTCGATCATCGGCAACCGCGCGGGACTCTTGGAAAGCTCGAGGCGCACGCCTCCCGGAGCCACCAGCGCAGCGGCTCGGAGCGGCCCACCCGGATCGAGAGTAAACCCCAGCTCACCGCCATCGGCCATCTTCACAAGAAGCAGCGAGCCGGCCTGGAGCCGGTGAACATTTTTCCGCTTCCCGTTGATGGCAAATAAGGCTCCCGGATGCGGGAGAGAATCTCCTTCCTCTGGTTCCTCCTCAGCCTCCGCCAGGAAGCCGGCCTTCCGCAACGTGACCCGAAAGCCCGACTCCGCGACCGCAATCTTCAAAAAGCCACCGGGCAGCCGGTTGATGAACAGATCATCAAGGCGCTCTCCGGGCGCCAGGTCCCGCCGCGACCGGTTCCCCCCCACGGTGATGCTCTTGGAACCGGGCTCCCGCCCATCCATCCGGATCCGGTATCCGGTTTGCGCCACGCGCAAAATCGCCCGATCTTCCCACTCCAGCTCCAGCATGGTCCAACAAATCACGACGGCGGGCCAGATCGCGGTCACCAGAACGGCAGCAAAAGAAAGCCGGCTCCCGCGCCTTAACCAGAGCCCCGGCTTGCGCCCCTTAAAAAGGCGCCAAACCAGCCCGACAAACGCGGCCAAAAAGCCGAGCATCACCATGAATTGAACGCTCATGAGCGCTTCATTCCCCCAAAAAACGCCGAAGATCACCGGGGACTACCAGACCCACCGCAGGACTTCTCGGAGCACTCCCAGCAGACGATCTCTTCGACCTTCATCAATAGGATACCGATTTGCCGCCGAATCCGCCATCCCAACCCCGGACTTTCTTTGCCTCCTTGGATGGCATCGACCTCAGCCCCCTTCTCGGTCATTTCTGGTTGCGTTCCTCTCACGCTCCTCGCGGTCGCTCGGATCGCTCCAGAAGCATCCCGGGAATTCCGGGCCTCAACCCCTAGATCTGGAACTTCTGACAACCCAAAAACTGTAACCTCCTGAAGTCCCAAATTGAAGACATCAAGCAGAGAAATCCCCAATGTTCATTGTTTGCCTCTCCTGCCCTACCCAGACCGGCGGAACAGAACTCCTCCCCGTTTTTGGGCGGCTTGCCCAGGGTGGGTATCCACGCAAGGCGGGACAAAGATTAGAAATAAAAGGAGAACGCGCAGCGCACAAAAATGTGGGCTGGGATCCCGTTGCCCTTCGTTGCAACGGGAAGATGAGCGAGCTCCCTGGTGGGTGCAGGGCGAAGTCCTGCCAGGGGCGGGAAGCCGAGCGCCAGCGAGACGCGGCCCACAGGGCCGCAGCCAGCGTCCCCGGACGACCGCCGGGTAACGCGAGGCGTGACCCTTCGAGTCACGCAAACGTGACCCTTCGAGTCACGCAAACGTGACCCTTCGAGTCACGCAAACGTGACCCGCCGAGCGGAGCGCGGCGCTGCCCGATGCCAAGTTTTTTT
>JAJRTK010000300.1 GCA_024278345.1 bacterium | reverse complement strand
GACAATGGGTCGCGGAAAAAAAACTTGGCATCGGGCAGCGCCGCGCTCCGCTCGGCGGGTCACGTTTGCGTGACTCGAAGGGTCACGCCTCGCGTTACCCGGCGGTCGTCCGGGGACGCTGGCTGCGGCCCTGTGGGCCGCGTCTCGCTGACGCTCGGCTTCCCGCCCCTGGCAGGACTTCGCCCTGCACCCACCAGGGAGCTCGCTCAACTTCCCGTTGCAACGAAGGGCAACGGGATCCCAGCCCACATTTTTGTGCGCTGCGCGTTTTCCTTTTATTTCCAACTTTGTCCCGCCTTGCGTGGATACCCCACGGGAATTGATGCCCCAGCACGCCCCGGACTCCCGGGTTATCGGTCGCCCTCCCCTTTTCAACGGGCTCCGTAAAGTTGCTTGACCTCGGACTCCACGAGATCCTTCAACTGATTGTAGCCGAAGGTCTGGAGCGGCTTTCCGTTGACGAAGAAGCCCGGCGTTTTTTGAACACCCAGAGTCCTGGCATCCTCGAGGTCCTGCTGAATGAGCCCATCGAGCTCCGGGGCCTTCATATCAGCTCGAATTTTGTCCAGGTCGAGCCCCAATCGGGCAAGATAGGGCCAGATCTTCTCCGGCCTCGGGGCGTGGTGACTGGCCCAAGCCGACTGAGTCTCGAACATGATTTTCAAGGTCTCCCAGTATTTCCCCTGCTTGCCCGCGGCTTCCAGGATCTTGACGAAGTGGTCCGCCCCTTGGTGAAAGGGAGCATATCGCATGACCAACTTGATCTTTCCCGGATGTGCCGCCATGAGGTCCTTGACGAAAGGATGGAATGCGCCGCAGGTTTCGCACGCCGGATCGAAGAATTCCACCAGGTAGACCTTGGCGTCATCGGCCCCCAAAGTCCTTGAGTGCTCCCTGACAAAGGTGGAAGCATTTTCTTGTGCCATAAACTCCAGCCTACTGGACTGCCGATTCTTATAGTAGACGCTGCCCATGACGAAGATTGCTAGCAAGGCAGCGGCCACGGCCAAGACGAGTGCTTCTTTCTTCATTGAGAGACGCTCCTCTTCAGGATGATCAAAAGAAAAATGATCGTGGAAAATGCTAACAGCGAGAGCATTGGGATCGTTACGAACCCGAACAGCTCGATGTACTTTTCGGTACAGGAAACACCCTGACTGCACGGCTTCACGCTTTCGGGGATGATCCCGGAATAGAGCAGGTTATGATAGAAGGCCACAAGCCATCCCACCATCGCCAGAGGAAGCGCATATTTGACGACGGATTTGTCAAACGGGAACAGACTCACGGTGAAGATGAGGACCAGTGGAAACAAGAAGATCCTCTGGTACCAGCAGAGGGAACAAGGTGGGAACTGCATGATCTCACTGAAAAACAGGCTTCCCAGTGTCGAAATACTGGCAAGAAGCCAGCAAAAAAAGAGGAAGATCCACTTCGAGTCATCTGAGTCGCAGGAATCGGCCATTTTGTCATCCCTTCGAATTAGACCCGGAATCCCTTCCGAATGGTGGCGAAGCAGCAGCTCTGCGGTCGTAAAGTCCGATGAATCCGGGCCATTTCAAGTCCAAACGCGCTCGAGGATGAACCCTTGTAGGCGGCCGCTCTTCTTGTGGGCACCGCCAACGACATGCACGACGATGACACTCTCTTCCAGCGGTTTGTCATGAATTGCCAGGACGCCGAGATCCTCGATGCACTGTTTGAGATCGTTGACGATGACGGTCCCTGAGATCACGGCATCATCGCTGATCGCTCGAAAGTTCCTGGCAAACTTGGAAAGGTCCACGGAGCGGCTCCAACCCCTGGATTCATCACCTTCCACAAGAGGCGAAAAACCTTTTGAAAGATTTTTCAAGGTCCTGGAACGGTAGGAAATCCCCTGGGCCATCTTCATCCGCTTCTTCACGACTTCCGAAACCCGCGCATGGCAAAGGAGAGCCTCGCCCACGCTGGCGGCATCTTCAGGGTAATCGACCTCAAAGGTTGCCTGGAAGCCATCTCCCTCGTTGGAAGAGTACGTGATGTCAAATCCTTTCTTGACAAGGCCTTGGATATAGTCTTCCAGGGAATCCACATCGTTCCGTGCTGCGCCCAAGAACTCCTCTTCAGTCAAGATTTTCACGCCATGTTTTTCGGCTTTCTTGAGCTTCGTCGCGCCGACCCGCTTGCCGATGACAAGGTAGTCGGTATTCTTTGTCACCGAGCGGCCCACCGTGGCGCCGGACGACCGTGCAAAGCTCTCCATGTCGGAGCGACTGCCAATCTCCATTTTTCCGGTGAACACGAATGTTTTTCCTTCATAATCCATTGATTACACTTTCTATGGCTGGGGTGGACAAAAGAGGAATCTTTTGGATTCGACCAATCGGTGTAAGGGAAACAGATACTTCCCTCCGGGCAATTTGCGCAACCGCGGTCCGCCCCAAGGCGGCACGCAAAAAGGGGCAGCGGAAAACCGCCACCCCTTTCTGTTTCACGGCCAGGCCGCAAGTCCGGGCCTGGCGCCTGATCTGCATGCCTTCAGTTACAGATTCGGAGTTCGGATGCTCTTTGCGGCAAGGATCCGAAATCGCCGGCGGGTGTAGAGTGCCGTCAGCGCCCCCATCGTGAGTAAGAGAAGCAATCCCGTCCAGTGGAAGGCCGGAACCGCGCCGCCGAAAACGCCGGGACTCGGCGTCACCGACGCCTGAGCTGAATTCGAAGAATAGTTGCCAGCATGGTCGAACGAAAAGACCGCATAGTGATACAGGGTATCGTTGCTGACTCCCATGTCGGTGAAGCTCGCCTGGCTTCCGGGAGCCGTGGTCTCATCGATGTAAACCATGGTTCCGTCCTGGTAACTGGCGGGCATACTGGAGCTATTCCTCACGACGACGATTCCGGCAAGGCCGGAGCCTCCGATATCCGACGTGGGTACGGCCCAGCCTAGCTCCACGCGAGTGTTCCCGCCATAAGCGACAAGTCCGGAGGGCGGCGGGGGCGAGGTGCCATCGATATTGATGGGACCGACATCCGTCGCGGCGCCCCACTGGCCGGTGGAGTCCATACTCCTTAGGTGGAAGTAGTGAACGCCATCTTGAAGCTCGGGGCTTCGAAGGCTCGTGATTCCCCGGGGCAACATCGGCTCGGCCGGAGGCGTGCTCGATTCGGAGAGATCCCATTCATAGGCATATGCCTGCGCGCCGGCAGGTTCACTCCAGTTCACGTCCACGGTGCGGTTGGAGGACCAGGCATCCGGCGAGTGTCCACTGACAATGAGCAGATTCCCGGTGAATGCACGACCCACCGATGCCGTCGCGGGTATCGCCACCGCCGGCAAGGAGATATCGACGTTCCCTAGATCTTGACCGAGAACCAGTGCCATGGGGGTGGCGGAAGCAATGTCCGAAGCCGCCACATACCAGGTCATGGCACCGCCGGAGACCAAAGCCCCGATCACGTAGTCATCGTTGGCCGGCAAGCCCGCGATCCGATAACTGCCGTCCGTCTCCGATGCCGTCGTGCTGGACAGATAGGTACCCGCCGACTGGTCGAAGGCGAAGACGATGACCTCACCGCTGGTGACAGGCTGTTGGCCGGGACCCATGATGGTCCCGGAAATGCTGCCGCCGGTGGAGAGTTCGTAGTCCCAGGTAGCACATTCTTCGCTCACAACGGTGACCGAGGCCGCCGGTTCAGGCTGCGGTGAAGGATGGCCGAAGTGGAAGATCCGCGCGTCGTAAGTTCCCGCGGCAAGCCCCGTCGTCGTGTAGGTGCCATCCCAGCGGGTGAATCCGACGCCCACGTGCTGCCCCAGTCCATTGGATATCGCGACGGTTGCGCCCATGACAGGACCGGCGGCATCGGTCACCACTCCCTGGATACAGCCACCCTTGGGAAGAGCGAAGTCGATGGCGCTGGCATTGCCCGCGGTCAAGTCTACCGGATCGGCAGTCTCCATGCTCTCCTTTCCGTCGAAGAAGATGGTGGTGTGCCCCCGGGCAATGGCAAAGACCCGGTAATCCGAAACCGGCGGGAGGCCGCGTACCAGGAATGATCCATCGGAGCCACTCTCGCCCACGCGGTGGAAATCGTCCGGCAAGCTGGGCGACCAAGCAACAACCCAGGCACCGCGGAGAGGCGTTCCGTCAAGTTCCCTCACCGTCCCATCAATCGTCTGACCCGCTTCCAGGGCGAAATCGATCCCCTGAACATCACCGCCACTGACATCCACCAGCGTCGGGTAGCGCTCCGGAACCCATTCCGGGTGCTCGCAGAAGACCTGGAGATCCGCTGACGGCGGTAATCCGCGCAAGACGTAATCCCCATCCGGCCCGCTATTGACGGAGGCCCCGGCTCGAAGAGTCTCGGACCATGCCCACAAATGGGCTTCAGCTACGGGATTGCCAGCCCCGTCCGTGACGCGCCCGGAAATCGAGCGGCCCTCCATCATGGAGAAATCGATCCCATCCACGGAGCCACCGGTGAGATCCACAAGGTCAGCCTCCCACGGATTCGGCTTACCGTTGAACCATAGGCTGGCCCAGGCGGGATGGTGCGCGGAAACTCGGTAGTCCATTCCCGCACTGAGCCGGTGGATGGCGTAACGTCCTTGAGAATCGGTGAGGTCGGCTTCGCTCACCAGGTCGTCTACCGATAGGGCATGGACCAACACATCCTGGAGTGGTTCGCCCTGACTGTTCATCACCTGCCCCGAGATCACGGCTTCCGGCTGAAGAAGGAAGTCGATCCCCACCAAAGGGCCACCGGTCGTATCAAGGATCCGTGGATAGGTTTGCGGCCCATAGCCCAAAGCCTCGACACTGACAAAAGTATCCGCCGCGGGCAAGAGTCCACCGATCTGGTAGCTGCCATCGACCGCTACACGAGCGCCGTTGCCGTTCTCATTGACGTTGGACCAGGCGTGGACCCAAGCGCCCTCCATCGGATGACCCTGTGCGTCGAGCACCATTCCGGAAACCGATGTTCCGGGCTCCAGGTCGAAATTGATCCCCATGACGCCCTGGCCCGGTATGACATCTACGAAGGTCACCTGGCTTCGGCTCGCCGTGTGGTTCCAAAACTGGGTCACCATCTGCGGATGGTGGGTGCCTAGCCAGTATCGTCCTGCCGGGAGCCCTCGGATGAAATACTTGCCATCTTGGCTCAGGGTCGCAAAGGGGAAGTGTTGCCAGATGGGATCGTCGTAATGGGCGCCAACCCAAACACCTGACAAAGGGGTCTGCCCCGCGAGGGTGCGCACCTCGCCAGAGATGCTTCCTCCGGGCGCCAGGGCGAAATCGATGCCGCCTCTATCGGGAGTCTCGGCCGTCAGCTCCACGCGATCAGCGTCCACGGGAGTGGGCCGGTTGTTGAACCACTGGTCCACGACGTTCACGACGCTGGGTGAATCCTGGGCCTGTGTGACCACCATATATTTGCCCAAAGGCAGGTTCTCTACGACGTATCGGCCATCCTTGTCCGTTCTGGCCTCATCAGCAACGAACTCGCCGGAATCGGTCAGGACCGTAATGGGGATTGATGGCAATGCGTTCCCCGCCAGATCTGTCACAGTGCCGGCGATGGTTCCGCCTGGATCGAGCCAAAAATCAATATGCCCGGCGTTGCCTCCGTCTTCCAAATAGATCTGAGTTGCGTTGGCCAAGCTTCCCGAATCCCGGAAAAACTGCCGTGCATAGCGATCCGCGGCCGAGACGATGAGATACCGCCCTTCCAACAGTCCTCCAAGATCGTAAGATCCGTCAGAGCCGGCCAAAGTCGCCTGGAAATGCTCCGTCCCGATGCGATAAGCGCCGACAAACGCGTTCTCCAACGGAGCACCGGTAGCCCGATCGACCACTGTGCCGGAAAAGCTGCTGGTTCCCTGCTGGAGTGCGATGTTGATTCCAGGGATCTCTTGCCCCTGAGTCACGGCGACGTTCTGGGCCGCGGCCCAGTAAGGCGTTGAACCCTGGGACGAGTAGAACTGCCGCGGGTAGCTGTCAGCTTCAGCCAAGACCTTGTAGCTGCCGCTTTTGAGGCCCGAGATCCGATAGTCCCCGGCGGCACCGGAAGTGGCGTCGCCGCCCCAGGAAACTCCTATCCCTACCGCATGGACCGTCGCCCCCGGTATGGGCGCACCCGCGAGATCCAGAATCGTCCCGCTGACGGTTCCACCGGGCAAGAGATCGAAATCGATGTTCGCAGTCGTCTGCCCGTCGGCCACGATCACGGGATCGGCATCATCCCATCCCTTGTGATTGTAGAACTGTGCAATGGCTCCGTCGGCGGTGGCCACCACCCGATAATCGGCGGCCGGCTCCAAGCCGGCGATCTCGTAGGCTCCTGCGATCCCGGACTTCGCGGCTCGTCCCGAATCCACGGTGACAGAATAGGCGTAGAGGCTTGCACCCACTATGGCTGAGCCCGTGCCATCCTTGACGACTCCGCCGATCTTGCCGCCCGGCTTGAGATCGAAATCGACGGGACCGGTCTCTCCGCCGGCATTGACATCCACGGGCGTCGCTGTCCGCATGGCCGTCACGTGGTCCCACCACTGGATCACCATACCCGGCTGATCCACCATGACAAGGTAGTCGTCCGATTCAGGAGCAAAATCATAGAGGCCGTCCAAGCGATAGGTCCCGTCCAGCTCCGTCACCGCGAACCAGCCGAACTCGTTTTTCGGCGAAAGCGCCCAGACGGTCGCCCGTTCTCCCGCGGGAAGACCGCGAACCTGGCCAACAATCGCACCGCCGATCTCCAAGGAAAAATCGATGCCCCCCGTCTCGGCTCCACCTGCAACCGACACCAGCGTCGCGGTCTCCCAGTTGCGCGACCCGTCGTAGAGCTCCACGGCATACCCACGGCCCAGGGCGAACACCCGATAATCCATCCCCGGGGCGACACCATTCAGGTTGTATTTTCCCTTCGGCCCGGTAATTGTGGCGCTCCAGAAATCCTGATCATCGCTCGTACACTGAACGACGATCCCGATGAGGGGGTCGCCTGTGCCCTGGTCGATGACCTGCCCGGAAATCGAGCCTCCCGCGGCTCTCCCCTCCGACACTGCCCGGTTTCCACGGCCCTCCACAAGCGACGGCAATGGCGACACCCGAACCCGGACACGCCGGCTGACTCTCTCGCCTCCAGCCCGATCCACCGCCTTCACCATGACCTCGTGAACGGAACCGCCCTGCCAGCGAAGAGCCATCCCGTCCAGCTCGCCCTCCAGGCGCACCCGCTCATAGCCGCCCCCGGGAATCAGCTTTACCTTGGCGGGAACCGGCAATCCATCCACCAAAAGCTGCACCGAGCTCACTCCGTCCGGAAGCTCCACAACGGCCTCGATGGAGAGGCGACCCACTGGCAGAATGCTCACTTCACCCCGAGCGGGCTTCAGAATTTTGACCTCCCGGGCCATGGCACCGGGAGCACTCCAAAAAGAAAGCGCCACCGCTATGGCAACGCCAAAAGCAAGCCTCGAACTCGAGAGCCTCGCATCCCTCATATCATTCTCCTTTGTTCGTTCAACGGCACACGAAAACCGGAAGCTAGACAAAGTCCACACAGCTCCCCTACCCACCAACGAACAACTTGGTTACCGGTCTCGTCATGGTTGGCTGAGCCACCCCCCCATAACCTCCATAACACTTCCTGTACACTTCACAAGTCATTACCGGCGCAAGGCTGGTCATGGACCCGGAAATCTCATCAAATCCCTGCTGCGTCAACGCAATCATCGCAGCCAACAGCGTCCTCCCCGGTCAGGCGTCTTCAACGTAGTTTTACTACGCCTCCGGCGCCGGCCTGTCGTCGGACTCGCCGGCTGCGGGCCCGACGGCGATTCGCTACGATCCGTCGCGGAACAACCGGGAGATCAGGAGTTCCTCCACATTCTCCCCGTCCAGCATGTCGAGGCTTTCGAGAAGTCTCCAAGCTGGTTCCGCACTCTGCTGGCGATGCGCGTTTTCCGGATCCTCTCGAGCCGCTAGCGCGGCGCTGACCACACTGACACAAAGGCGAAGGGAGACCAGTAAAAAAAGGGAGTGAACCTCGCATTTTTGGAGGGGCAGACTCCCATGATAGCCCCCGGCCATCTCCGCTAACACTTCGACGGGATCGGGAGCACCAAACATGGCATAGGCCGCGGCGATAGCCAGTTCGTTGATCCGGTGCGATCGGAGCATGTCACCGAAGTCCAGGAGTCCCGCGACCCGCCAACCACCTCCGGGAGAGGCTTCCAGCAACAAGTTCTCATCGTTCGCGTCGTTGTGGATGACACTGGCGGGAAGTTGCCCCAGAAAAGGCTCGACGCGATCCCGATACCGCCTGATGAATCTCTGGACGACTTCCCGATTTTCCGACCGGGAAACAACGTCCAGACAGTCCGAAATCCACAGGCATCGGCTCAAATCCCAGCTCAGGTTCCGCTCCATGGCGGCGTGGCGAAATCCGATCAACTCCCGATCCAGGTCGCCAAGCGCGGAGCCGAGGCGAAAAAGGCTCTGGCGATCCAGGGGCCGAGCCGCTGAAAGCGGTGTGCCCCGAAGGTAGGTCAAGAGGCGGATCGGGTAACGGACACCATTCGGTGCCAAGACGAACATGATCTCTTTGCCCGATGGGCTGGGAACGACATCTGGAGTCCTCCCGCGCCAACGGGACGCAAGCCAACGGAGAGCTGCGTTTTGCAGCTCCAACTCCGCGACGGGCTGTCCCGATCTTGCGATCTTGACAACAAAGAGCCCGTCCTTTCCCGCATCGAGGCGAAAATTTTGATCGACCTCCGCCGGGAGAGGCTGGAGCAGCCCCGAGAATCCCCAAGACCGGGAAACGGCCCGCCGTACTACCTCCAAGCCCAATGCAGGCCGCATGGAACTCTTTGACAATTTCAAAATCGGTCGTCCCAAAATTGTAGCCTGGAGGCCGGAAGGCCTCCCGGCGAAAAGGCCTTGTTCATCGTTTGATCCACCTATCTGTATGGGAGCTGTGCGGGGGACCTATCAGATCCGGTTGACAACATCACCGCTGGGGCGGGCCTCCTTCCTGGCTCCGTGCAGCCCGGAGGGCGCTACACCGGCAAGATGCCGGTGCCACCGTTTCGGCGAAGAAAATTGTAAAGCAAAAACACGACAATTTGGCCTCGGTCATGGTACCGGCCACGGTTCAGATTTCAGACGCCGCCCCGGGGCTTCCAGCCCTGGAACCCGGCGGAGGCTCCGCCTCCGGACCTCCGCTGGGAGCTTGCGCTGCGGCCCCTTGGGCCGCGTCTCGCTTACG
>JAJRTK010000299.1 GCA_024278345.1 bacterium | reverse complement strand
TTGTCGTGTTTTTGCTTTACAATTTTCTTCGCCGAAACGGTGGCACCGGCATCTTGCCGGTGTAGCGCCCTCCGGGCTGCACGGAGCCGGGAAGGAGGCCCGCCCCAGCGGTGATGTTGTCAACTGGATCTGATAGGTCCCGATGGAGAAGCTCCTCCTTGAGCTCGCCCGACCGTTGTGCTAGATGAAGTGGAGGAGGGAGCCTGGCAGGCGATTGGGCGCCCCGGATGAATGACGGAAAATGTCCCGCATGAACTGTTTGCTTGGGGTGATGGGAAATAAAAAAATGCGAAAGACCCTAGTCCTCGTAGTGGACGATGACTCCATGGTTCGTGATCTCTTGGCGACATATCTCAAGGAGTTCGGTATCGAAGCCGTGAGTGCCCGCGACGGGAAAGAGGCGCTTGAGATTGTGAAGAACCAAGCCATCGACCTTGTTCTTACCGATCTTTACATGCCCAGGATGGATGGCCTTGAGCTGGTCAAGAGGGTGAAGGAGTACAACCCGAGGATTCCCGTTGCGGTCCTATCGGGCCACGGAACAGTGCAGGATACGGTCAAAGCACTGAACCTCGGAGCGTTTACGTTCCTCTCGAAGCCGATAAGGATCAGCGACATTGAATCGGCGGTACAAAAAGGACTGCGCCTACGGGATCTGAGCCAAGGCGCGTATCAAATCCAGCAACATGCCAAACACTACTCAGAAGCCCGCATCCCCAATTTCCCCCACAGCTTTCCATCGATCATTTTGTCGATTCTAAAGGATTGCCAATGGCGAGGCTTCGACGACGATCAGACTTTGTCGAATCTGTCAGTCGTCCTCGATGAAATGCTCATGAATGCGCAACTCCACGGGAACAAGGGGCGGGAGGATCGCTTCATCACCCTACGCTACTCCTTTGATCCAGACAAGTTTCAGATCACCATCGAAGACGAAGGCGATGGCTTCGACACGCAGCAAGTCATCTCGGATCTCACGAATCTGGAGCGTCATCAACTCCTGGAGCGGGGCATTTTTCTGGCATCCATTCTGGTGGACGATTTCCACTACAACGACAGAGGCAACGCGGTGACCCTGACTTTGATGCGACCGAGCGAAAGCCAAGATCCCGCGCCCGGGGAAGCATTTCCTTACGAATTGGAAGCCCCGGATCAGGTGGTCCAACTTTCCGATCTTCGCCATCGACCCGGAACCGAACGTTAGCTCTTCTTCAACTCATCGGGATCCGGCGTGATCGGATCCCGGCGCGGTCATCCATCTTCTGGCTCGTTGGGTCCAGTGTCGCCTTCGAGCATTGAGATGCCGACGCTGGCGAGGGTGTTTTCAGGATCCTGGGCCAAGACTGCCTGGAACTCGGCCCGAGCTTGGTCGGCTCGCCCCAGCTTCAAGAGGCAGAACCCGAACTGGGCCTGGGCCGCATGGTAGCGGGGGTGGAATCTCAGAGCCGCCTGGAACTCTTCAGCGGCGAGCTCTAGTTTCCCCGAATCCCGCAAGCTGAGTCCAAGCTTGAAGCGAATGTCCACGAAGTGGGGGCAAAGCTCCAGCGCCTGCCGGAATTCATTGATTGCTCTGTCATAGACAAAGTGATCGTGGTAGATAGAGCCGATGTCGGAATGCAGATTCGCCAATCTAGTTTCGATGTGAGGAGGCAATGTTCCGCTGCTGGAGCTGGAAGACTCCGCGGCGGATTGGAAAAGGGCAGCAGCCTTTTCGTAAAGACCCACCGTATTATAGGTGATGGCAAGGTTGAGCATCGCTTCGGTATAGCGTGGATTCACGGCGAGGGCCCGGCGAAAATGCTCAATCGCCTCCTTGAACTCGGTTTTCAGGTGAGCAATGACTCCCAAGTAATGGTGGATATCGGCGTACCCTTCCAAAACCTCGGCGGCTTGCATAAGAGCGGTCCGCGCCTCATCATATCGTCCTTGGGCGAAAAGGCTCCGCCCCAAGAGATAGACTTCACGTGCTGGCTCTACCTCGGCGCTCGCCTTCTGCATATCGGTTTCCATCTCCACACTCCCCGAGAGCGACCACTCACCGGCAGGCCGTCATTGCCCTACCCGTGCTACGGCCCGACGATTTTCTTGACGATCGTTGGATCCGAATCCGCGGCAAGCTCCTTCAAGCGGTTGACTACGTCAGTGGTGAAAGTACTGTCGGGATGATTCTTTTGGAAAGCCTCGAACTCCCGTCGGGCATCTCCGAATCTCTCCAGTTGATACAAGGCTTCAGCGTAATAGTATTGAGTCTTCTCGTCCAACGCCTGCTCTGGTCGATAATGTTGCAGAGCGGTGACCAATTCGGCCAGGGTGAACCAAATCTGGTATTTATGAGTCAGCTCGATGGTCTTGATCTTCTGTTTGATCCACTGAGCCCACTGCTCCTTGGAGGCCGTCTCGAGCCTCTTTTTCTCTTCGTCACTGAGCTCGTATTCGTCAAGCATTTTTCCGTAGCGCAGCGCTGCGCTGAGATGTGCCTTGCGACGGATGTAAAACCTGGCGACATAATCGTCATGAGCAGCCAGGCGTGCTTGGCATTCTCGGAGCATGGTTTTGGCTTCTTCGGCGTACTGGCTTGAGGCATAGTTGGCCACAAGCTTCCGAAAGGTCGTGGCGGCTTCGATGGTCGGTTGCTGATCCCGGTCGATGCGCCGCACATCCTTGAACTGACAAAGGCCGATCCGATAGAGGGCAAGGGGAGCAGATTCATGAGTGGGATAAAGCTCCAAGAAGAGCTGGTACTCGGTCTGAGAAGCGAGGCAATCCTTCGCCAAGAAGTAGCTCTCGGCCTTGCCCAGGGTCGCACGGGCCTGAAGCGAAGAGCGAGGATGGCGGTCGAGAATTCTCTGGAACCGCTCACGGGCTTGGTCCCAGTGTTTTGACTTCATGTGGGCGTTGGCCAAAGCAAACTCTTCATCAGCCGTCAGCAAAATCGAATTCGCGGGACGACATGAAGTCAGAAAAAATAAAACAATGCCCACTGCCGCCACCGTACGATAGGCCGGAGGGTAGGAGGCATGACTGTGGGATCGAAGAAAAGTCCTGGTAGTCCGAGAACGCATGGCTTCCATCATGGGGGGGCTATCGAGGAGAGAGCAGTTTTGATACTTGCACCGACGTCTAGCGGATGCGATGCTCGGCCTCGCTGATATTGTACTGTTCGAGTTTTTTGTAGAGATTGGATCTTTGGGTCTCAATCTCTTCGGCCGTGCGTTTGATATTCCAGCCGAACTCGTTGAGCTTTCGAATCAAAAACTGCTTTTCAGCGCGCTCCTTGAAACCTCTTAGAGTTTTGGATTCCATCTCGAGGACCGCTGCGGATGCACCCCTATAATCGAGAAGGGGTAAGTGTTTAGCCTGGATAACCTCCGCATCAGCCATGATGACCGTTCGCTCGACTGCGTTGCGAAGTTCCCGAATGTTGCCAGGCCAAGAGTATTTTTGCAAGGTGCCAATGGCGTCTTCGGAGAATCGCTTCCGTCGGAACCCGTTGTCTTCACAAAAGCGCAGAACAAAGTGTTCCACCAAAGGCCCAATGTCTTCCTTCCGTTCTCTCAATGGCGGAACGTTCAGCGGGATGACGTTGAGGCGAAAAAACAGATCCTCCCGGAAAGAGCCGGCTTGGATTTCCGCTTCGAGATTCTTGTTCGTGGCCGAGATGACCCGGACATCAGTGTGGCGCAGCTTCGAGGAGCCCACACGCTGGAATTCGCGTTCTTGGAGGACTCGTAGAACCTTTGCTTGAGTCTTGAAACTCATGTCGCCTATCTCGTCAAGGAAAATTGTCCCACCATCTGCCTGCTCGAAATAACCGATTCGGAACTCACCGGCACCTGTATAGGCTCCTTTCTCGTGCCCAAACAGCTCATTTTCGATGAGATCCTCGGGAATCGCGGCACAATTCACCTGTACGAACGGCTGCTCCAAACGCTTGCTCCGCTCGTGGACCATGCGAGCAATGAGCTCCTTGCCCGTGCCGCTCTCGCCAGTGATGAGAACCGTGGCACTGGTGGGGGCGGCACGCTCGACCTGCTGGAGAACCCGACGGATCGCAGGTGAAGCACCGATAAACTCGTATTTCTTCCCCACCTGCTGGCGCAGTAGTTGATTGTGCCGGCTCAAGCTCAGATGTTTCAGGGCGTTTCGAACACTCAGGAGAACGCGATCTTTTTCCAGCGGTTTCTCCATGAAATCATAGGCGCCCATCTGAGTCGCCTTGACGGCGGTCGCTATCGTTCCATGGCCGGACACCACGATAACAGGAGGACGTTCCTTCAGAGCCTGGATCCGCTCCAGAACCTCCAGCCCATCCATCCGGGGCATTTTGATGTCTAGAAAAACCAGGTCTGGCGTGCGGTTGACCACAAGCTCGAGGCCGGCGGCACCATCCCCGGCCTCCAGAACTTCGTATCCTTCGTATTCGAGGATCATCCGCAGAGTCATGCGGATTCCCGGCTCATCATCGACGATGAGGATCAGTGGCGACCTTGGCTTCAAGAGGCGATCCTTTCATCGGTGGTGGGCAGAGCCGACTCTCGCTCCGCTCGGCCCATGGCCCACGACCATTTTCTCGGCTACACTCCCGGCTACTCCGTGGTCGCCAGAGCGGCTCTCGCTATCGCTCGGCACCGGTCGTGGCCTCGCTCCTCCCGGCACCTAAACCTCGCCAGGGAACGACCTGGGACCCGTTGCAACGAGAGGCAACGGCACGAAACGCTGAAGAGGAAGCATCCAATGGACGGTTCCGCCGGTTCCCCACCCATCGAAGCGGCCAGCCATGACCGGCGCCCAAGAAACCCGCGGCACGATCCTCGGCCTTTCAGCCAGTGACCGCCAAAAAGACGACGGCTTCCGGGGGGATCGCTGGGAGGCGCGGGCAGAAGCCGTTGACCTACAGAGAGTCAGTCAATCCTGTTCCAGCAAGAACTCGGCGATAATTTCGGCCTCGCGTTCAGCAAGATCGGTAAACTCGACGCCAACTCCAAAGCGAAAGCCGAACGTATTCTTCTTCTCCCGACTGTACCAGACAATCCGGCCCTCAAGACGAACACCTGGAAGCTAGCCGCCGAGCTCGAGAACAATGTCCCGGTGCTCGGCCGCGGAAATGGGAGTGTCAGTACCAATAAACGCACCCGCTACATTGAGGTTTTTGACCAGGCCGTCGAGCTCGCGGGTTGCACGTTTTCCCGACCGAGGCACCACCATGTGAACGGGTATCTCCGTGGTCACTCTAAAAAAACGCCGCCGTTCCGCCATGGAAATTGAATGTGCCGAAGCCGATCCGTGGTCCCAGGATGGCTCGCCACCCAGAAGCCTATCGAGAACTTCCTTGGGAAATTTCCGGTGTCCTCCCGGGGTTCTGACCGATCGGATTTTGCCTTCTTTTTCCCACCGGCGCAGCGTCGCAACCGAGCAGCCCATCATTTTGGCAACTTTGCCGATTGAGTAGAGCCTTTCTTCCATTTTTCTCAGACACCTCCTACCATGCAAATATCCATAATCCTCCACAAATTGTCAACCCAGAGAGAATCTGGCGGCCGGGCGTATTGCGCCCGGAACACTCATGATCTGCCTTCGTTTCTTTCTCCAATCCACAACACCAATGAAACGCAATTCCCAAGGGTATCCACCCAAAGCGGGACAATGGGGCGCCGGGAAAATATGGCCTCGGCCAACACCGCGGTCCGCTCGGCGGTCGCCGGAGCCGACTCTCCCTTCGGTCGGCACCAGCCCCTCCCAAAAACGCGAAGCGAAAAAAAATCGGTGGGGAACGGCGGAACCGTCCACTGGACGGGACCTATCAAATCCACACGATTCCGCTTTACAGTCCGCACTGCCGCACTGCCGCACTGGTGGCACCGGCATCTTGCCGGTGGCGGGCCGACCGGGATTCACGAACTTGAACGGTGGGTTCGTTTCGGGCGTGAACTTGTCAACCGGATCTGATAGGTCCCCACTGGACGCTTCATCTCTTCCGTTCCCTCCCTAATCCTCTTGAAGGTCGATCTTCGTGTAAGTAAACTCGTGGACCGGCTTCGAAGGCGGCCTCACGCTGGTGACGTTCCCCTTCGGATCATAGCCATAAAACACATCCCTGAGACCTCTAAGCGTCGTCTGCTTCACCCGCCCCACCGTATCTTCCTGGAAAACCGTCACTCCCGTGGGCTCCGTCACCGACTTCAGGAAACCGGATCAGCATGTTTTTGTCATCGCATGACTCTGCACAGGGTGCCGCGGATTGCGCCCGACACTCGATGGGGACTAGGATTCCGGGAAGTGAGCAATGCGCATCAGCCTCCGATAGGGGCCTCACTTCCGGGGGTATCCACGCAAAGCGGGACAATGGGTCGCGGAAAAAAAACTTGGCATCGGGCAGCGCCGCGCTCCGCTCGGCGGGTCACGCCTCGCGTGACTCGAAGGGTCACGCCTCGCGTGACTCGAAGGGTCACGCCTCGCGTGACTCGAAGGGTCACGCCTCGCGTGACTCGAAGGTCGTCCGGGGACGCTGTCCCCCGTCCCCTGGCAGGACTTCGCCCTGCCCCCACCAGGGAGCTCGCTCCCTGGACGTACGCCTGAAAGCACATTCGGACAGGAAGGTGAAAGTCCTTCCCAGACATGCACACTCCGGTCTGTATCCGACAGAAACTGCGTCGCCGTGAGGCGGGGTGGGGAGTAACTGAAGGAGAGCTACCAG
>JAJRTK010000298.1 GCA_024278345.1 bacterium | reverse complement strand
GGAGCTGGCTCCCTGGCGTGGGTCTGGGAGCGGCGCTCCCAGCGGAGGTCCGGAGGCGGAGCCTCCGCCGGGTTCCAGGGCTGGAAGCCCCGGGGCGGCGTCTGAAATCTGAACCGTGGCCGGTACCATGACCGAGGCCCGTTATAGTATTAGAGTAGGGTGAGGAATCCGAAAGTGGCTGTGAAAACGAGATTCGAGTGCTCAACCGAACGTGAGTGGTCTATGGGCCGAGGGGCTGTCACGGTCTGAATCAGACTTCTTGCGAAGGTTTCATGCAAAGGTCGGGTGCAGACTTGCTCTATTTCATTCGTCTGGGATTCAAAAATGTCTTTCGCCAGAGACTCCGGAGTTTTCTGGCTTTGGGTGCCATAGCCTTATCGGTTGCTTTGGTCATCGTGGGCATCAGTTTGACCGAGGGAATCCAGGGCAAGCTCTTCTCCGAAGTCCTTGGCGATGTCGGTGAAATTGTTGTCGCCAAAGAGGATTACTTCCAGAAGAAACGGTTCAATCCGCTGCGCCACCGTCTTTCTGAAAGCGCGAAGCTCCGAGACCACCTGATGAAAGTCGATGGCGTGGTAGCGGCTTTGGAGCGGATCGATTTCGGGCTCTTGGCGGAGTACCGCGAGAAGACGTTTCCCATTGCCTGCACCGGCCTGGATCTTCTGCAGTACGCGGCTTTTTCGGCGCTTCCCGACAAGATTGTCGCAGGCCGCTATCCCAAGGCTGGAGAAAAGGCTATCCTTGTGGGGAAACGGATCGCCGACGAGTTGAAAATTCGGCCCGGCGATGAGCTGACGGTTCTGGGCCAGACAATTTATGATTCGTTCATGGCCGATGATTACAAGGTCGTGGGAATCTTCGACTTTGGGATTCGCATGGCGAATCGAATCGCCTATCTGCCACTGGAGCAGGCCCAGGACTTCTTGGAAATGCCTGGCGCCGCGTCGAAGATCCTCGTCTACGGCAAAAATTACCTGGAAGCAACCGACCTGGCCCGGAAGCTCCGGCGCCTCGATCTCCCTCCCGGCGTTGCCGTGCGTCCCTGGACGGAGGAACCCCTTTTCGCCTCCATGTTCACCATGATCAGGGCTGTCCGCCTGAGTATCGCTGGGATCATCTGTTTCGTTGCCGGCCTGGGCATCCTCAACATGATGACTGTTTCCGTTCTGGAACGGCGGAAGGAGATTGGCCTTTTTATGGCGCTGGGCATGTCGAGGCTCAGTATCACCGCCGCTTTTTTTCACGAGGCTCTTCTCTACGGATTTTTGGGGAGCCTGCTAGGCATTCTCCTTGGGACGCCTGCCGCTCTTTACCTCCATCGGGTGGGGCTTACCTTTGATCTGGACCGCATCCAGGGTTTGCCTTTCGCAGTGACAAACTCGTTTCATGCCCAGTTTGGTCCGGGGAGCCTCGTCATCGGTTTTTCCGTTGGAGTTGTCCTGAGCCTTCTTGGGATGGTTTGGCCTGTCCTCAAAACCTTTTCCATGGGACCGCAGGACGCCATCACCCGAAATTGAAGGATCTGTTTGGATTGGCTCGGGTTGAGGGCCATGGGAAGGCGAGTGGTGGCGGACGCAGGGAACTCGTGTCGCGCGCGCGGGTCCGGGCCGCCGGGAGCGGAACTCAACCCATGAGAAAAGAATAGGCTTTGCTGAATGGATGCTTCGCAAAGGTACTGAACCGGATGCCGCAAATAGAGATAGGGAGCCCCATGAAATCGAAGATCACCGCAATCCTTCTTTTGCTCGTTTGCTCCGCGGCCGTTGCCGGGGAGGGAACCTCCCAGACGCCTCTTCCAGAGCCCAAGGAGCTGACTTCCGTCGAAGAGCTCATCCGGGAGATCGACCGCCAGATGACGTTCGAGACCCGGAGGCTTCACGCCCGGATGGTGATCATTGACGAGGACGGCCGGCGGGAAAAGTGGTTTCGCGTCTTCGCGCGCGGCGCGGACGACGCCCTGATCCAGTTTTACAAACCGGCCCGAGACAAGGGCACGAAGATGCTCCGCCTTGGGAAGCAGCTCTGGATCTACCTGCCACGGACCGAAAAGGTGATCAAAATCGCCGGGCACCTCCTGCGGCAAAGTCTCATGGGCTCGGACTTCTCTTACGAGGACATGACCGAGAACCGCGAGCTTTTGGACGATTATGACGGCCAGTTGTTAAAGCCTAAGACTATCGATGGCGAAGAGTGCTACGTCGTGGAACTTCAAGAAAGAAAACGGGGAATGAGTTATCCAAAACGGAAGCTATGGATTTCAAAGCGCCATCTTTTACCTCTTCGCGAAGAGCGTTACGCCAAAAGCGGACGCTTGCTCAAAGTAGTAGAATTCAAGAAAATAGAGCGATTTGAAAACCGGTGGTATCCAACCCTGTTTGTCATGCGGGACGCTCTTCGTAGGGACAGCCACACCGAAATGTGGTTCGACAAGATCGAATTCAAGATCGAGCTTCCAAATAAGGTCTTCGACAGGCGGAATTTGCGCCGCGAAAGCCGATTCTGAACCTTCGCCTCCGGGGTGGTGAATGGACCATCCCCACCGTCAACCAACGCGCAGGGAGGTCCTTTCCCCATGCTTGTGAAACGAAAGACCGTTACCCGATCCAAAACCGCCATGCTCACGGTCGCCACGGCGGCTGGCTACAAGGGGGTCCGCTATCTTGATGGTTCCAACGAGATCGCCACCGCAGTCCTAGTCGTAGGGGCAACGCTCGTGATGATCGCCCTCCGCGCTTCCATCATCCGGCTTTTCGACGACCTGTCCGCCCACCAGGAGGGCGAAAAAGATGGAGCGAAGCTCAAGCTACAGCCGCCGAAACCGATCTACCGCTCCATGACGGCCATCATCGCCATCCTCACGTGCGGCGGCTATTTCGCGGCCGGCTACTTGGAAGAGGGGGCCGGAACGCAGCAGATCATCGTGGCGCTGGGAATCGCAGGCGTCATCGTCTATATGCGACGCGCCCTCATCGCGGTCTTCGACGAAATATAGCTAGCGCGGAGCCACTTCCGGCGGTTGCCCAAAACCGCGGGGCGGCCCGTGGATCAAGAGCGCTAAACCGAAGACCGAAAAAAGGATGGCCAATTGGATTTTCATTCGGCCACTGAGGAAGGGTAGGCCCTCAAAAAGGGGAACACGGTTGTGAGAGGCCGCCAAAGCAACCCGATGGAACAGACTCCTTGAGTTCGCCGGTAACGCCAGAGTTCCCACCAAGGCAAGGGAACCGGTGGAGGCCGAAGCTCTTGGCCGCGGACTGCTTCGCCTGTGGTCCGCTGTCCCAAAGACCGAGCTTGAGTCTGGAAACGTTAGAAGAAGACTCGTCAAGAGAGCACCCAAGGCCGTGATGAGTAGCGAGCCCTTCATCGTGGGATCTCCTAGAAAAAAGTGCGATTTTCGTCGGAGCGCGACACTTCTTCATTATAGCAATAAACGGGCCAGTAAAGTTCACATATCTTGGCGCAAGCCGGGGATTGTCGGCCCAACCCCTGGATGGAAGGGGCTTCAAACGACAAGACGTCCAGGAAGCCAGGAAACTGACAACGTCCCTGGAGGAAATTATTCGTAGCGCCCCACCGCGGAATTCGTGGCGCAGAGGAACAGGGTGATGAAAATCTTGTACGTGTCCCAGATCTACCCGCCAGACGACCCGGTTTGGGCTGTGGAAGGACCGGAAGCTCCCCAAATCGAGCCAGTCTTCAAGGAACTGGGCGTCTCCTTACGCGTCGTCGATGCCACGGTGCAGGAGCTTCCCGAACCGGCATGCTACGATGGCGTCATCGTGGGCGGAAGCGTCGGGTCGGCCAACGACCGCGAGCTTTGGCGGGGCATCCTCGAAGATTGGCTCCGGCAGGACCGAGATCGACCGATCCTGGGGATTTGCGGCGGCCACCAGCTTCTGGCGCGAGCGCTCGGCGGGCGCGTCGAGGCCCGACCGCCCCGCCAGATCGGAGTCTTTCCCCTCGACCTCGACGGGGTTCCAGGTTTTGCGGGCCAAGTGATGCAGGCACACTCCGAATGGGTTGTGAAGCCTCCGCGGGGAGCTCGGATCTGGGGCACGGACCAGGGGGGCATCCAGGCGCTCCGCTATCCGGGCCTCCGGTGGACAGTCCAGTTCCACCCGGAGTTCACGCGACACCGGGCACTCCGGGTCTGGAACCGCATGGACCCGGGCGGTCGCTGGGGCGAAGAAAAACTCGGCCTCGCCGTCCGTTCCGGCCGAAGCCTGCTGGCCGCCTGGCTCGCGAAGATCCCCTAGACCCGCGGGCCGCGGCGGAAAGAGGTTGCGGCGCCACAATCATCACCGGCGGAAGCCAGGGCCGCCGCTGGAAGCCACGTTCGCCCCTCTTCATCGGCGGCCACGAAAATAGCTTGCCTCGGCCGCCGGCAATCACCGAGATCCCTTGCCATCTTTTGACTCCAGCCAGTCAAGAGGAAAATCGGGAGGCAAACGCACCATTTCGGGAATGGTGGCAATCAATTCGTTGTTTTTCCCGCTGCGATGAGGATTGTAGAATTCCCAAACAATCTCTTTGTCTGGCGTCACCTCGAGCACCCGACCGCTCTCTGTTTCGGAAATCAAGGTGTTTCCGTTTCCAAGGCGCTGAACGGAGCCCTGTGTATAGGAGCTCAGCCGGTTGTCCGGTGTCCCGGTGTAGGACCAGTAAATTTCTTGCGTGAAAGGGTCGAATTCCAGGATTCTCGCCCATTTTCCCAGGTAACCAAGGTTGTCGAAAATGAGCATGTGGCCATTTTTCAGAAGCACTGGTTCGTGCTGCCGGTACCACATTCCGGAAAGCGCCCAGACAACTTGTTTCACCTCCAGGTCGATGATGGCGATGAGGTTGAGGGAGTGGATGGAGATGAGAGCGTTGCCCTTCTTGAAGAGCGGGGAGAGTTGAACCTGGGAACCATCAAAGAGACTGAGACTGTTCGTGTGGAAGATATCGGGGATTTCCAATGGACGTACAGTCTCCAGGATCGGCGCGTAGACCGAGCTCTCGAAGCAGTCTACCAAGGAAGTCTCCTCTAACACGGAGCCCTGGGAGTCAAAAATGGTGATGAAGTCTTCAAGAACCGGTTTGATCCGGTTGAACCTGCGGTTGACCCGTGGGCGATGCACCAAGGCGAACGTCTTGTCGTCTTTACCCACGAAGGCGGCGTGGTGAGCGCCGCCCATGAAACTCCAGATCAGCTTCGAGTCCTTGTCGATTCGGATCATGGCCTTGTCGTTGTAAATGGCGAGTACATCACCATTTTCGTAAAGGTACGCTCTCCTCCAATGCCCCAGAGCCTCGGAATCATAGTCCAGAAGCTTCCCATATTCGAAGCTCCATTCGTGCAAACGGTTTCCTTCCATGTCCAGCAGCAGCGCCACGGGTCCGTGGCCTGAGACGTAAAAATTGTAGCCATCCTGAGCCTTCTGCTTATCGAACAGGGTGACGTTGCTTTTGCTCTGCCCACTGCGATAGGCACCAAAATAGGAGATGGAGACCAGCTCGGACCGCTCTTCTTCGCCAGGTAACACCGCCTCCGTCGATTCTTCGCCACGACCTTGCGCAGGTTCCCGCACCTTCCGGAATCCTGGATGATCCCGCATTTGAGCTTGGATCAGGGAGAATAGAATGAGATGTTCCCCCCGAAAGGGGATCCCCTTGCGCTCCAGCCAGGCCAGGTAGTCGCTTGCCGGATCAGTCGATCCATTGGGACGTGGAGTTGGAGGAGGCTTTTGCAGCCAGTATTCGATGGAGCGGTGGGGAAAGATCTCCTCACGCGAAGCGATGACGCCCCATGCAAAGAACGTGGTCATAAGGAAAAAGAAGAGTCCGACCTTGTAGACGATCCCTGCTGTTCGACTCTGATTCCCTTCACCCATACCTCTTGTCCTTCGGCCTATACTGCATCGCGATTCAAACGATCTTCCACTCGAAGCGAGCTGTGGAACTTATACCACACCCTCCTCACTCTGGTCCATCGGCTTTTTCGGTCGTGGAACCCGGTCGGCGCGGCACAGGCAAGATGCTTGTGCCGCGGTTTTGGCGGAGAAAACTGTAAAGTGGAAACAGGACGGTTTGATAGATTCCGCCTCCACCAATTGGGGCAAAAGGTTACACTCAGCCCAACGATGCCACCGAGGATCGATCCCTCGTCCAACCCCGGAGTTTCGACGTTTTGCGCATTGCCTTTTTCCTGACCTATTTTCCGAAGCTCTCGGAGGTCTTTCTTCTCAACCAGGCTCTGGCGCTTCTTGACCGCGGCCACGACGTGCGCCTCTACGCCTTGGCCAACCCCCGGGAGGCCCGGATGCAGCCTGGATCGGAGCGTTTCCTGGAAAGGGATCGATCCAGGATAGGCCGAATGCCACCCGGCTCCTGGTCCCGAGTTCTGGCCCTTCCCGCGATGCTTTTTCGGAACCGGCCCCGGGAGGTTCTGAGATCCCTGGACGCTTTCCGGTACGGGTCGGAGGCCGCCAGCCTGCGAAACCTCTTCCGCCTCGATTCCGTGAGAGACGATCCGCTGGAGTGCGACATTGCCCATGCCCAGTTCGGGAACGTGGCGCGCCAAGTGGTTTTTCTCAAGGATCTTGGCCGCCTGGCCGCGCCTCTGGTCACTTCGTTCCGGGGAAACGACTTGAGCCGCTACCTGGCGTCCGCTCGGCCGGGCGTCTACGACGCCGTCTTCCGCGCCTCGTCTCTCTGTCTGCCCGTGGCCGCACGCTGGGTGGAGACGTTGGAGGAACTCGGCTGTCCCAGGGAGAAGATCCGCCCCTTTCCCTCGGGAATCCCCATGGATCGAGTGCCGCTTTCCCAGGACCGAGTCTGGGGAAGCCTTGTTCCACGTGGCGCGGAAGCTTCGGCACCTCGACCCGATCACCGACGTGGTGGGGGCGTTGCTTCGGGCCGCACGGAGGCCGCTTTTCGCGCTTCAGCCGGCCGATTGCCCGGGGGCGTCGCCCGGTTTCCGGGCTTCCATCTTCCGCGGGATCCCGGGGCCTCCTCGAGGCCCTTGTCCTTTCGGGCAGAGGGCACCGGTGCTGTTTCCAAGGGCTCTCTCAGGATTTTTTCGGCCGCCCGCCTGGAGCCGTACAAGGGACTACACTTCGGGCTGGAGGCCTTCCGGATGTTACTGGACGACGTGCCCAACGCCACTTACGAAATCTTCGGCGAGGGTCCAGAGTGCCGCCGCCTCGAAGAGAAGGCCCGGAAGCTAGGCGTTGCGCGACGGGTTCGGTGGCACGGGGCAGTCCTCCATTCCAGGCTCCTTGCATCTCTTCCTCGCTTCCACGTCCACTGGTTCACCACTACGACTTTGTCCCATGGGCGGACGGAAGGGGTTCCCAACATCCTCAAAGAGACGCAGGCGGCGGGAATCCCCGCCGTGGCGTTCCACCATCCCGGAGTGGACGAGGTGATGGTCCACGAAAGAACGGGGATCCTTGTGGCGGAAGGGGATGCCGGGGCCTTGGCCCGCGAGACGCTTCGCCTGCTTCAAGATCCGGAAAAATCCCGCGTGATGAGCATCGAAGCCGGTGCCAATGCCCGGCGGAAGTTCGACATCTGCTCCCTCACCAAAACCCTCGAAACCTGGTACCGGGAGATCCTTCAGGAAGGACCATCGCGGTAGTGAGAAGACGGGGAAGAGCTTGTAGAAGTTTCCGGCCATCGAGCCCCAAAAACCACCGATGGCCAAGTATTTTATCACCGGTAGTGTCGCCAATGGGGAACCTATCAAATCCACACGATTCTGCTTTACAGTCCGCACTGCCGCACTGGTGGCACCGGCATCTTGCCGGTGGCGGGCCGGCCGGGATTCACGAACTTGAACGGTGGGTTCGTTTCGGGCGTGAACTTGTCAACCGGATCTGATAGGTCCCGCCAATGGAAATGAGTGGAGCTCCTCGGCCATCCACGTAAAGCGGGACACTTCATGGATTGTGGAAATACCAATCGTCCGGGCGGTGCCTCGCGCTGCTCGGCGGTCGTCCGGGGACGCTGTCCCCCGTCCCCTGGCAGGACTTCGCCCTGCACCCACCAGGGAGCTCGCTCAACTTCCCGTTGCAACAAAGGGC
>JAJRTK010000297.1 GCA_024278345.1 bacterium | reverse complement strand
CTTCGCGATCCATGCGTCGATGTCTTCGCGCTGAAACCGCCAAACCCCGCCTACCTTGAACCCGGGGAGGTCCCCACGATTCACCATCCGGTAGACCGTCTTCGGGTCGATGTTCAGGTAGGCGGCGACGTCCTGGACTGTCATGGCAGTCGTGCTCATTGTACCCTCGAGTCATCGGATCCGGGCGAGAGGTGGAAATTATAGTCCAATCGTGTCCAAAGCACAACGAGGAATTCGCCGCGCCATTCCGAACCTGGTTTGGCGTTGCTCGAAACTCTTCGCCACTGGAACCCATCGGTGTCGCTTCCGTGAGGTCGTCGCCATATCCGGAGGCCTGGGATTGGCTGGCGGTCAGACCGCCATCAGTCGTCGCGGCGGCGGCTGACGAGGATTCTTCCCTCGGGGCCGCGCCGGTGCCGGCGGTATCCCAGGAGATGAAAGAGCTCGGTGGCGTACCATCGGGCAACGGCAGGATTCACAAGGAGGGTCTCGGGGCGATCCGGGCAGACTTGGATTCCCGGAAGGTAGCGCACGAATCTGGCCAGCGAGCTTTTCCTCAAGACCGCCGAAAGGGCCAACCAGCGCCAGTTGACGGGCCTAGCCAGGAAGAATCCATCGTTGCCGCTGCTCTGGTAGAGGGGCAAGAGGAGAATTCCCCGTTCCTTGGCGGTGATGGTGCCATGCCTGTGGGTGGCCAAGATTTCTCCGGGTCGGACCTGTTGGAAGTTCCGGTAGCCGGGCTTCATGGCGAAATCATCTTCCGGTTGAACAACATGGCGGTGGTGCATGGCCACGACGTGGGGCAGCCCGCGGGTCTGATCCTTGAGCCTCTGGCGATAGGTGTCGTAGCGGGGCAAATCCTGCCGGCGAAGGCAGCCGGCGGAAATGAGACTGAGCCAGATCACCGATTCGTGATTATCGACGGAACCGGCCTTTTCGTGCTGGCCCGCCTCAAATCCGACGGTGGCATATCCGCAATCGGAAAAATAGGAGAGCAAGTCTCCCTCGATATGCTCCTCGATGCCCAGGATGATGGGAACCGGTATGTCCAGGGCAAGCGCCCGGTTTTTGAGGGTATCGCCCATACAAATAAAAGGGGCCCCCTCGGCGGAGCTCGTGTGGAGATCCAGACAGTAAACAGTCCCCGTGGCTCCGGCAATGGCCTCATCAAGGCAATCCAAGAGCTCCTTTTGCTCCCGGTCTTCGTCCAGGAGCCCGTGGCTACCGGATAATTCCCTGAGCTCGTCAATCCGCCGGGGAAACCACGTTCTATTCAAATCCTTGGCGACAAACCGGGCGCCTCGGCGAAGTGCCTGGAGATTCCCCACGAACCCGGCGAACTCCCCGGAAAAGGATGGTTTCTCCCGGCGGAGCCATCGGAATACCCGGCGCAGCGCATGGATTCCGGCAGGCTCGTTGCCGTGGATCGCCGCGGTACAGAGGACCAGAGGTCCTGGCCGCTTTCCGGTGAAGACTCCAATCGTCCTTTTGATTCGTGCATTTGGCATAGGTCAGTGGCGGTGTTAGAGGGGTGAAGGGTGCCTACCAGAGAAGTTGAAAGGCGACCAGCGCGCAGCGGCCGCGAGCGATGGTTGCGGAAGCCAACCCAAAGAAGAAACAGGGGGCTCACCGATGGCGTCGCGAAAACTGGACGCCGGCAAACCGTGCTCGAGCTCCAGGCAGGTGGCCACGCTCTTGCTACGGGTTGGGGAATAGGACCGGAAAGGACTTTCCCGGGAACGGTTCCAAGGGCTCGGGGTTGGCACGAAGAGAATCCGGCAAAGAGAATATAGGGTCCGCACGGGCTTTTCGCCACTGGGCGACACACCTGAATTGACGAGGAAGACATTGGACCGGGAGACGACGGGATTTTATGGGCGGTTGGCCCGGCTACTGGGGCACATTGAAGCGAGCGAGATCGAAGATCTGGTTCCTGACCTGCTTCGTGAGCTGGTGGCAAGCTTCGGCGAGGATCTTGGAATCATCAATGGCCGGCTCTACGAGGAGGAAGATGGAGCATTCCGCCTGGTTTTGGACGTGGGTTCCAAAGAAGGAGAGCTGGAGGGGCTGGCACTCCCAAAGAATTATCGGGGGATTTCTCTTCTGTTGGCCCATGGTCTCTACATTTTTGATCGAGACGTCAAGGGGCTGGATCAGACTCTGGAGACGCGCTTGGGAGGTCCGCGTTCGGCGGCTATGATCCTGCGAACCCGACCGAGGCAGCTCTTGGCGTTCGGACTTTCGGCGGGGGCGCCCAGGGATCAACTGGCCTTTTGGCTTCGGGCGATCCAGAAGACTCTCCACAACCGGCTGCTTTGGGACAAGCTGAACTTCGACATGAACCAGGCGCGGGAGATCCACCAAAGCCTCCTGCCCAGAGCAATGCCCCATTTTCCCGGTTTCGACATCGCGGCTGTCTCGCTGCCGGCAGAAATCGTTGGGGGCGATTTTTACGATTTTTATCCCCTTGGCCCGGATCTTCTGGGGCTTGCCATCGGCGATGCCACGGGACATGGGCTCCCGGCCGCTCTGCAGGTGCGAGACGTGGTCATCGGGCTTAGAATGGGTACGGAGCTCCAGCTCAAAATGGTGCCAATGCTCCAGAAGCTCAACCGCATCATTTCACGAAGCACGATCTCCAGCCGCTTCATTTCGCTTTTTTACGCCGAGCTCGAATCCAACGGGAACTTCGTATACGTGAATGCCGGACATCCTCCCCCACTCCTCATCATGCCGGAATCGACGCGGAGCCTTGGAATCGGAGGCCCAATCCTGGGACCCATGCCAGACATGCCTTTCAAGCGAGGCTTCATCCACGTGGATCGCGGCTCCGTCTTGGTGCTCTACACCGATGGAATCACGGAATCGGCAGGCCCAAGGCACCACGAGTTCAGCGAATCGGGAATCTTGGAACATGTCAAGCCCAAGGACCCGAGATCGGCCCGCAAAATTCTTGACGAGCTGCTTCTTGCCGCCAGCGAATGGAGCCCCAACGGGGTTTTTAGCGACGACGCCAGCCTGGTGATCATCAAACGGCTTCCCTGATCCCCACTGAAGTCCAGGTCGTGATCTTCGCCAAAGGCCGATCAGGCCAGACGAAGGCTCTGGAGCGCTTCATGCACCTTGGCGTTGGCTGGATCGAGCTCAAGGGCCCTAAAATAGGACTGAGCCGCCAGATCGGGACGCTCCGCCTTCTGCTGGATCCGGCCCAGAAGCAGATAGAGGCGCGGATCCCAATGGTTGGTCTCCATCGCTTGCCGGCAACAGCGCTCCGCCTCTGGCAGATCGCTCCCGTCGATGAGATGAGCCTGGGCCAAACTTGCCCAATAGACGGGGTTTTCCGGGCAAAGATCCACCGACTCCCTGAGAGCTTCCAAAGCCTCGGCCATCCGCCCCGATTTTAGCGCCGCCATACCTTGTTTGCAGCGAAGGCGGGATATCTCCACCCTGTGAGCCAGACGGGCCTGCTTGGCCGCTTCGGCGGCGGCCAATGTCGCGGCGGAATTCCCTTCGACTTCGCGTTCGGCCTCTTCCGCCCATTCCGCCAACTCACTGGCGGTCAGGTAATCGGTGTGTTCAGTTCGATCTTGCTCGGCAGTGACAGGCTCCGCGGCGAGCTCCAGATCCTCGAAGTCACTGGAATCGACATCAAAGACGACTTCGGCGGGCCCCAGGACGGCCTCCAGATCGGGAGCCGACTCCAGTTCGGCAATCATCTCCGTTTCAGTCTGTCTCGGGGCAGTTCCCGAGGCACTCCAACTGTCGTTGCTTGGGTCCAGTTGCACAGTTTTGGCCGTATCTGGGGTAGCAGTGGGCTTCCTTTCTTTTGGGTCAGCATCTCCCGACGGCGAATTTTGGTCTGGGCTCTTCAAGCTCGAACTCTGGGCCGTGGCATCGATGATTTTGGATTTTTGGCCATCTGGTTCTTGGCTGCGCTGAGTTCCTTCCGCGCCCAAATCCGGTTCAGCGGGGAAGTTTGAGGCCAGGTCAAGATCGGTCAACGACTCGGGCTGCTGCTGTTTCTCTTCGTCGGAGACTTCCGCGGCTTCCAAGAGCTTTGCCCTTAGCTCTTCTTGCCTGGAGTCAGCAGCCAGCGTCTGCACGTCCCACAAGCCATCGCTCTCGTCGAAAATCCCGCCCTGTTCCAGCATCGCTTCCAGAGATCCGCCCGAGGTTCCAGTGGGCTCATCCAAAGAGGAATCGCCTCCCTCCTTGGAAGGGGCGACGCCAGGTCCGGGTGGCGGCAACTCGGGATCTTCCAGCTCGGAGATTTGAAGGCTACCTTCCGGCTTTTCCTTCTCGTCGGTCTTTCCAGTGGAAGCCGTGGGACTCGCGACCGCCACATCCAGAGATCCAGACCTCTCCTGCTGGCCCAACTTCAGAGGAGCGAACTCCAAAGCCGGGCATCCTCCCCGGCCCGGAGTATCCCGCGACGAAACTGGAGCAAACCTGTCCTGAACCATCCGCACAAGGCCAGAGATGAAGCTCGCGTCGATGGTCCGGGGCCCCACGGGAGCCGACAGAACTTTTTTTCCAAACAAACCCACCACGAGTCCAACGATCCGGCTTTTTGGGATCCCACAGACCGTGGCGAGCTGCCGGATCGTTGTCCGTCCATCGACTCTAGAAAGAAGAAACCCCTCATCCGCGGACAAGTTCAGCGATAAGAGAGCAACGTCATCGAAGCGGATGGCCATGGACGGAGTTGTGTCCGGACCGATTCCCGCCGATTCCACTTCATCGAGGAAAGCCGTCTGAAGCTGCTGCTTCCCGTCGGCCAAGAGTTTCTGGCGCTCCTCGTCGGTTGGGCCATTGAGCACCACCGATGGAGTTGCCGGTGAATCCGCCGCCTCTACTGTTTCCCGAGGCTCGCTGTTCTCGGAGCCGCCGGCCGGAAAAGCAGCGCCAGCACCGGGCGGTCCGTCACTCTCCGGATCTTCCGCCCACCGCTGCTCCCCTAAGAGCAACCCGGAATCCGAGCCCGTTTGACTCCCCACGGGAGGGCCGCTACCACGGGCAGAGGAGTGACTCCGACCGTTGGAAACCCGGATGACCGAACATTCCAGTAGACGCCCAAGACGAGTGAGTGTCTCATACTCGCTGAGTCCGGCACTGATGGCTAAGTCCAGGAGGTTCTGCTCCGAGCGGCAAAGGGAAAGAATCCGCCCTTCGAACCCATCCAAGGGGCGGTAATAGGCGGCGTTCGGCGTCGCCATGATCTTCACTTCCGCGCTGTCTTTGAAGACCTCACGAAACTTGTCCACGCTGAGGCTTCGATCCGCCCAGTCCATCATCAATCTGTCGAGGGCGATGGGTGCTGACAAGAGCCGCCGCCTGGGGGCCATGTTCGCCCGAAACTGGAAATCTCCGAAGCTCCAGGCAAAGAGATCGAGTATCCTCTCACCGAAGTAAGTATCGACCACCTCCGCCAACGCTTGGACACCCGAAACGGAGCTTGCACCCTGCAGGCGAAGTCTTCCGGGCTGCTGGAGCTCCCTGCACAGGCCAACAAGATCAGCGGACTGCCCGCCCACGTTGGTCCAATAGCCATTCCGCTCCAAAAAACCAAGAAAAGCCGTCACCTCCGCTTTTTCCTGGAGATCGATGACACCACCGGGTTCAAAAAAGATTTGGAGCGTGGTATTCCCACGGTCAACGAGCAAAACTCCCCTCTTTGCCCCCAGTCCAAGCCACTGGAAGACATCGGGAAGGGCCATTGTCGAAATGGAGCCGTGAATTCCCAAACCGATCCCCTGTCGAACCTGCTCCGGGTCGTCCGCACTGGAATCGCGCCGAATCGGGGCGCCAGCTTCACAAGGTTACCGCCGCCGGTCAATCTCAACGCTAAAAAGCATTCTTCAATTGGATCCTCTTTTTGTATTTTCTCGCCTTTGGAGCCAAATCACAACCCCACGGCTCACTTTCGCGACGGAAATCCAATTTTGGGGCAAACTAGTACGACGCCTTCCCACTTGACAAGCCCCGTCGTGGCTGGTATCAGATAGCCCATTCAAGTGCCGAGATAGCTCAGTCGGCAGAGCAGAGGACTGAAAATCCTCGTGTCCCCAGTTCGATTCTGGGTCTCGGCACTCTGGGGAATCCAGAAAACAGACGGGTTTAAGTCAATGGCTTGCCCGTCTTTTTTTCTTCGTTGGAACCGGCGCGGGTAAAATTCCGGGGTGATGTTCATGAAAACCGCCATTCCCAAAAGAGCGACGGCCAGATTCTTCGGGACCTATCAGATCCAGTTGACAACATCACCGCTGGGGCGGGCCTCCTTCCCGGCTCCGTGCAGCCCGGAGGACGCTACACCGGCAAGATGCCGGTGCCACCGTTTCGGCGAAGAAAATTGTAAAGCAAAAACACGACAATTTGATCGGTCCCGATTCTTCTTCCAGCCAAGAAGAAAGGCCGGGAACTTGGGGCGCCTTGGCCTTTTGTTGGGACTTTTCGCCGTTCTTACACCCCGATGCGCCGATCCTCCGAAGGCGAAAACCTCGCGGGAAACCCTGGAACTCTTCGGACACCACGCCCTTGGGCAAGCGGAACAGGGGAACCGCCTGTTGGCCGAGATCGCACAAGGTGCTAAGAATGATAGTGCGTCCGTGACTTACAGGGAATTGGCGCGCTTTTTAGTTCCCATACTGGGACTCCAATACCGAATGCGGAATCGGAATCTACCTGATTCACCCTACCAGATCTTGGTGCAGATGGAGCTTCTGCCCAAAAATTCGGCGGCGCGACCGGTGAGCGTGGAGGATCTGGAACGAATTCTCAACCGCGCCACCCTTCCAGAGACCGAGCTTCTCCTTCCCCACCATGCGCCGCTTCCTCAGTGGCTGGCCCCGGAGGCCCCCGCAAGTCAGGTAGCCTCAAGCCTTGAGGGCAAAAAGCACCACCCATGAACCTGACTTCCTCTCACGCGGCCGACGGGGGGACAGCTCCCCGACCTATCCCGGGCTTGGTCCAAGCCTGGAACATCTCCCGGAGAAAACTCCCAGTGGGGCTTCGGGAAGTTGCCGTGGTCTCCTGGCTCCTGATCGCTCCCGATGTGGCTCTCTATCCTTCCGCCCTCCTGGGTTTTGCCCTACTCCTTCTCCCTTTTTCCTCGGCCTCGCAAGTCTCGATTTCCCCTCGCGCCTTTTTGCCGCTCCTCCTGTTTCTTCTACTGCCGTCGGGGCTCCTCCTCTCTTGGCCACGGATCTGGTGGACCGGTATGGTCCCGTGGCTTCTGTTCGCGGCCGTCCTGGTCCTGGGCCCATGGAAACCGGAATACCCGAAAAATCAAGTCATCACGGGCGCCTCCCGCCCCGAGCTCTGGGCAGGGTTATCGGTGGCTGCCTCCATCATTCACTTTGCGGGGCTGATGCAGGACGGGTTTCCAGCGGTTCTTCTGGCCAGCATCGCCTGGCTCCGGAGTGGCCCGAATCGGAGTGCCATCCAGTTTGTGGCCTGGGCTTTTCTCCTTCTTTCGCCAGTCGTCCATGGGACTCTCTCGCCCTCGCTGGTGCTCATGGGGATGCTCTCTGCCCTACTGGCCGGAGCCCAGGCTCTCCGGGCAACAGCGCATCGTCCCGGGAGACGAGTCCTGGCGCTCGGGCAGTGGACACCTTTGCTCGTTGTCGCCGGGCATCTGGTTCTTCTTGGGATTCTCGATCCACGTATTTTCTCGGACGACTCCGCCATCCGGGCTCTGCAACAGCTCGATGGCTGGTGGCGCGTCCAGGTCGCCGGCCTTCAAGATCTTGCGGCCCATCCGTGGCTCGGGCCGGGGGTCTACTCTGTTTCCTTCCTTGGCGATCAGGCCCTCTCCAGCCTCTCGCCACCAGCGGAATTATCCCCTGCCACGCTCTTCCTGCTGGACCACGGGTGGATCGGGTATGGGCTGATGGCACTTTTCCTGCGCTCCATCTGGCCCGTGCAACGACGCGCATCTCTGTGGGTGGTCTTGGGAAGCCTGGCGGTTGCGCCATCCCAGCAGACAGCCACACTCCGGCTGTTGCCCTGGCTGGCACTTCTTTTGGCGGCTTCCGGTCAATGCCAGCAGAGAGGTGGACTCTCTATCCAGAACCGAGCACCAAGGCTACCGGGACCCATGGCCAAGGCGGCAGCCTGGACGGTGGCGACTCTTCTCTTCATCATCGGCGTGAAAAGCCTGGCTTCGGAACTTTACATTGCGGCAGGGGACGACCTCGCACGGCATCTCCAGTGGCCCCGGGCAGTTGATCGCTACCAAGGCGCCACCGAGCTCGCCTTCTGGCCCGAAAAAGCGCTTCACCGCTTGTCGGATCTGGAGCTCCGCTGGGCGCGGATCGCCCGGGATCGAGGCGTTCTTCGGGCGGAACGACCGCTCCTGGAGATCCTGACCCGGGGATCGACTGACGCCTGGACTCTCTACCGCTTGGCGGAGATCTCCCGATACCGGGGCCGGCCTCAACGGGCCTCCAGCTTGTTCGCCTGGGCGGAAAGGCTCCAACCCCAATCGGCCCTGATTCGGATCGCCGCGGGCCACAACTGGCTCGACCTCCGCCGGCAAGATCTGGCGGCGAAGGAATTCCGAATCGCCGTGGGGATCCGGCCGTCACTCCTGCCCCGGCTCTTCCACGCCCTTCGAAGAATCAGCATCAACCCGGCCCTGCTCGGACAGCTCATCCTCGATGCCTCCCTAGAAGATCAGGTTATCTACGCGGAGCTCTTGGCTGGCTCGGGACTGGTCGCTCCAGCCCTTGTGGAATTCGAAAAACTGACGGCCAACCCAAGTCCCCCGAGCTGGGTTTTACTTCGATACGCACGAATGCTGGCGGGCCGAAACCGCGTATCCCTAGCCCTGGAAATCCTCCACGGCCTGGGCCAACGTCCTACCATCGGACCGCGGGAAAAGCTCGACATCTTCCAAGAGCTCCTCGCCTTCGAGCCATCGCCCAAAGCCCGGGCCCGGGCGGCCTTGGAAATCGTCAGACTCCTTCCTTACCGTGACCTCAATGTGGCCGTGCTCTCCAAGTTGGCCTTACCGATCCTGATATCGGGTCTTCCTGAAGAAGCCCATGCCCTTGTAAAAAAGGCAATCCACCGCCTTGAGGCCAGCGGGCATCTCAGAAAAAGCCTCGCCGCCAACCGCCGGATCGATGAACTCCGAGAGCTGGCGCGCAAATGGCAAACCGGCGGCCCGCCACAAGTTCCCGCTCCCTAGAAAACGGGAGGAGCTCCGCCTCCGCAACAGCCCCGACAAAAAAAAGACAGGCCCACGGGACCTGTCTTCCTAGATAAACTGGAGCGAGAAACGGGATTCGAACCCGCGACCCCAACCTTGGCAAGGTTGTGCTCTACCAGCTGAGCTATTCTCGCTCACAACGAACAGGAGTTAACCACCGATTTTGGCGTCTGTCAAGATCTGTCTCGACGCGTTTCCCAGGCTCCTTCCCGACCGCCACCGGCCTATCAGGCTCGGGCCTTGATCGCCTCCGTCAGCGCCGGAACCACCTTGAACAAATCATCGACGATGCAATCTGGCCGTGAGGCGGCACCGACCCGGATGGGCTCATTTCAGACTTGGCCCCGAACTCCCCCAAAAGGCCCGGACCATCCAGGCGCCACAAGGAAATCACAGGGGTGGAGGAAAACAGCTAAAGGAGCATCTTCGGTTATTACCATCGCACGAGCAGCTATAGCTATTAATTCCACTGCCACCGCATATTCTCATTGCTCGCGCCTCGCAAAGGTCACAGTATATTTGACATGAAAGAGGGCTCCGCATGGCCTCAAACTGAACATCATCCCATATACCAACCTGGACGACATCACCGTTTTCCAATTCAATGCCACGCACAAGCATCGCGATATAGGTTTCTTTGGCAGGCTTCAACTGATTTCCAACGGAAAACCCCAAGAAACTTCGAAGCGTTTTGTCAGGACGCCAAACCTCGACTTTCAAGTGAACACGCTCGATGACCGAAGAAGTAAGATTGGTTATCGTCACACGAAGCTGATAGGGAGCCGGTTGTCCATCAATTTGAGCACTGGGCATCGGAACCAGTTCCAAGGAACGGATAGCGACATCAGCGTAACGTTCGGCAACGGACTGTAACTGAAAGGATTTTTGTTCTTGCGACCGAGCCTGCTCACGGTTCTGAGCAAAAGCCGAAGCCGGAAGGACCAAGGCCACCCAAAACAACGTGGTAGGTATCGGCTTTCTGAAGGTCAACATAACATGACACCTTTCGGGATCCATCAAATCGTCGTGTTTCTGCTTTACAATTCCCCGCGCCGTCTGCACAGGCATCATGCCTGTGCAGCGCCGTCCCGGCTTCCTGGTGTCACGCTGAAGTTGCAAACCCGGTTTGACGGATCCCCACCTTTCTTCAGAAACGAACTGATGTTCACAACCGCGGCGCAGGCGAATTCTGCCACCGATTTTGGTGTCTGTCAAGATCCGGCCTGACGCTTTACCCCGGCTCCTTCCCGGTCGCCACGGGCCTATCAACCCCGGGCCTTGATCGCCTCCGTCAGCGCCGGAACCACCTTGAACAAATCATCGACGATGCCGTAGTGGGCCACGTCGAAAATCGGCGCGTTGGGATCCTTGTTGATGGCCACGATGACCTTGGAGCCCTTCATGCCCACAAGGTGCTGCATCGCCCCGGAAATCCCCACGGCGATATATAGCTTGGGACTCACCACCTGTCCCGACGATCCCACCTGCCTCTCCCGCGACAGCCAACCGGCATCAACCACGGGACGGGAAGCACCAATCTCCGCCCCGAGGGCAGCGGCCAAATCCTCGATCATCCCAAAATTGTCCTGCTTCTGAAGGCCCCGGCCACCGGCAACAATGACTTCCGCCACCGTGAGATCGACGCCGCCTTTCATCTGAGAAATGAGGCCCAGCACCTTCCGGCGAATGTCCTCTTCGGCAAGCGTCACGTTCAGCTGGCGGATGGGCGCCTCACCAGCCTCGGCATCATCGGCCACAAAGGCCCCTTGAGCCGTGGAAATCACGTGAGGCGCATCCCCTTGACACTCCAAATCCGACAACAGCTTCCCATAGTAGACGCCCTTGGTGAAGATGACCTTGCCATCCTCCACCCGGTAGCCATTGACATCCGTAGCGCAGGCACGGTCCAGCCTCGCCGCAAGGCGGGCAGCGAGATCGAGGCCCATGGAATTCTGGCCAAAGACCAGGAATCGCGGGCTCTCCTGCTCCACGACCTGAGAAATCGCCTTGATGAAACCCTCGGGAGTCATCGTGGCCAAGTGGGAGTTCTCCACGAGCAATACCTCGGCGAGCTTCTTCGTGGCGAGTTCCCGGGCTACAGCCTCTGCTCCGCTTCCCAAAACCAGCGCCCCGGCGCCGATTCCCAGGGCTGCCCCAAGCTTTTGGGCAAGGGCGACGTTCTCCCACGTCATTCGGCCCACTTGCCCATTTTGGTGTTCCACAACGACCAGTATCTTGTCGCTCACTTGTTCGCTCCAATTCTAGCGTGTCTATGGCGCCGGCCAGATCTTCTCCGCGCCGGCTCTACACGTCGTTCGCAACGTCCGCGGTCCACGCCGCGGACCGCATGGCAGCTCAATTACAGGACCTTGGCTTCCTTGACGAGCTTTTCTACAAGGCCCTTGGCCGCTTCCTCGGGGCTGCCCGAAATGACTTCGACGCCGCCAGCCTTCTTCT
>JAJRTK010000296.1 GCA_024278345.1 bacterium | reverse complement strand
CAGGACATCGATCCCTCCTCAGTGAAACGTCGTTACCGTAGAACTCATCGCAAACAGGTTTTTGTCTTTCCTCTTTTGGGATGCAGGGTAGCGCCTGCACGAGCTACTTTCCAGCCAGACAAAGAACGATCCCAACTTTCCCTCTTGTTGACGAGGTTCCGGCTATGGTTCTTTCTCCATTGGAATCCAAACTTCTTGCTGCTTGCCTGGTTGGACCTCGAAGCGCTGGATGACCTTTTTGTAGCCTTTCTGGGAAACCACTACGGTATGCATACCAGCCGAAAGCTCCAGTGGGGCATGGGGCGTTGTCTTGACCTTCCCGCCGTCAATGCGGAAGTAGACCCAGGAAGGCCCCTGGGGCATAATGGTGACTGCCCCTCTTTCGAGCTTCAGCAACTTGTAGCGCTGGGTGTTGATCTGGTTCGTTTCAACGATCACGTGACGTTCGATGCTTTGATATCCGTCACGGAAAATCTTGATCCTATAAGTTTGGGCCACTAAGTCCATTCCGGCGGGTGTCTCGTACTGAGTCGGCTCATCGTCAAGAGTAAAATAGGCCCAAGGCTCGGTCTGGACGATGAGCTGCCCCATGGTCCGGCCTGCCGGGGTTGGTGTGAGCAAGAGTGGTGTCGCCGTATGAGCCGCCTGTGTACTCCCCGTGGGAGATGCCACCAGGGGCGCCCGCAATGGAGTAGCCTGACGTCCCGCTGGCGTTGGGAAAGCTTGTTGCAGCGCCCCAGATCCCCGCTTCGTAGGCCCTCTAGAACTCCCCGGCAAGCTGGTTGGAGCCAGTTTCGTGGGAGTGGGCCGAGCCACTCTGATCGTCGGGACAGCCGTTGCAACCGCCACAGGCGAACGCTGACTCGACGGCGGCAGTACGACTGGTGGCCGCGGCACAGGAGTGGGCTCCACGCGCTTGTCGGCAACACCGAACCGAGCCAACAGCTTCGACACGCCCCCGCTTCCCAAAAACCAACTGGCGCCGACTCCCGCGAAGATCCCCACACTGACGACGGCCAAAAGGACCCCCAAAAAGCCAAACCGGCGGTTCGGTTGCGACCGGGCAGGGTCATGGGCATCGAGGGGGCGGAACTTCCGCAGCAGCAACGCCGAGTCGGTGGCTGAGGAGGCCGGCCGAACGCGCTTGAGTAGACCCTTCCCCGGGATGTTGAGCTCAAAGTCACTTGCCAGGTCGGGGCGGTCCGTTTGCTCAGAGGCCCCACTGTTCCCATCGGATGGGCGGCCACCGCTGGAAAGAGCAGGCGAGGAATTCGTGCTTGCTGGCGTAGAGGCCACCGGAACCCGCAAGCTTGTGGTCATGTCCGTCGATTGCAGGGATTCCCTGGACATCGTCGACTGGCCGGTAGGAGAAGCATCGCCCCCATCTTCTGCAAGGGCGAGCATCTCTCCAGAAGGCTCCCTCCCAAGGTCCACGGGATTCTCGTCCTGAAGCTCAATGGTCTCCGACAGCGAACCCAGGAGAACCCTGCCACTGGTGTCGGTAATCGATCCATCCCGTCTTCGCTCGCCCACCGCTCGCCCCAGCGGCAGGAGATCTTTATTCCCGCTGCTCCTGGGGATCTGACGACGGATGCTCTGGAGGATGCGAATGATGGGTGTAAAGCTCTGGAACCTCTGGCCCACCGATTTGTGCATACATCGTTTGACAAGCTGTTTCAGCTCTGGAGTGGCCTGCTCTGGAGTGAGGGGTGGCGGCTCCTCCGCCAGAATGCGAAAGATGACCGCCGCAATACTGTCAGCGGCAAAGGGTCGGCGCCCTGTAAGAATCTCGTAAACAACGGCGCCAAACGAAAAGATGTCCGAGGCCGGGGTCAGGGTCTCGCCCCGTGCTTGCTCCGGGGACATGTAGAGGGCGCTGCCGATGACAGCCCCGGTGGTGGTCAGGCCTGGCAGAAGCTCTCCAGTGGCCTTGGCAATGCCAAAATCCATCAGCTTCACAAGGCCGTTCTTGAGAATGCGGATATTGGCCGGCTTGACGTCCCGGTGAATGACACCATGGGAATGGGCATGCTCCAGAGCGCGGGCGACTTGCAGCGCAATCCCCGCTCTCTGGCGTAGGCTCAAAGGATGCCTTCGTTCGATGAGCTCTCCCAGGTCCCGTCCTGACAGATACTCCATGGCGATGAAGGGCTGATCCTCCTGAAACCCCAGCTCGTAGATGCCCACGATGTTAGGATGGGTCAGCGCCGCCGCGACCCGGGCCTCATTGAGGAAGCGTTTGCGAGCATTGTCCCCCGCCCGCAACTTTTGCCGCAAGACCTTCAATGCGACAAAGCGATCGAGAGTCGTGTCTCGGGCCCGATAGACGACGCCCATACCTCCGGCGCCAAGCTGGCCCAAGATCTCGTACTTTCCAATTCTCGTCGTCATTGCACTGAGCCGAATCAAAGCAGTTCGGAAATTTTAGTTCATGCTCTAGAGTCCGTTCAGATTCCAGCGCCACCGATCTCCCAAAATGATGATCCGGCAACGGCCACCGGATTGCAAACGATCGCACTCGCCAGAATGGGATCAAGTCATGATGAGCCGCTCAAAATCGCCAGGCGAAACAGGGCGGCTAAGAAGGTATCCCTGGATCTCGTCGCACTGGTGCTCCCTGAGGAAACTCGATTGTTCCCTCGTCTCGACGCCTTCCGCCACTACCTCGATTCCCAGGCTATGCGCCAACTTGACGATGGCATCAACGATGGATCTCTCTCCTGTCCGCTCCAGGTGCCGGACGAAAGACTGGTCGATCTTGAGTTTGTCTACAGGGAAGTCCTTCAAATAGCTCAACGAAGAATAACCGGTGCCAAAATCGTCCAAGGCTATCTGGACTCCCAGTTGCTTGAGCTGATGGAGCACGCTCAAACTGACCTCTGGGTTGTACATGGCGACGTTTTCAGTGATCTCCAAAACAAGCGAACCCGGTCCCAACGCGCTTTCCGCTAGGATATCCCGAACCGATGTCACGAGCTCCGGGTCCTGAAAATGGCGGGCCGAAAGGTTGACCGACACCCAGAGATCCCCATGGCCAACGTCACGCCACTTCCTGAGCTGCCGGCATGCGGAGCGCAATGCCCAAATCCCCAGAGGCACAATCAGCCCCGTGTTTTCAGCAGCCGAAAGAAATGCCTTGGGCGCAAGTATCCCCAAGGTCCCGTGGCGCCACCGCAAGAGCGCCTCGGCCCCTGACGTATGGCCCGTCGCCAACTTGAGGATTGGTTGGTAATAGAGCATCAACTCATCCCGCTCCAACGCCCGGCGAAAACTCGTCTCCAGGGAGAGGATTTCCAAGGCACCCCGGTCCATGGAAGGATCGTAGAGCTGATAACCAGAGCGGCCATCGCTCTTCATGTGAACCATCGCAATCTGGGCGTGCTTTAAAAGCGCGGCTGCGTCAGCCCCATGGGAGGGAGAAAGTGCCGCTCCTATGCTGACACTGGAAAAGAGCTCCTGCTCAAATGAGACGAAGGGTGTCCTGAATGAGGCGAGGATCTTCTTCGCCAGAACCTCCACTTCCCGCGCTTCCCGCAGCCCGGGCAACAGAATCGAAAACTCGTCATCCCCCACACGAGCCACGGTGTCGCCCGGAAGAACCGCCTCACGCAACCGCTCACTCACCGCACAGAGCAGCTCATCCCCCGCCCGGTGCCCCAACGACTCATTGACCATCTTGAACCGGTCCAGGTCTAGGAACAGGACCCCGACCTGGCCCCCGTTCCCCCGCTGGGCAAACGACAGCGAGAGCTTCAAACGGTCCAAGAGCAAACCTCGGTTTGGAAGCCCCGTAAGGGAATCGTGATAGGCCAGGTGCTCAAGCTCGGCCGTGGCCCGGAGCACCCTCTCCCGCTCTTCATCCAGAAGCCACACCACCATTCCCAGCCCCAGCATCGCCTGGAGAACGACTTCAGCAACCTCCAAATAGGAGAAGTCGTGGAAAGTTCCTCCCATTCCATACCGTGCGATGGTCATGCAAAACGAACAAAAGAAAAACAACCCGTAGGAAAAGAAGGCGATGGCCAAGAATAGCCCCCCCAAACCAGACGCCTTGTAACGCGCATTCCACACGCTATAACCAGCCGCCAGCAACAGACCACCGGCCACCAGGGATCGCAACCCCAAACCGACGAAGGCTCGAAACCATTCCCCGTGGGGACCCACCGCCAAGCTCACTCCCGTGGCAAGGCCCACACTGGAAAAGACGACCAGCAGGTGCCGAGCCCCCCGACGCTTCTTCAGGCTTCCCGTCACCGCTTCAACCGCCCCGGACCAGAGCCACGCCACTTGCCAGTAACCAGCCAAGAGAAGGAGTCCCCAGAAGAAACTGGCCACCCACCACGGCAAACGCCACTCCAGCGTCGGCACCATCACGGCCAGCCCAACGAAGAATCCACATGCCGCAATAAAGCTCCAAATCCACTTCAACAGGTAGTCCCGGCGATAAAGCCGGTGAAAAGCAAGCAAGACCACCGCCAAGAGCAAAGCCTCAATCGCCTCCACACTCTTCAACGCCACAACAATCATCGCCGAACTCGCCATTGGACCCAGCCACCCTCTTCGCGCAGGAGATTCGCACCCACCTAAGTTCCATCTTGACAGGCTTCTCCAGCCTTGACAACCTGCAATCGCCAAACGTGTAAATTTCGGAAGGAGCCCAAGGGAAATGGACCTAATTCGCGTTGACGTCAACCATGGCATTGCCGATCTGATCCTTCAGAGGCCCAAAGTCAACGCCATGAACCTCGAGCTCTTTGACCAATTCACCAGCGCTTTCCAAAGAGCCGCCCGGGACCCTGCAATCCAAGGCGTTCTCCTCCGTTCCGAAGGCCGCTGCTTTTCCGCGGGCCTGGATCTCAATGAAGTTCTAGGCCTGGGCTCGGACGGCATCACCGCCTTTCTTGACGCTCTGGACAAAGCAATCGGAGCCGGCTTCTACTGCAATAAACCCGTTGCCGCAGCCGTCGCCGGCCACGCGCTGGCAGGCGGTCTTGTCCTGGCACTCTCCGCCGATTTCGTCGCCCTCCAACAGGGCAGCTATTCGCTGGGACTCACGGAGCTCCAAGTGGGCGTCCCCTTCCCCCGGCTCGCCTTCGAGATCGTGCGCGACGCCATCGGCCCCCGCGCCCTACGCCGCCTTGTCTACACAGCGGATCGCCTCACGCCCCAAGAGGCATTCGAGCTTGGCATTGGCGATGTTCTCACCGATGAGGCCGAAACTGCGGCCCGCCACTGGCTCCAAAAGGTCACGGCCAACCCCAGCGCCACCTTCGCCATCGCCAAACGGCAAATCCGGCAAGACGCCTACCATCGCATCGAAACCGCCCATCACGCCAAGGAACGGGCTGAACTCATCGAGACCATTTTTTCCGACGAGGTGGCCCAGGCCGCCATGAAGATTCTCATGAAGCGCTCATAAACCCGTCACCATGCTCTTCCGCCTCGCATCCCCGATCCGCCTTCTTTTCTTGGGTCGCGTTCCCCTCGGGCTGCTCGCAGCCGCTCCTCCGTCGCCAAGCCACCCCACAATCATTCGGCTGGCTCCTGGGATCTGGAAACAACCGACGTCTTGACAGCAGCCCACAAGCCTGCTTCCATAGTTTTTGGATGGGTGGATGCCTGGGGCCTCCTTAGCTTCAAGCTCCTCACTACTGGATCCCTTCCAGGAGCGGAGCCCTGCGGCGTTCCGCCGTGGTGTCGATCATGGCTCCTCCGGCCCACCGCTCAGCCGCAATTTTCCAAATTGCGGCAGTTTCCCAGGCGGCGCCTGGGAAAACGCTTGACCTGAACCCAGTGCCTGGGTTCAGGTCATGGGCCTCCGGACGTAAGGATTGTCGGGCTCTCCGCCCATCCGCCATCAAAGAATCGCAATCTCTATTTGCTGGTTGGGTTGTCGCTCCCGCACTCCCTGGGTTCCGTCATCTCCAGTCCATCGAATGACCTATGATCCTTGGTGGGAGTGGGCATCCACGTAACGCGGGACAATTCCAGGACTGTGGAACTGCAAGCGCCAACGCCTTGCTATCGCTCGGCGGGTCACGCTTCGCGTGACTCGGCGGTCGTCCGGGGCCTCCGGCCCCGGTCCCCGGCAGTGCTTTGCCCTGCACCCACCAGGGAGCTCGCTCATCTTCCCGTTGCAACGAAGGGCAACGGGATCCCAGCCCACATTCATGTACGACGCGTTGCGTCTTGGTTTTGGCGTGTGTCCCGGCTTACGTTGATATCCGTGGGAGTCAAGCAGAACTCCGGCTTGGAAATGCCTTCATGAACATCTTCCAGATGACAGGCTCCTGGGGCACACTGGAGTCAGCGCTCTACGAGGAGGTCGTGGCGGCGGGAATCGGGCCTCTCTACATCCGACTGCTCAACGAAATCGATCCAAAGATCCCGCTGCGAGCCGAAGTGCTGGACGTGGGATGCGGTTCCGGGCCGGTGGCCTGCATCCTTGCCAGGCGGCGGCCGGATCTCCAGGTGCTTGGTGTCGATCTGGCGTCGGCGATGATCCAGCGGGCCAAACAGAGGCAAGAATCGGAGAACCTCCAAAACATCTGCTTCCAAGAACAAAACGCCATGGCCTTGGAACTTGCCGACGATCGGTTTGGCACCGCCTATAGTGTCGCCAGCATCAAGCACTGGCCAGAACCGGCCCGGGGGATTGCTGAAATGGCCCGGGTCGTCCGAAGCGGTGGCCTTGTGGGAATCCTCGAAGCGGATCGGGAGACCACGGCCCAAAGAGCGCGCAACTTCTGCCGCCTGTGGCGATGGCAACTGCCGGGTGGCTGGCTCCTGAGCGCCGCCTATTTCAAGCATTTCGTCGCCGGCCAAGCTGTCACCAAAGCTGAGCTGCAAAACTGGTTTGCCCAAGCTGGCCTGGTGGAGATCGAAACTCAGTCGGACCCGGATCAACCTTTCGTCGTTGCCACGGGAAAGGTTCCGTGAAAGGGCGGATGGTTCACGAACCGCCCTACCGGCCACTCACCGTCCAGTCATGATCTCACCGGTGTAGACGACCTCGAATGCCGAACCGGGAATTTGCTTCAACTCCCCTAGGGCATCGTCGTTCCAGCGGGAATCCGGCGCTCCGCTCACATACCAGTCACTGCCGTTGTCGGCGACGAACATTCCGTAGGTCTTGAGGGCGGCACAGATCACCCGGACCTCCGAGCTATAGATCGAGCAATCGTAGCCAACCTTCATCCTAAGACGCAGCCCCATGGGAGGGAGGCCTGGATCGCTACTGTTGGAAGCAAAATGGGTCGCCGGATGGATATAACCACGCTGAGACCGGCTCACGGTGAAGCGAAGAGCGTGGGAAATGGTCCCCTGTCCCACGACCTCGTCATACCGGACTAGGCCCGGATAAATGGGCAGGCCCGCGGCATCGGCCGAAGTCCATCCATCGGGGCGCAATCCGTTGCTCCGCAGATCGAACACCGCCCCCGAACCGGCGTACCAGCGGTCTGTGAAGGGGTTTTCCCCAGTACCGGGCGGCCAGGCCCAAAAGAGCTCGTAGAGCGTGCAAGCAGTCGGGTCGAGCATCAGAATGTGCCGGTCGCCATCGCTATCCGGACCCCCTTCAATGGGTGGATTGGGAGGAATTGGATAGGGCCCGGGATCGCTTTCATCGGCGTACAGGAATTCCACTGGGAGCTTGGGCTGATCCGGCGGAACTTCTACGAAAGGAATCCCGATGGGAGAGCCCTGCCAAACGGTGCCGAAATCGGGGTGCAGTCGGCCTCCCGACCCGATAGACGCGATGAAGAGATCGGAGTCGGGATGGAGCGGATAGCCCGAGATATCCGTATTCCAGGGATTGTCCGCGGGAAAGATGGAACAGCGGTTCCCTTCGGGAAGAAGCTCGACTGATGGAGCCGAAACCGTGGCTCCGGAAGTGCTGTCGATCCGAATCACGATGCTGCCTGAAATGTAACCCTGATGGGAAAAGTCGATCCGGTAGCTGCCAGGGGCGAAATCTCCGCTTGCGGGCGCGAGTCCGTACGAGCCGTCGGAGGCGGAAAGAGTCGAAAGCGCCGCCCAAGCCGCGGAGGCCAAGAGCAGGCAACCGAGGCCAAATCCGAAAAACATCGTCGCACCGCTGCTGGGGCGACTCCCGGAGTAGCGCCGAAAACGGACCACTCCTCGAGTACCCACAAAAAGGAGATAGATCCCGAACAAGCCCAGCAGGCCAAGAAGGAGCGCCCACGAAAACGGAGTTCCCGCATCGGGGATAGGAGTGATGCTCACGTGGGTTCCCCCGTGGTCCGACGCCCCCTGGAGGGTGACGATCCCCTGGACCGTCTGCGTCGCACGGTCATTCTCCGGTTCTCCGGCACAAAGTAAGGTGGAAAAGGCCACGACCATCAGCGTCAAACACCTAAACGCCCCAGTTTTCATCGCTCATGCCTCCTTAGCACACACTTCTAGGGCCAGGAGACGGCCGCCAGGTCCAAGAACTAGCAAGGGATGCCACGAAAATCATGGCGAGCCAGATCCAAAATGTGCCTTTGATACCGGTAATGAGGGGATCGGCAAGGTCAATGGCATAGGAATAACCCGAACGTTGCAAACCGCCGGAATCCGGATCGAAGGCACCGTTCCCAAGATTCGCCACGATGAAGGTAACCTGGGCAGCCGTTGTCAGGCCACTCACCAGCAGCCGCCCTTCTCCCGCCCCTACGGGTGCTCTGACCACTCGGACATTCCCCTGGCCGGAATGCTCCACTAGGGCGACAAGACCCCAACGGTTCGAGGCCGCATCCGGAGTGAGCACAAACTCCACCGCCGCAGGCAGCGGTCCCGTAAGCTGAAGATAATCGGCGCCAAACGCCTCGGGCTTCAAGGTCGTGATCTGCCCCTGAACAGGCAACGCCGCGGTCGGTAGCACGTATCGCATGGGCACCAGCGTATCCGAACCCCACTCCCCCGCTTCGGAGAAGTGTCGTCCATCATTTCGCCCCGCCGTAAAATAGCGCCACTCCGCGAACTCCATGTAGGCTTCCTCAAGTCCCCACGAGCCGTTGGTCAGCTCTCGGACAATTTGATCCAACGCATCGAGGAAGTCCGGCTCCCCACTGAAATTCTCCTGGCGGGAACGGCTCCACATCTCGGCGATGAGCGCCCCTCCACCACCTGGATAGAGGGAACCGAACCGTTGGGAAAAGTAAGAGGGAAAAAGAGAAGCCCCGTACATGTAATAGGTGTCGTAAGTCACCCAAGAAATCGTTCGATAGGGCTCTTTCTGGAAATCCCCCAGGACCGTGAAATAGTCGTTGACATCCCCATAAACCATCTCTTCCACCCAGGTAGAGGTGGCTTCCCAGATGATGTCGGGCTCCGTCCAGTCCGTGGCGGACTGGCAGGCATGGTTCAGCTCGTGGGCCACCGTCGCCTTCCTAAGGCCGGATCCCAAGCCTGAAGAGAGAACGATGAAGCCATAGTAGTCGGTCCAGGCAGTGGTGGTATCTTCCGCTTCCAAGCAGAAATAGCTCTCACCTCCAGTATACTGAACGTAGAAATCGAAATCGCCGCTCCCGCCGGCACGGCCATCGACTGAGGGTTGGAAAAAGCCCATCTCCTCGATTTCACGTCTCCAGCTCAGCTCCGCATCGGCAAGCACCTTGGCGGCGTAGCTCGAAAGACCGGTGGCGTAATGGACGCGGATGGGCAGCGTCGTGGAGGCGTGGAAGCCCACGGCCGAAGGCCGGGCACAGGCGTCCAACGGTCCGGGTCCGCCGGCAGCGGACAACAGATCACGGAACAGGACCAAACGCTGTATCGTGGAGCAGCGAAGACCATGTCCTGGTTCGCTGGCGCCTGCCACGGAAAGCCCCGGTTCCCCGGCTAAGGCGAAAAGGCAAGAGAGGATTCCCCAAAAAATGTGGTTCTTCATGGTCGCTGCCCGGTTAACCGACGAGACTCCACGGCGGGCATCCACGTAACGCGGGACAATTCCAGGACTGTGGAACCGCAAGCGCCAACGCCTCGCTATCGCTCGGCGGGTCACGCTTCGCGTGACTCGGCGGTCGTCCGGGGCCTCCGGCCCCGGTCCCCGGCAGGGCTTTGCCCTGCACCCACCAGGGAGCTCGCTCCCTGGACCCACATTCATGTACGACGCGTTGCGTCTTGGTTTTGGCGGGTGTCCCGGCTTACGTTGATACCCCT
>JAJRTK010000295.1 GCA_024278345.1 bacterium | reverse complement strand
TGTCGTGTTTTTGCTTTACAATTTTCTTCGCCGAAATGGTGGCACCGGCATCTTGCCGGTGTAGCGCCCTCCGGACTGCACGGAGCCGGGAAGGAGGCCCGCCCCAGCGGTGATGTTGTCAACCAGATCTGATAGGTCCCACAGTTAAAAAATTTTTCAGAACGGAATTTGGCAGCGTGACTTGGCCAAGTAAAAAAGCGGTGGCTCCCTCTCAGGTTTTCCGCCAGGGCCGGAGGCGAGGGAGTCGCCTGAAAATAAAAAATTTCCCTAAGCGCCGAACCAACGGGAGAATACGGGGAGCGAGATCTTCTCGACAGGGGCTTCAACGAGTCTCCCAATCGTTCCGCGGGGGCCGGGCTTCCTTGCCAAACCGTTGGTTGGGCTGGCTTCGGGAATGTTCGTCGCCTTCCAACAAAAGGCGGAGGGCAAGACGGCGCTCGCGCTTCCCTGGCCCCGTTTTCAGGACACTGGCACGCCTTTCCTCTCAGGGTCGGAAGCAAAAAATCCGGCGAGGTTTTCTTCAGCGGCCTTCTCGGAAACCGGGTGCCATGAAGAGAAACCTCGGTCCGATCAGCGCCAGTTCCCGGGCCGCGGTCGCAGCCGCGGCCCGGGGGTTGGGGGCGGCTGGGACTGCCGCTATCTGGGCTTGCGGACAGGGCGGAACAACTCTGGGCCGTGGGTGGCGGAGAGCCAGAATCCACGTGAACGCTCGGGCCAAAGTGCTCGCGGATCTTTTTAGGGAATCCTTGATTATGGGAGGGAGGTTCGTGGGGGAGATCTTCCAAGAGATGTTCTGGGCACTCAACGTCCAGTTGGATCTCCCGGAGTTTGATGATCCGGAGCCAAACCCCCGAGCCTCCATGGATCTCCATCCCAGAGAAACCCCATAGAGATCCACCGATTCCGTGAGAACGATCACGGGCGTGTAGGCAAAAATGGGGCTCGGGAAGGCAGGAGTTGCCAAGATGAAAAAATGTCTGTGATTCTTGGCTTCTACTGCGGGGATAGAAGATAAATGTCTGTGTGTTCTGGCCTTTACGGGGAATCTAGTCGCGTGCCCGGAAGGCGGAAAAGCCTGCTCTTTCCCGCTGGACTCCTTGCGGGACTCCTGGTCTTTGCCGGTGGCGTCTTTCGCTTTGGCTGGCTCACGGACGATGCCTACATCTCCTTTCGCTATGTGGAAAATGCCGCCGGCGGTCATGGATTGGTTTTCAACCCTGGCGAGTCGGTGGAGGGGTACACCAACCAGGGATGGCTGTTGCTCCTGCTTCTTTTGCGCTTCCTGGGAATTGGAGTAGAGGCGTCATCTTGGTGGCTGGGCTTGGCCTCCGGATGCCTGCTCATCTTTTTGACCGGATGCCTGGCCAGGCTTGTGGGTGGTGACGTTGGTCATGGGCGGCTCCCGCGTCGGCGCTCCAGGCCACCGATGACTGATCCTGGCTCTGGGTCAGGTCGTATTGACGATTGGGTCCCGGCCTTGTCCATGTTGCTGGTGGGCCTTTCTCCCGCCCTGGCCTTGTGGGGGACCAGTGGTTTGGAAACCGGGCTCTGGGCTGCCCTGCTTCTGGGTTGCCAGGTGGCTGGAATAGGAGGTCGTTGGGGCTGGGCAGCCCTTCTTGGCGCGTTGGCAACGGTGGTTCGCCTGGATTCCGCGGTTTTCGTGGCGGGAGCTCTGATCTTCGCCCAAGGTGGCTGGCGAGCCAGATTGCGGACTTGGTTCCTTTTCGGGTTGTTGCTCGTTCCGGGGGAGCTGCTTCGGTTGGTGCTCTACGGAGCCTGGGTTCCCAATACCGCGGTGGCCAAGGGGGGACTGGGGCTGGATCGGCTGGCGGCGGGTGCTGAGTATCTGGGCCGATTCATCATGGGGACCGCTGGATGGGTCTTGCTGGTGGGGATGGTAATTTACGGGGTGCTCCGGGGCCGGTGGGATTCTCCGCGGAAGCTGGGGGAGATGGAGGCGACTAGCGGCGGTGGGAGGGGAACTCAACAGAAAGCCGAAACCGACTGGGCCCGCGATCACGCCTACGTACAGCGGCGCCGTTGGCGGATCTTGCTCTTTCCGGGCTTGCTCTGGGTCATCTATCTGGTGTCGGTGGGGGGCGATTTTCTTCCCTACTACCGGTTTTGCCTTCCTTTGGTGCCGATCCTTGTGGTGGGCGGTTTGATCGGGTGGTGGAGTGTGGGGAAGAGGGCGCTGGTTGTGGCCTCGATTCTTGCGGCGGTGGGAATCATCCTCGACGGCTCGGCAGGCAGGGAATACCGGCAGGCCGGCCTTCGTCGGAGGGCGGAGCGGGAGCGCCATGAAATTGGCCGGTATCTTCGGCGCCATTGGCCTCCCGACACGGTCATCGCCCTGAACGCGGCGGGGATTATTCCCTACGAGTCCGGCTTCCGAACCATCGATATGATGGGGCTTTGTGACCCGGAGATTGCCCGTTCCTCCAGGCCTGGAGTCACTTTCATTCCCGGCCATTCACGCTGCGCTCCGGATGTTGTCCTGGAGAGGGAGCCCGACCTGATCCTGCCAGGCGTGGCTGCTTTACACAGAGTGCCGCTCACCGACGGAGTTCCGCCGGAAGAGGCGTTCGATCTTCTGGATTGTGACCGGCTGCTCCTGGAGCTTCCTCGGTTTCAGAGGGAGTACCGCCCGATCTCGGTTTGGCTAAAAAAAGGCCGGGCCTTCAACTTCTATCGGCGGGGGGCGGCGGGGATTGGCCGCCATCACGGGCATTGATCATTGGATCTGAATGCCCTACGGTGAAGTTGTCGGTTCTTCACTCTGGCGCTCGCCGCCTTGCTCCATGATGGAAAGAACCTCGGCCACCGGGTCCGAGAACCGAAAGATCCCCGTGCGTTTGGCGTTGTCGCCGGTTGAATCACACGGCACCTATCAAAATGCCGTGTTTTTGCTTTACAATTATCTTCGCCGCCTTGGTGGCACCGGCATCTTGCCGGTGGCGTGCCGGACGGGATTCACGCACTTGAACGGTGGGTTCCTGTAGGGCGTAAACTTGTAAACCGGATCTGATAGGTTCCAATCGCGCACAACCAGGAGGGCTCTTTCCATGGTTCTCTCAGATCTCTATCACACCAGCGCCAGGGCGGTTGCGTCTGCCGTTCCCTTGGAGCCGGGGCATCCACCTAAGCCGGGACACGCAACCAAACCAAAAAAAGACGCGGAGCGTACAAAAACGCGGGCTGGGCTCCCGTTGCCCTTCGTTGCAACGGGAAGTTGAGGTAACTCCCTGGTGGGTGCAGGGCGGAGCCCTGCCAGGGGACGGGGGATGGAATCCCCGGACCACCTACGGGTAACGCGCGGCGTGACCCGCCGAGCGACAGCGAGGCGTTGCCCGGACGCTTTCGATTCCACAGTCCCGGGAATGTCCCGCCTTGCGTGGATACCCTGGAGCCGGAAATCTCGTCACGGATCTGCCGCGGCGTCTGATCCACTGTCTCCCCCGCCTCCATCGGCGTCCTTGTGGGGCGGCCCCTCAACGAAATTCACCGGTGGGCTGAAAAAAAACACCCTTTTTTTTGTGATGGGCTTGTTGGGCGTGTGGTCGCCCTCCTTTGCGGCGGTCCCAAATACGGGATCCTTCACGGGAACCACCAGTCAAGGGCAATCAGTCTCCCTTGTGGTAGCTTTGGACAGCCGGTCTGTCAGAAGCTTTACCTATTCTCTTGACACCGGTTCGTGTGGCATTTGCAGCAATGTCTCCATCGAGCGAAACAAGATCGGTGCCATCTCCATCGATACGGCGGGAGCTTTTTCCGGTGGCGGGGGGACGGACAATTATGACGGAACCTTTACCACTGCGACTCATGTGGAGGGGAGCATTTCTTACAGCCAGTTTATTTCAGGGTGTGGTGCCCTCTGCGGTGCAACCGTGACCTACAGCGGAGAGTTCCAGGCCTGTTCCCTCTTCGTCGATCCCGTCTCCGTTACGGTCATTCCTGGACAGAGCTTCGACTTCAAAGCTTGGGGAGCCCAGGGTACGCCCACTTGGTCTTTTGACAGCAATGGAACCGGGGGAAGCCTCATCGCCGATGCCAACGATCCAAGCCTGCTCCACTATGCGGCGGGGGCATCCGACGGCATCGACAAGATCCAGGTGGATGACTCCGGGGGCTGTCTTCCCGCTACCGCCGACGTGATGGTGGCGGAACTCAGCACCACTGGCCAGACGGAGTGGGCTTGTTGGTTTCCGGAGGGAGTCACCTGGGACGGGAGTTCTTTCTGGCTCTCCTGCGGCACTTCTCGTACCATCGAACAGTCTCTCCCCGGGACTGGAAAAGGTGATTCCTTCGCCGCGCCTTGCCAGTTTCCAAAGGGCCTCGCTTTCGATGGCACCGATCTTTGGATCGCCTGCGGTTCCATCGATCCAACTCTCTATCGCATCAGCCGCACCACTGGTGCCATCTTGCAGCAGCTTCCCATCCCAAGCTCAGAACCCGGGAGCCTGACTCACCTGGAGGGGAACCTTTACTACGTCCACGACACCTTCACACAGCTCGACGAGATTCATCAGATGGCAACCTCCGGCACTCCAGGCCCGAGTTTTCAACTTCCCACGGATTCCGGGAAAGGTGTCACTCAGTTCAACGGGGATCTCTACGTTCTGGACTCCGATTCCATTCTCCGGATGGGAACCGACGGCTCTCAAGTGGCGAGCTTCTTGCTGGCCTCGGTCATGGTACCGGCCACCCGAAAAAAGCGCGCAGCGCACAAAGATGTGGGTCCAGGGAGCTGGCTCCCTGGCGTGGGTCTGGGAGCGGCGCTCCCAGCGGAGGTCCGGAGGCAGAGCCTCCGCCGGGTTCCAG
>JAJRTK010000294.1 GCA_024278345.1 bacterium | reverse complement strand
CTGGGGTGGGCCTCCTTCCCGGCTCCGTGCAGCCCGGAGGGCGCTACACCGGCAAGATGCCGGTGCCACCGTTTCGGCGAAGAAACCGGTTGACAACATCACCGCTGGGGTGGGCCTCCTTCCCGGCTCCGTGCAGCCCGGAGGGCGCTACACCGGCAAGATGCCGGTGCCACCGTTTCGGCGAAGAAAATTGTATAGCAAAAACACGACAATTTGATAGGTCCCGTTTTCGGGAAACCCTTTAACTGCCCGAAACCTGCGTACCACCTTTTCCCGTTGCTCGATTCCACGATTTCGGGGATCAATCTCGGTCCGCCCCCAGAAATAAAAGGCCCCACAACCCCGGCGCAACAACGTCGGAGCTTGCATTCTGAGTGAAATCGGCTACACTACGATGTTTCAAACGTGCCTATGTCATCGAACTGCCGTATTGTTCGCGGTCGCCCTGCACTGGGGACCGACACCGACCACCTGAGAATCTGGGTTCGCCTATGAAAGCGAAAGTCATTCTGCCGTTTCTTCTCTTGACCACTTTGTTTACGGCTTCGGGGAGTGAAGCCACGACCTGTAGCTCGCTGTCGAGTTTGGTCATTTGCGTCGATTCAACCTCATCGACACAAATCAGTTTGAGCTGGAACCAGCCGGCCAGCAGTACGGATTTCGTTCGATACGAGCTGTACCGGGCCGTTCCCGCCTTCACGATATCCTCGAACCTACCGCTGACCGTCGGCGCATTTTTTCTCTTACTGGGTGGACTTTTTCTCCTGCGCCGTCGCAAGGTTCTTCAACAGGGGCTCCTGGTCTTGGGAGTCTGTTTCCTGGGCTCCTTCACACTTTGGCAGGCATACGCGGGGGCGTTTCTCGACTTCAAGCTCCTGACCACGTACACCGACTTCGCCCAGATGACCCATTCCGACACGAGCGTCGTTGCCGGAGAGGGGTATTATTACAAGGTCCTCGCTGTCTTTGGTACAGGCTCAAGCCCAAGCGATATCGTGTTCGGTCGAGCGGAAGATCCTACGGTCCTGCCGCAGCCCAGCGGCCTCATCGTCTCCATCGATTCGCCTCAGGATCTCGTGGGATCCGTGCAAGATCCCAGCCTTGCGGTGACCGTCACTATCGACGCACCTTTGACGGGCCGAGCAGTGCCTACGGGGATTCTCAAGCTCAATGGCACGACAATTCAGACGGGCATTACGGGAACCTTCTCGACGACGGTGAACCTGAAAGATGGGCCCAATTTCTTGGAGCTGACCGGTACTCTTGGAACCGAATCGATCACGGTGGCACGCCTGGTCTCTCTGGCAGGCGAGGGCCTTGGAGGACAGCTCCTCCACTGGGCTTTCTCCATGTCCCTGTCGCCAAAGCCCCAAACGGGATTGACGCTCCTGGAGGAGTTCCGACAAGAGTTCAATGCCCAGACGGCAACGGATTGGAATGACCTTTTCGGACAACTGACCTACCCCATCGACGTCTGTTTCCCCGGCAACGATCCCAACAATCCTCCAGCGGATCCCACGGAGTGTACACACGCCGCCGACCCGAACTCGGCCATCAAGCTCGACGCAAGCTTCACGGACGTTGCACTGGACGCTGATGGCTCAGTCCAACTGGACAAGCTGGAACTCGTCGGGGTCACCACCGATAAGGTCGTCATGGACATGGAGCTCTTGGTGGACGGAATCTCCATGCCCTATTCAAAGTTTGTAGGGGAGATCAAGTTTTCGATTTTCTACCTCCAGGCGTGCCCTGACAAGGGGCTCAACCGGATGCGTTTTGGGCGCGTGAGGATGCGAGTCCGGGCGGAGATCTCCATCGCCACGGGTCTGATCCAGGCGACGGTGACGGATCTCGCGGGCGGCAGCGACATCGTCACGGATGAAGGCGGCACTGGCGATCCCTTCGACACAGACCGCCTCTGGGGTGGAGCCTGCGGACCCTTTGCCACCGACACCGACGATCAGATCTTTGGAGTCGTCAATTCCTCACTCCAGCAGAACAATCCCCTGGACCTGGGCGACACGACCTTTACCACCGAGCCGAATCAGCTCATCCCAGTGACACTGACCCTGGCCCAGTTGAGCCAGGATCCCGACAACGAAGGCGTCGTGATTCGATTCGACGCCGCCGTGGGCGACGCCAGCGTAACTTTCCCGTTCACGGGGAATCCGGCGCCGGACGGTGCCTCCAACGGTTCACTCTTCCCCGATAGCCTCCCGGGAGAGCTGGGATCGAGCTTCGATTTCGCCGACGACCTCATCAACCAGTCGCTGGCGGCTTCCCTGGCCGCAGGTCTCTTGACCGGCTCCATCGAAGACGAGCTCAAGGTGGGAACGACGACCGTGCCCCTTCGGGTCGGCGACCTCGATCCAGGAACGCCAGACGCCTTGCTTCCAGGCCTTCGAGACTACGCTCCCAACGGGACGCCAGTCCGAATCGACGTCCGGTTCAGCATGGCCCCCGTCGTCGGCATTCGCCAAGGACCCGCCCGAGCCTCAGGCGGCCTGGACCTCTACACTACCGGCTTCCAAGCCGATGTCCTTGTGGACGTCGATCTTGATGGTGTCTTCGACGGGCTGACCGAAAAAGCGACGTCGTTCGATTTCGACGTATGGGCAACGTCAGATGTCATCATCGACCAGGGCGCCGCGAAGTTCATCTTGTCACGCCCGGTGGAGGGATACCAGGTCATGGGCGGCGGCTTCCTCAGCCTGCCACACGCCAGCGGTCAAGCCATGGCCACGGCCATCATCGATGATCGGTTCACCAGGATCCTCGATCTGGTCAACGGTGTCGGCGGCTCGGGACTCCTCATCCCCGGAATCCAGCTTGATTCAGTGGACACCGTCGCTGACGGCCCAGGCCTGGATTATCTGACGGGATATGGTGCCACCAGCGTCGATCTCAAGGTTCTCCTGGAGTGGGTCATCGATCTTCTTAACCAGTTCATCGCCGGCCAGGGCTAGAACCGCCACACAAAGCATGGGCCGCCGATCCCGGCAGGGTTGGCGGCCTTTGCTTTTTGGCACTCACCGAACCGTGTAACCCGGAAAATCTGTGCCATACCGGCGAACTTTCGCCACTCTTTCCCCCAACAATGCTGCTCCGAAACAAAGGACGAAGGGCGCTCTGCCGTGGCACCGCAGGTCTCACACCTACGATGGCACCACTTTTGCTTATACCAACGGAGAACAGGGCGGCACGGGGGACGAGAACAGACAACCTCCGGGCGGCCAGGATCACTGAAACAGGAGGAAACCCATGCGCTCGATGACGATACGGTGCCTTGAATGCGGCCAGCCACTGCGACTGGTGATCGTCCAAGTCTTCCGACGGTGGGAACAAGAGTTGACGGCAGCCGACAAAAATAATGCCATTGAACCTCTGTACAAGTGCGCCTATTGCGACGAGGTCTATTTCCCCGAAGAAGTCGAAAACGTCGCGGACAAGGTCGCTTCGCTAGATGATGCCAGAGCAGCGATTTCCGTTATTCGAAGGATAGCCTAACGCAGTTTCGACCGGCGGCCTTTGCCCGATAGAGCGCTGCATCCGCGCGGCGGATGATCTCCTTCGTACTGCAACCAGGTTCGTAGATGGAACCGCCGAGGCTGACCGTCAGCTTGATCCGGGCCCCGTCGATGACGTAAGTCTCCCGTTCCACAAGAAGCCGAATCCGTTCGGCCGCTTCCCGAACGCCTTTCTTTCCAGTTGAAGGAAGGACAACAGAAAATTCGTCCCCGCCGAATCGCGCAGGCTTGTCCACCTGGCGGAGAGAGCTCTTGAGAATCTCCGCAATCTGCATGAGAAGCGCCGAGCCGGTCTGATGACCGTAGGTGTCGTTCACCACCTTGAAGTGATCAAGGTCCAGCATGAGAAAACCCAAGGATTGCCCGTACCGCGATGCACGGACAATCTCCTCGTCCAGCTCGGAATAGAGCGCTCGCTGATTGTAGAGCCCCGTGAGGTGGTCCCGGACCACCAACTGCTTGAGAAGAAGATTCGTGCGCCGCAGGTCATCGGTTCTTTCTTGAACCCGTTTCTCCAGCTCCACGTTGAGCTCTTGGAGGCGATCAATGGTGAGCTGGGTCCGAATCTCCGCTTCCCGTAGACGCAAGACTCGCTCGATGGACTGCTCGAACCGATCAATACTGGAGATCGGCTTGACAAGGTAATCGCTTGCCCCCGATCTCATGAGCTCAATGGCAACCTTTTCACTCCCTTGCCCCGTCACCATGATGACGTAGGTGGCGGGAAACCGCCTTCGGACGTTTCTGAGAATCTCCAGACCGCTCGTTTCGGGAAGCATAAAATCAAGAACCAAAATATCCGGGTTTTCCTTTTCGATGAGACTGTAGGCCGTCGCTGCGTCATGGGCCATGAAAACTTCGTAACCCAGCGAGGCCACGATATCCGCCTCGATCTTCGCGTCGCGGACTTCATCATCGACGACAAGCATCTTGTTTGTCCGGGGAACCTCGAGCTCGCGCTCCCATGTTTCTTGATCGATCATGCTCGGAACATCCTTTGTCATCATAAGAAAAGCAGGGGGAAGGCTGCCGCCTTGAAGCAGCCCCAGGCACTTTCATCGAATATAGGTGGAAAGAGATCAATGCCGCCACCAAGTTACTGTGAAAAATCACTCCATACAGAGATTTATCTTCATAGAGCAGGTGCGTAGCACGACCTTCGGTTCGTGGAGTTTCTGGCCTTCGGGCAACGCCTCGCAGTCGCTCGGCGATCGTCCGGGGTCGCTGTCACCGGTCCCCAGGCAGGGCTTCGCCCTGCCTGGGGACCGGTCACTTCTTGATCCTTCGCCGGATGGTCTGGCGAAGCTCTTTGAGCCCCGCGTTTGCGGGTTCGAGAGAAAGAGCCTTCTCCACAGCTTCCAGGGCCTTCCCGAAACGCCCTTTTTCAAGCTGGGCCATGGCTAACAGCCTCCAACTGGGCACGAACCGGGCATTGCGGTTGGCGGCTTCCTGAGCGTAACGGATAGCAAGGTCGGGGTCATGGAGATTCTGGAGCTCGATTCTTGCCAACTCCAGAAGAAGAGGAATCGTCGCGGGGCGACGTCGCATCGCCGCTGTCAAGATCTGTTCGGCCCTCCGAAATTCCCGCTCCGACGCGATGGAGTCACCGCGAGTATCAGCCTCTTGGCCAAGGCGAAGTTGCGCGGGGAGGAGCCTTTCGAGCTCGTATTGATCATACAGATGCCGGAGGTTTCGTAGCGCGTCGGGAGCATCGTCCACGCGCAGATCGACATAGCGGTCACTCTTCCCTTTGTAACCACCGCCTTCCCGGACAATCAAGAGCGAAGCTGAGCGGAAGCGAATCGGGCGCTTTCCCGACGCCGCTCCCCCCTCAAGAGCAAGGAGAAGACGCCTTGCCAACAGGCCCTGGTTTTTCTCCAACTGTCGGGCGATCACTGCTAAAATCTCTCCATCGGGCAGGCGGTTTCCTATACAACAATACCCTGGCCCGGCAAGAAAACCGGCCCACGAAGGACAAGCGCGACCTGTGTGGGCACCACTCCTGCCCACGGTGTCGATGAGAGCAAACTGCCGCAATTCTGCGTTGGTGTCCGTGGAAACAAGTTTCTGGACGGCCATCTGAGGCGGAACCCCTTTGCCCAGGAGCTCGAGGCCCAGCGGGCCAAAGGAAATGTTGGGAAGGGACTGAGTCGCTACGGCGCCGACCCCGGCTTTGGCCCAAGGCATCATGCTGCCCGCGGCGACGGACTGTGACGCCACGATGATGCCAATCTCTCCCGTGGTGGTATCTACGGCTAGAATCGAGCAAGTCGCTCCATACTGGGTAGCTCCCAGGTCAAATGGCAGGAACACCGGCAGGCAAAGGAGGGAAGCGCAAAGCAGGCGGACAAGGCTCATCGATTCCTCCAACAGTTTTCTGACAGAGAGCGGCAAGCGCAAGAAGAGCCGCCCAAAGGGCGTTCCCGTGACCGATCTCGGAAAAAGTTCAGTCTAGCGGAGAATCGCTATGGTTCCCAATGTATGAAATCATGTATCCTCTTGTTTCCATGGCCCCGTCGATCCTGGTCTCCATCGCGGGATCGCCACAAGGCTGGCTGACTCGCGGTCCCGGTCTCCCGCTGGCGCCAAGAAACTCGTCTTCACACAAAGCCAAGCCATCGACCATCATCATGCCCTTGAAGCAGCCCTCCATCAAGCTTCACGGGCCGGGAGGTTTCCAGATGCCCCTTTTCCATCGTTTTTTCTCTCTTCGCTGGAAACTCCTGGCCCTCCTCCTGGTCTGGCACACTGGCCTGGAGATCCGGGCGGGACATGCATTCACGCCCGTCAGAGAGGAGGCTTCCAACGGAGGTAGAAAACCGGGTGGTGCTCCATCCCTAGGGCAATGGAGCGAAGGCTGCGACAATGGCGAGCAGCGGGCGCCGGATGGCGACCGATGTGAGCGGAACGCCACACGAGAAAACAAAGGGTTTGCCGACAACTCCGCCCTAAAAGAAGAGCACGACCGAAAACCGGGGCGCCCTCTTTCCGGGCAGGTTGCGGCGAGCTTTGGGGGAATGATCGTTTCCGCCGAGGCCCATGCGACACAGGTTGGCCTAGAAGTTTTTGATAGAGGAGGAAATGCAATAGATGCGGCAATCGCCGTAGCCTATGTACTGGCTGTGACCCATCCATCCGCCGGGAACCTAGGCGGCGGAGGCTTTCTGATCGTGGCCATGGCCGACGGCCGGCGAGGGGCCATCGACTACCGCGAAGTTGCACCTCTGTCGGCGCATCGCCAAATGTACCTCGACGACACAGGGCAACTGGTATCCCAACGGGCAACCTTGGGCGGCCTGGCCGCCGGAATTCCAGGAACAGTGGCGGGCCTCGAGCTCGCCCGAAAGACCTTTGGCACCCTTGCTCACCGCGAGCTCGTCATGCCGGCGGTCCAATTGGCAAGAAAGGGACACAGGCTCGATGAAGCCCATGCTCGCTCCCTGGCCCAGGCAATGGAAAAAATGAGATCCTTCCCCTCCTCCATGGCCATCTTCTCAAAAGCCGGCCAACCCTATGCGCCAGGCGACCTTCTGGTCCAACCGGATCTGGCGGGGACCCTCCAAATCCTGGCGGACCAGGGACCTCGGGCGCTCTACGAAGGAAGATTGGCCCAGCGATTTGTCGAAGGCGCCAAGGAGGTGGGCGCAATTTGGACCTTGGAGGATCTGGCCGCCTACCGCCCCAAGCTGCGAACCCCACTTGAGCTCGGCTATGGCCGGTGGAAAATCGTCTCCATGCCGCCGCCATCTTCCGGAGGCATCGTCCTTTTCCAAATGCTCCAAGCCTCGAAAGTCGTTGGGATGTCCCACACCCAAGCTTACTCCGCGGACGAGATCCACCTTTATGCCAAAATCGCCAGAAGGATGTATGCCGACCGGAACGAGTGGATCGCGGATCCGGATCGCGTTTTCGTGCCTGTCGAGGGGCTCCTGGACCTTGATTACCTGCGGATGAGGCTCCAGGGTGGCGCGCTTTCCCGAGCCACGCCTTCCGGTGCGGTCGGCTTCGGCATTCCGCCTGGCGCAGTTCCAGGACTTCGGCCGTGGGAAATCGCTCCAAACTCAAAAACAGATCACCTACCCGTGCCACCGGGCACCCCGGAGAGCGAGGAGACGACCCATTTTTCCGTCATCGACCGGTGGGGAAACGCCGTAAGCAACACCTACACCCTCAACCTAGCCTTCGGCTCCAAGGCCGTAGCCGTAGGAACCGGCATCTTACTCAACAACGAAATGGACGATTTCGCGACGAAACCGGGGACAGCGAATTCGTTTGGGCTGGTTCAGGGGGAACGAAACGCCGTGGGACCCGGCAAGCGAATGCTTAGCTCCATGACGCCGACAATCGTGCTGGAAGGAAACAAGGTCCGCCTTGTGGTAGGGAGTCCTGGAGGAAGCACCATCATCACCACTGTCTTCCAGATCCTCCGGCATGTCCTGGATCGCGGCTGGAAACTGGAACGGGCGGTTCTGGCTCCGAGGATTCATCACCAGGGGCTGCCCGATGAAATCTCCGCGGAGCGGCAAGCTCTAAGCCCAGAAACGATCCACTCGCTAGAACAACGGGGGCACAAAATCCTTTTCCGCAGACCCATCGGCGCAGCCAACTGCATCGAAGTAGAGCTGGAAAGCGGTCTCAGAATCGGTATCGTCGATCCCCGCGGCGGCGGGCTTGCCGCCGGGCAGGTGAACTAGCTCCCAGACTCGGACCACCCCATGCCTACTTTCCGGTGTTGGGCCTCGGTCATGGTACCGGCCACGGTGCAGATTTCAGACGCCGCCCCAGGGCTTCCAGCCCTGGAACCCGGCGGAGGCTCTGCCTCCGGACCTCCGCTGGGAGCGCCGCTCCCAGACCCACGCCAGGGAGCCAGCT
>JAJRTK010000293.1 GCA_024278345.1 bacterium | reverse complement strand
GTCGTGTTTTTGCTTTACAATTTTCTTCGCCGAAACGGTGGCACCGGCATCTTGCCGGTGTAGCGCCCTCCGGGCTGCACGGAGCCGGGAAGGAGGCCCGCCCCAGCGGTGATGTTGTCAACCGGATCTGATAGGTCCCCGGCATTGAGTTGTCCGGTGGAGCTCCACCTTTCCTTTACCGAAGCTCCTTGATATCTTGGGGCGTCTTGCTTAGAGCCGAGGCCCCGGGACAGTGACGGGCACTGTTGGCCGTCGTTCCCCGTGTCTGCCTCGGTTTCCAGCGACTCACTGGGATCAGGAATGAAAGAAGCACAACCTCCGCCATCCGCGCCCACGCAGCGCCTTGGGACCTTCTTGGGTGTCTTCACGCCGACACTCCTGACAATTCTTGGCGTGATCATGTATCTGCGCTTTGGCTGGGTCCTAGGGAACGTCGGGCTTCTCAAAGCGTTGCTCATCGTTGCGCTAGCCAATGGGGTGACGCTGATCACGACTCTTTCGGTAGCAGCCGAGGCCTCGAATACTCGGGTTGGAGTGGGAGGCGCCTACTACATTATCTCCAGGGGGCTGGGTCTTGAGATCGGCGGAGCTATCGGGCTTCCGCTTTATCTTTCGCAGGTTTTTTCGGTCACTCTCTACAGCTACGGTTTGGCTGAATCGCTTCGGATCGTGTGGCCGGATGTGCCGCTGGAGCCGGTTGCCATTGGGATCATCCTGCTGGTGAGCTTTTTGTCGCTCTTCGGGGCAAAGTTGGCGCTCAAGACGCAATTGCCCGTCATGGTGGCTGTGGGCTTGTCTCTTCTCGCTCTTGCCTGGGGCGCCTTGAACCAGGCCGGCTCCCTTCCCTTGCCCCTGGCTTCGCATCCTGAATCGCCACCGTTTTGGACGGTCTTCGCCATCTTTTTTCCGGCCGTCACGGGCGTCATGGCAGGGCTTGGGCTGTCAGGCGACCTAGAGGATCCGCAAACGGCTTTGCCCAAGGGGAGCATCTGGGCCGTGCTCGTGGGTTTCGCGGTCTATATGAGCATTCCTTTCCTCTTGGTGACGACCGCGGATGTGGAATCATTGCGAAACGATCCTCTTATCTGGACAAAGATCGCGCCTTTGGGTGCGCTCCTTATCTTGCCCGGGCTCTGGGGCGCGATTTTTTCTTCGGCGGTGGGCTCGATCCTGACGGCACCTCGGACACTTCAGGCTCTGGCCATGGACCGGTTGGTGCCCCGTGTTCTGGGAAGGGTGTCCGCCGGGCGGGAGGAACCGCTCATCGCGCTGGCGGTCTCTACTGGCCTGGCGCTGGCGGCGGTCTTTCTGGGAAGCCTTGATGCCGTGGCGGTGACCGTGACGATCTTCTTTCTCACGACCTATGGCGCCGTGAACCTGGTGACGGGGATCGAGATCATCTCGGGTGATCCTTCCTGGCGGCCGAGGCTTTCCCTTCCCTTGCCGGTGCCGCTTTTGGGGGCGGTTGCTTGCTTTGGCGTGATGTTCCTTATTAGTCCGGTGGCGGGATTCATCGCCATCATCACCGAGATCGGCCTTTGGATCTTCCTTCGGCGCCGGGGCCACAGCCCGGCCTGGGGTGACGCCCGGCGCGGCCTGTACGAGGCGCTGATCCGGTGGGCGCTCATCGGGCTCTCCCGCCGGCCCATGACCTCCCGGAACTGGAGGCCCCACATTCTGATTTTCGCCGACGACATCGATCGGCGGTTACCCATGGTGCAATTCGGTCTCTGGCTCAGCCAAGAGCGTGGAGTGGTGACGGTCTGCGAGCTTCTCTTGGGCGATCTCTTGGACGAGAATCTTCGCCCCGAAGAACGGCTGACGTACATTGGCGGCGCACTGAACAAATCCGGTTTCGTCGCCTTTGCCGAGGTCAACGTGGTCCGGAACTTCGAAGACGGGATCGTCGATATCTCCCAGGCCAATGGGATGGCCGGGCTCCACAGCAATATGATCCTGTTCGGCTGGACCGATCATATCCACCGATTAGCCGTTTTTTTGAGCGCCATGCGCCGCTTGGAGCGGATTCACAAGTCGGTGGCGATCTGCCGTTCTCGCAAGGGAGAAGCGGCCTTTGGCGGGCAGCGACGGCGCATCGACATTTGGTGGGGCGGACTCCAGCGAAACGGGGATTTGATGCTTCTTCTGGCGCATCTCTTGACCCAAAACCCCGAATGGAGCAGGGCGAGCATCCGCATCAAGAGCATCGCCGCCAGCGACGAAGCCAAGCAACAAACCGAAGCGAATCTGGACCGCCTTTTGGGCGAGATCCGGATCAAGGCCGAAACCAGCGTGATCCGGTCTAATTTTGACCGCTCGGTTCCCGAGATGATCCGTGCGGAAAGCACGGATGCCGACCTGGTCATCCTGGGGCTGGCCACTCCTTATGAAGGTGGCGAGGAGGCCTATGCCCGGCAGCTCGTGGAGATGGTCCAGGACCTGCCCACGGTGCTTCTTGTCCGGAATTCGAGCCTTTTCGTGGGCGAGCTGGTTTAGGTCACGGCGAAGGCTCACGCCGCCGACTTTTTGAGGCCAAGCAGGCTGCGTAGAAAGCTCAGGGCGAAGACCAAAACCACGGCGCCGATAATGGTCCACGCCACGTCGATTCCCTGGTCGTCGATACGGATCACCATGAGGGCGGGCATTCCCATCTCGGCGGCCAGGCTCTCACCCAGAAAGCCACCAAGAAGGCCGATCCCCACCGAAAAGAGCATTCCTCCACGGGTGTACCCGGTCAAAGACTCGGCAACAGACCCACAAACACCGGCGATCACAAGCATGATGACGAATTCGTAAGGGCTCATTTTCTCCGTCCTTGTTTGACTTCGATTCCCGATGGACAAAGGATACCATCGAAACCGCCTGGCTAGAATTCCTCACCACGAATCCATCGCCGCGTGCGGCCACGGGAGAAATCCCACTTTGCTAGAGCTTCTCCACGCGAGCCAACACGGCGTGGTCGGGGTTGAAGATCACGCGCTTGGGCTTGGCCTGGAGCGGGACCTTGAACGTCTCCTTGGGCTGTTTGATGGGAAGCAGAAACTCTTTCACCTTGCCCTTGCCAAACTCGACCCGCACCGGAACGGGCATCATGAAGCCCTCGGTGACGCCGCTCTGCTCCACTTCCAGGTTCAGGACATAGGTCCGATCCTTGCTTCGCCTTGCCTTGTACTTCCAGCGGTAGGTAGGGATTTCCGCACGCTCCAGCCACTGGTGGAAGAACCAACCCCACCGGGCACGGGTGTGCTTCTCCACGATCCGCTGGAAATCGAGTGTGCTCGCCGCCTTGCCCTTGAAAGTGGAGACGAAGTCCCTCAGGATTTCGATAAAAACGCGGTCTCCGCCTGACTTCCTTCGCAGAAGGGAACGGAGCATGTGGAGCACCAAGGGTCCCTTGACATAAGCCTGGAGCATGTAGCCACTGGGCAGCTCCTTGGTACTGGCACGGCGGCCAAAGCCGATGGGAGCAACCTGGTGGCCTCGGCGCATGGTCTCGATGGCCAGGTCGGGCCGAGCAAACTTCCCGAAAGCCGACTTCAACGAACCAAAGACCGCGCTGGTGTAAGCATCGAGGATCCGTGGAAAGAACTTCTCCAGCTTGGGATTGGCCTCGATGAACATCATGGCCGAGTATTCGGCGAACGACTCGCTGAGCCACTGGTCGCGATACGACTGCCAGGAAACCGCGTGGCCCCAGATCTGGTGCGCCACTTCGTGGGCGCGAAACAGCTCGCTGGCTCCGGAGCTCTCGTTGTAAAAGGTCCACTCCGACAGGTGAAGGAATCCGTCGAATGCCTGACCGTGGCCCGCGGGAATGCTCGTGGCATAGATGGTGGAATAAGGCAGCTCGAGATCGAAAAGGCTCTGGAAGAAAGCCTGGCTGTTGGCCACATCGGCGGCCACGTTGAAGACGATGTCGCCCCAACCGACACGTGTGTCGGCGCCAAAGGCAACGACCTTGGGAGAATTCTCGATCTCCACTTCCTTTTCCCGGAAACCCGGGCCGAAAGTGAAACCAATCATCCGAACCGGCCTCTCCACCTTCCAGGAAGAAATCCTCTTGCCCTTCTCCACGGTTTCATTTTCCGGCACGCCGGCGACCTTGATCTCCTGTCCCTTGGACAACGTAAATCGGAGCTCCGCCGTGAGGGGGTCGTCCATATCGTAAGCGTGCCCGGGATACCAACGGCGGCCCGACGCGTATCCACTGACCTTCATTTCGTATTCGACCATCAGGGAAGCCAGATTCCCCTTAGCCAGCGGCGCGTCCAAGAGGACCAAGAGAGAGTCGTCATAGTACTGGTCATCGATGAACGAGCTGCCACCGCCAATGTGATTCCGAATGAAGGGGAGAGACCGTCCGTCACCATCCAGTACAGCTTTGACTTCGGCTTCCGCTGAAAGAACCAGAGGCAGAGCGCTCCAGCCTTCCACTAGGGGGACGAAGTCCAGCCTGACCTTGAAGGTTCCCTTCGATTGCTTGGTCTGGGCACGGCCCACCTTCTCGCTCCAGACCCCCGACTTGAAGGAGGCCTCGATATGGGCATTCCGGATATCCATGAACTGGGGAGCGCGGCTGCCGGGGCGGCCGCTCTTGCGGCGCTGCTCCGTCCGATCCAGGCTCACCCAGGTGTCACTGGTCTCGTCGTAAACCCGCTCCAAGGTGATCTCTTCTTGCCGCCGCCTGTCAAACTCGTAGCAAACCCAGCCGTGCTCGGAGGTTTTCATCTCCGCGCGGATGTACTCGTCACCGGGAGCCAGAAGACCGCTTAGGACGCGGGCATCGACATCGAACCAGACGCGCTCGAGCCAGTTGTCGCGGCGCTTCGCCGCCATTTTCGACTCGGTGTAAGGACCTTGGGCCTCGGGCCAGATCTTCGGAAGAAAGTCTTCACTTGTGCGGAGGACCAAGCGGTGGAAGCTCTGTTCAAACCGTTCGAGGCTGTCATCCTTCAGGATTCTCCGCAAGTACCGGAGCTCCGCCGGGTCGGGGATCTGCATTTGGAAACGCCCCTCACCCTCGAAAACAAGACCGGTAACCGCGCCGCCAGGCATCGGCTTCATCAGACGCACTTTCCCCGATTCCAGCGTCAGCGTCGCCGAATCCCAGCTCCACGTTACGCCTCCCCGGGGAACCGCCACCTTAGCGCCGAACTGGCTGCGAAGAGATTCCTTGTAAGCCATCAGCCAGCGGTCACCCGACCGTTGGGATGGAGCCGAGGATTCCCCTTCCGCCCGGCAGACGACAGATCCGAAAACCATCACGCTCAGAAGTAAGGGTACCCACCTACCATGAAAGTACATGGTTGAATCCATCTTCGACGGCGTGGTCATGGCGCTCCGCGCCTTCCACTTTCATCTTCCGGGGTGTGGTCGCCGGGGTCATGCTCGTTAAAGCGGGACAGAACAAAAAAAAGGAAAACGTGGGGCCGAGCAAAGCGAGACGCCGAGCATAAGCGAGGCCTACCGTACAAGAATGGGTGGGGAACGGCGGAACCAGGCACATATATCGGATTGCTCTTTTCTACGTGTTGAGGTCCGCTCCCCCCGGCCGCCGTCCGGCGTCCGTTCATCGCACCATCATCCGTCAATCCAAGCTGACAACCGAATTTGTTTCGAGGCCCGGGATGGCTCATGGCAATTTCCTCCCCTGTATTGACCTTCTCTTGTTCCATCGGCAGCCTGCCGATGTTCCGGAAGGGTTGCCTATATCACAGGATGAAGTCATAGATCGACCGCGGAGCTCTCTCCCGGCAATTCGCCGTAAGAAACCGGGATTAGACAGGCTTCTCGGCCCGGGACTCGGCGGGAACCTTATCGCCACCGCGCCAACGGATGGCAAGAAGCGTCAAGAGGGGAGGGATATTTGTGGTCACCAGATCCCGCAAAGGCCGGTGCCAGGTCCTTGGGTAGGGAAGCCACCGCATGAGGGAGCCGTAGTTGTCCAGCATGTCCAGGTGCTCCACAAAGAGGGAGATCAAAAAACCCAGGAAGAGGGCTTGGAGCGAGCGCGACGAGCGGCGGAAAAGCCTCACGGAGATCCAGTAGAAGAGGAAGCCCGCGATGAGGTGAAAACCATCTCTGGGGATGGGTATCGCCGCGATGATCCAGAGCTTGAGCTGTAGATAATGTTCCAGAAACATACCGTCACCATCCGCGGTGAGAGTTCCCCCCCCCGCCCCTCCCCTGTCATCGCCCTCCAACTGGTCTCGCGGCCTCCAAAGGGGTGCGGCTCTTTCTCGACATGCCGATTCGGGTTGAATCTCAATGGATTGCAGAATCCATTCGAACCAATATCTGTTCCGGGAGGTAGTAAAAAATGTGAGCACGCATTGAGGCGGAGGTTCGGTGAAGCCTTGGTTCTTGGGCTCGTGGCCCGGATCCGAAACGATATGGAACATTCAGTTATCAATGGTAGGTGGATGCTTCACGTGGTGCTGGGAAGCAGTT
>JAJRTK010000292.1 GCA_024278345.1 bacterium | reverse complement strand
TTGGGTTCTTTTCCGTGGAAGTAGCCCATGCTGCAGCCTGCCAGTCTAGATGAGAGACCCTACCGACTGGAGAGCCGTATGCGGGAGAACCGCACGTACGGTTCGGAGGGAGGGGAGGCGCAAACCAATGCGCTTTCCCTACCCCTATCCACATTTTTGTACGGTAGGCCTCGCTTATGCTCGGCATCTCCCTCTGCTCGGCACACCGTATTTTTCTTAGTTCTCGTCCCCTTTTTTCATCTCCCGGGGTGTTGGCCAGAGCTTCCATGATCGTTACGGCCAGGCCAGGGCCGTCGGCGGCAGAGAGTAGCCTAGGGGCTCCATCACCTTGATGGCCGATTCGTAGCGGCTGAAAGGGGGCATGATGTAGGCGCCCACCACGTCGTGGACGACTTCCATCAAGGCTTCCTGGCAGATTTTTATGCCAACCCTCCTTGCTTCCGGCCCTTGGGGCACCGAGGCAATCCTTTTCCGGATCGGTTCCGGCACACTCATTCCCGGGACCTCGTTGTGGAGGAACTCCGCGTTTCGTGCGCTGGCCAGGGGAAGGAGGCCCACCAGCACCGGCAAATCGAGGAACTTGATGTCGTGAAGGAATCGCCGGAGAAGCTCGGGATCGTAGACAGGTTGCGTCATGATAAGTTCCGCGCCGGCTTTCTTCTTTTCCTCAAGGCGCCGAAGTTCCCTGTCGTAGTCCTTGGCCGCGGGCTCGGCGCCGCAAGCCAGGAAGAAGCGCGTGACCTCCTTGAGGCCCTTTCCGGCTGGATCAAGGCCGTGGTTGAGGCCATTGGCCACCCGGAGAAGACCGATGGAATCCAGATCGTAAACGGCGGTAGCGTGGGGGTAGTCCCCCATTTTCGGAGGGTCGCCGGTGATGATGACCAGATTGTGGAGACCCAGTACATGAGCCGCCAAAAGGTCCGACTGGAGCCCAAGCAGGTTGCGATCCCGGCAGCAGACATGAGTGATCACCTCAAGGCCGATTTGGTTTTGGACAAGGGTGGCCAGGGCTGTGTTACTCATCCTCACCGATGCCCGAGGTCCATCGGCACTGTTGATAACATCGATTACGGCTTCCTTGAGCATGGCTGCTCCCCGGAGGGCGCGAGCGGGACTAAGGCCTTTGGGCGGGTTGACCTCCACGCTGACCACAAAGTTTTCCGGCGTGATTTCAGGGCGGAGTCCCGGCCTGACACGCTCTTCGAATATCTTCCTTACTTTCTTGGACAAGCGCGTCTTTTCCGCCGTGGGAACGACAGGCAGGCCCCGCTCAGGGGCTTCTGGCGCGGAAACCGCGATGGGCGTTGCGCTTTCCGTCCTTCCGCCACCCATCATGCGGGCAGCGGCCAGGATTTCGTGGATATGCCGGGGTCCAGTGCCACAGCAACCACCCACAATGGAGACTCCGGCTTTGAAGAACCTTCGTGCGTACACCGCGAAGTAGTCCGGACTCGACATGTAGATCAGCCGCTCGTCGATTTTCCTTGGGTAGCCGGCGTTCGGTTGAGCGCTTACCGGTACGCCGCGGCCCAGCATCTCCACCACCACATCGTGGATGCCCCTGGGTCCCTCCACGCAGTTCGCACCCACCACGTCGGCGCCGCAGTCTTTCAAAAGCTGCGTCGCCTTGGCCGGGCTTGCGCCGTCGGACGTGAGACGGTCACTATCAAAGGCCGCCTGGGCAATGACCGGGATTCCCGTGATTTTTGCGGCTTCCAGCGCCAGCCGGAGCTCGCTAAGAAGTTGAAATGTCTCAAGGATGATAAGGTCCACTCCACCTTCAGCCAAGGTCTCTACTTGACGGCGGAAACTGTCTCGGATCTCCCCGATCTCCGCATCGGAAAGAATCGCCGGAATGAGCCCCGTGGGACCTACCGCACCGGCCACGAAACAGCGGTCTTGGGCTGCCTCCTTCGCCAGCTTCACTCCGGCCCGGACGATCTTGTCGCAGTCTTCCTCGGCACCATGCTTTCGCAATTTGATGATGTTTGCGCCGAAGGTATTGGTCTCGATAATCTGTGCGCCGGCCAGGATATAATCCAGATGAATCTGGCGCACCAAGTCGGGGCGCTCGAGGTTGACAAGATCGAAATTGCGGTTGATGTAGATCCCGCGTTCGTAAAGCTGAGTGCCCATAGCTCCGTCGCAGACCAGAGGTCCGCGGCGGAGAGCTTGCAAAAATTTGGCTGTCATCGGGAGATCCCGCTTGGTTTCGCGAAGTGATGGTATTCGTATCGGGTTGCGCCGGGAGTTGGCGTCAGACGGCACCGCCACCGTTCGATCAAAAATTGGCAAAAGTCAAGAGGGCACCTTTTGTCACCTTGGTTGGTGCCCGCGACGCGGGGCACTAACCGTGGTGCGCCGCGAAAAAACCAACGAGCTGGGAAGAAATGTGGCGCGACAGATTAACCTATCTTGACATCGACCGACTAAGATATTATTAAATCGCCCCAGGCAGCCGCGCCGGGAGGCCGCGCAACATCTGTTCACACAAGCGCACGAAAAGGACCAATGCCATGATGAGACGATGGGATCCCCTCAGGGAGCTCACGGGGCTTCAGGAAGATATGAATCGCCTCTTCGAGACCGTCACGCGCCGGTCCACTGGCCCGACCGAGGCTGGAGGGAGCTGGAGACCGCCCGTGGATATCTACGAAGATGATGGCAGCTACGTGCTTGTCGTGGAGTTGCCCGGGTTGGAAAAAGAAGCCGTGGAGATCCATTTGGAAAGCCGCACCTTGACGGTTCGGGGGGATCGGGTGATGGCTCAAGGGATTTCTCCAGAATCCTATCATCGGCTCGAGCGTCAGTACGGGCGGTTTAGCCGCTCCTTCGCCCTTCCTTCCACTGTAGAGCAGAGTCGGATTTCGGCTTGTTTCAAGAATGGGGTATTGCGTGTCATTTTGCCGAAGGCGGCTGAGATCAAGCCCAAAGTTATCAACGTCGTCGTGGAATAGTCCCAGGGGCCTGCGAAACAGGTTGCCGGGCGGTCTGGGCCGATTTGGGATCGCCTGGCCGCTGGTGGCGTTTCTCCGGGCGGGTTGGTGGATCTGGCAGGCCTTTGACGGACTCATAGAGAAGCGGCTCAAAAAGTTCTTGGGGACCCGTCATGAACGGATAGGGGCGTGTGGGCGCTCGGGAACATGTTGCGAGCGCATTGCCCTCAAAATGCCGCGCTGGGCTGCGTCAAGGAATTGGGCGATCTCCTTGTCCGGTGCCTTTGCGGAAGTTGTCTATCCCTTTCGATACCGTGGTTGCGGAGCTGGCGGCCATCTCCTCTTCACCTGTGAAAACTTCCACTGGCAGGCCAGAAGCTGTGGAAACTATCGCTTTCGGCCCAAAATTTGTAGGGACTATCCGCCAGTCTTCTATTTCACGGCCTCGGGGACGCTTCCTGGATGCGGTTTCCAGATCCGCCGCCGGGAATCGGGCGCCGGACAGGGGCGCTCCCCCTTGGAAGGGACCGTCGAGTCGGCCCCACGATGAGCACCTTGGATTCCATCCACCGCTTCTTTCTGGAGATCTTGTTTTGGTTGGATCGCTGGGTCATTGGCCTCTGGTACCGGCGGCAAATTCGCATGGCGGGCTCGTGCAGCGCTTGCGGTGAATGCTGCCGCCGGCTAATTCTGTGGAGTCGCGGTCGGCCCGTCCGGGACAAGATCCACTTGGGAGAGCTTCTTCGCCGGGACCGGGAAACTTATTCCCGGTTCCAACTTGTGGGGCAGAATAGCGAGGGAGACCTGCTTTTCTCCTGCGACCGTCTCGGAGAAGACGGTCTCTGCACCGTTCATGCCAGTCGGCCCTATCTCTGCCGGGCCTATCCTCACCCAAGGATGTTCCTCTATGGCGGAAGCCTGCCTGCCCAGTGTGGCTACCGGGCGGAGCTCATCGGCGGTGCCGGGGTTTCGCGGGTGAGGGATGGCCCTGTCTGCGCCCATGGGCTCCGGGGAAGCAGGTTTCAGGGGAGATATTGGATCGTGGGTGCGCCGGGCGGAGAGCGGGCGCCGCGGGGAACTCCACCAAAAGAGTGAACCTTCGGAGGCATGGGGATCTTGAATGAGTGCAAGGGCTTTGGACGGGGCGGCGGCAAGATCATCTTGCTGGGCGAGCATTCCGTGGTCTATGGCCGGCCGGCACTGGCCGTGGGGCTTCCCGATGGCGTGACGGCCAAGGTGGCGCCGTCGGCCCGGAAGGTGGGCCAGATTCGTTGCCGGGACTGGCGGATGGAGATTCCCCTGAATTCGGGGGATCGGTCGGCGGAGGCGGTTCGGCGGATTCTTCGGCGGATGGGTGAGGCGGGCCTGGCTTGGGAGGTGGATCTCGAGGTGCAGATTCCGCATTCGGCGGGTTTGGGGAGTTCCGCGGCGCTTTGCGTGGCCGTGGCGCGGGCGTTCGGTGAGCTTCGGGGGCGGAGGCTCACCGACGGTGAGGCGGCGGAGGTGGCGTACGAGGGGGAGCGGTCGTTCCACGGCACGCCGTCGGGCATCGACAACACGGTGGCGGCGTATGGAGGGCTGGTCTGGTTCCGGAAGGGCGAGGCGTGCCGGCGGCTGGAGTTGCCGGTGGCGCTGCACCTGGCGGTGGGGGTGACGGGGCTGGGGAGCGACACGTCGGAGCAGGTGGGCCTGGTGCGGCGGGCGTGGGAGAGGGATCGTGCCCGGTTCGAGGGGCTCTTCGACGAGCTGGGAGAGCTGGTGCGGCTGGGTCGGGCGGCGTTGGCCGCCGGGGATATCGAGGCTTTGGGGAAACTCATGGACCGGGGGCACGAGCTTTTGGGGCGCTTGGGGGTGAGCGGTCCGGCGCTGGATGAGATCGTCTCCGCGGCTCGGGCGTCGGGGGCCTTGGGGGCGAAGCTCACGGGGGCGGGAGGCGGTGGGTGTGCGGTAGCTCTATGCGGGAGCGAGGAGGGGGCCCGGAGGGTCGAGGAGGCCCTGAAGAAAGCGGGGTTCGTCGCGTTTCGTCGCAGGATCCGGCCCGGAGGGGCGGACGGGGAGGAGGGGCTATGAGCGGGGAGTCGGGGATCCGGTGGAAAAAGGCGACGGCCCGGGCCCATTCGAACATTGCCCTCGTGAAGTACTGGGGAAAGAGGGAGGCCGTCCCGAAAGGGCTGAATCTTCCGGCCACGGGGAGCCTTTCCATGACGTTGGATCGGCTGCACACGACGACCTCGGTGGCTTTCCGGGACGGCGGGCCCGACGAAGTTTGGCTCGGGGGGACGCCGGCGCCGGGACCGGCTGCGGAGCGGGTTTCCCGGTTTCTGGACCTGGTCCGGGAGCAGGCCGGGGTTTCGGGGAGCGCCGTGGTGCGGTCCTGGAACAATTTTCCCACGGCGTCGGGGTTGGCGTCGTCGGCGTCGGCCTTTGCCGCGCTGGCGCTGGCGGCGTGCGCCGCGGCGGGGCTGGAGGTTTCCCGGGAAGGGTCGAGCCGGCTGGCCAGGATGGGGTCGGGGTCGGCGGCGCGGTCGATTTTCGGTGGCTTCGTGGAGATGCTTCCGGGCAGCCGGCCCGATGGATCCGACTGTTATGCCAGGCCTCTCTTCGGGCCGGACTACTGGGACCTCCGGCTCCTGGTGGCCCAGACCACGAGCCGGAAGAAGGAGGTTTCCTCGTCGGAGGCCATGCGCCGGACGGCCCGGACGTCGCCCTTCTATCCGAGCTGGATCCGCCTCGTGGCCCGGGATATCCGGGAGGCCCGGGAGGCCATTGGGCGGCGGGACCTGGATCGGCTGGGTCCGCTGGTGGAGCGGAATGCCTTGGCCATGCACGCCACGGCGCTGGCGGCGGATCCGCCGGTCCTCTTCTGGAGTCCGGCCACGGTGGAGATCCTCAAGCTCGTGGAAGGCCTCCGGAAGCAAGGGATGCGGGCCTATTGCACCATCGACGCCGGGCCCCACGTCAAGGTTCTCTGCCAAGGGGAGGCCGCGCCGGAAATGGCCCGGCACCTCGAAGCCTGCCCGGCGGTCCAGCGCCTGACGGAGTGCCGTCCAGGACCGGGAGCTCACCTACTCCCCGAGCAGGGACTGTCTGGGAGTTGTGAGGGGGTCGGCGAGTCAGGATCCTCGACCGATCTCTAGGACGATGCCAAAGTGCTTGTCCGCGGAGTAGACCGATTTCTCCCCGCGACGGCAGCATCTTGATAGCTCAGGCCTCTTCTCAGAGCTGGATGAACCGCGGGGATCGCTTTGTTGGCGAGGTTTGTTCGGCGAATCCATGGGGATCCAGGCCAAGGGGGATGGGGATTCCTGGGGTTCCGGAGAGATCGACCAGGAACCGTTCCGCGGCCTGGCGGGAGGGAAGGAGGGCTAGGGCAAGGTCTCCGCCGCCGGCGCCAGTAGGTTTGGCGGTTCCCCCAAAACGTCTGGCAAGTTTTCGGATCTCCACGTGGGCATCGAGAACCAGGGGAAGACCGCTCTCCCGGGCAAGCCGATCCATGGCGCCGTAACCTTCGTCCACGGATGCAAGGAGATCCTTTCCATCGCCCGCGGCCAGGGCTCCGGCCATCCCGGAGGCAACCTGGGAGAGCGCGGCCATCCGCCTTTGGTAGGCCCCCGGTTGATGGCGCCGCCAGCGCCAGACCCTGTCCACGAGATCTTTCGTGCTGGCGGACTTCCCTGTCCAGCAGGCAATGGCGCAGCAGCCAGTGGGGGTAGGAGAGATGGGTTGGACTTTTTGAAGGAAACGGCCGTCGGTGGCTATCTGGCGGTAGAGAATCAGCCCACCGTAGACCGAAGCCGCCACGTCGGCGCCGCTCCCGACGCCGCCTTGGGCCTCCCTGTGCGCCTTGTCCGCAAGGCTGACCAGGAAATCCCGATCCTGCCGCGCTCCGTCGATCCCGCGGCAGAGGTCCAAGAGCGCCCCCAAAATAGCCACGGCACTGGCGGCGCTAGAGCCGAAACCGAGCTTCACCCTTTCTGTACGGCCCAGCGCCTCTTGGCCGAAGGCGGCGGAATCCACCGTGACCCGGGCAGACCGGGCCTTTTGTAGCCAACCCGGTCCCAATTGGGCCGTCAGGATCTCAAGGCAAGGCGCAAGGATGGAGGATCGTCGGTCATTGTTCTCTATCGCCGTCGTGTGGCTGTGCGGGGGCACTGCTTCTCCTGCCCCGTGCTCCGGGAGGAGGTTCGGAACCGGAGCGCGGCGGGGATTACGGTCATAGGCCTTCGCCGGAAGAGAAATAGGCACGGATGGATCCAAGACCACCCAAAGCGCCTGGCCATCGGGGAGGCACAACCGAAACGAAATCCCTTCTTCCCTGGGGCAGGGCTCTATCCGGACCGCAACATACCGATCCACTGCGGCCACCACGGCGGGAGAACCATCCAGGACCGCGTATTCTCCGGCCAGCATCAGTTTTCCCGGCACTCGAAAAAGAGACTCCATCGCCTTGTTCCAAAGAGTTCGCCGTAGGACCGCCGAACGGCACCGCCCGGGGTGGTGCCCGAAAACTCTCGCCGATCGAGGTTCATTCCGCCCCGAAAACCCGTCCACTTCCAACGCGGAGCCCCTCTTCCAGTTCTTCCATGGAAGAGGCTTCGAGAACCTGGTCCAGGCCTTCTTCCAGCTCTTCCACGGACTTCCGAGATTCCATCCATGCCACGAGGGCGGCGGAAGGCTCCCCGAGCCGTCGGCGGAGAGCACGAAGAAGAAGGCGCCGTGCTTCTGCGGTTCGCCCTTCTTCTCTTCCCTTTTCCAGGCCTTTTTCCAGCCCTTTTTCCAGCCCTTGATCCAGTCCTTTCTTGATTCCTTGTTCGATGCCGCGCTCCAGCAGCAGTTGTCCCAAATGAGTATCTTCCATTTTTTTTCCTCCTAGGAGTCTTTCCAGTTCTTCCAGACGGAGTTCCGGCAGCCGGTGGCTCAGGAAGGCAGCCAGCAGGCCCCTCAAGCTTGCCTGGAGACTGGGCGCAAGCGCCAGCGCGGCCAGGTTTTCCGCCCAGTCGTGGCTCCGTTCCCGCAGCTTCCGGGCCGGAACGCGAGTCAGGGGCAAAAGTGGCACGGCCTCAATACCTCCCCGCTCCAGAAGCTATTCCGGAGAGAACTCACTCAGGATGAGGGATTCTGGTCGGAAGAGAAGCCCTTTCTCCGGGGCCCACCGGAGGTCCAAGGCCTCCTCCAGGCGCGAGGGCGCCTCTACGTACAGCACCAGAGCCCGGATAGGTCCCCGATAGTCGTTTTGCGCCAGGTAGGTAGCAATTCCCTGGAGCCAGCGACGAAGGAAGCCCCGGTCTGGGTATCCCTGGAACTCCGCGAAGAGCCAAGGCAACTCTTTTTCCGTTGGAATCAGAACTCCGTCGAAGCGCCGCTCGAGAGCCTTTACGGCAGGACTCGTCCAGCGGTAGGCGCCCGGGGCGTCCAAACCGGCCAGGCGTGCAATCAGATTGGGAGCCACTCGCCCGAGTTCGTAAAATGCCTTATCCGTCGCCATGGGAAAACTCTCGGAGATTCCCAGTGGAAAGTCAATTCCCCCTTGCGGCTGTTTCCCGTTCCTTGCGGCATCGGCCATTGGTCGTCGGTATAGACGACTCTTCCTTTGGTCGGCTCCTTTTCCTTGAATTCATGGGCTGTTCGCGGCTGCCAGGGCTTGCCAGATCTCCTTCGCCATGAGGTAATACCCGAGGTCCGACGGGTGGGCGCTGTCGGAGAGAAGTTGTTCCAAGGAAACCCCCGAGTCGGTCAGGGTCCGGTAACTATCGGCCAAGACGATCCGTTGTCCAGCCGCTGCCCGCCGCGCCGCCATGGCGCGAAGCTCCTGATTGAGCTGGACTGCCTGGCTGTTTTTCGGGCTCCGGTACGGGCCGATGGTGGAGAGGACCGTCAAGCAAGACGGGGCCTGCCGCAAGACGGTTTCCAGGCTCTTGTCGATGGCCTCCACTGCTCCGGCCAGGGGTAGCCCTTCATAAATGTCATTGGTGCCGATGTGGAGCACAAGGATATCCGGTTCCTCGATTTCCAGCCAGAGGGGCAGCGCAACCCGGAGCTCTTCGGCGGTCCAGCCCGGATGTCCCTCATGCCCCTCTCCCGTACCCAGGTTTTCTGTCACCGATCCAATCAGCAGGAGCTCCCGCCCCGCCACGCCGCCAAGCTCCACCAGGAACCGCCGGTACCCGAAATAGTTGCCGCCTGCCCCATAGGTGATGGAGTCCCCGGCGGCCAGGAGGCGCACCGACAAAGCCGGGCCGCCATTGTCCGGATCGTTTTTGCCATTGCCGCACCCGGGGCCAGCGATTCCTACAGTCAAGAGCCCCATCAGGAGCGACACAAAAAGCGCCAGCCCGCGACTCATGAACATGATGCCCGTCCATTGGATAGACTTTTTCAGTGGTCCGATTCCCATGTTGATGATGCCTATCATGAAGGATTTTCCGAAAATGGGGAAACCCCTCGCTTGCCCCGGAGAAAAAAGATGTCCCCTGCGAAAGAATTTCCCAATCGTCTCCTGGATAAAGAGCTTTGGGCTCGTGGTTTTTCCCGCGTGGCCGGGGTGGACGAGGCCGGGATGGGACCTTTGGCCGGCCCCGTCGTGGCGGCTGCCGTGATTTTGCCTCCTCGGTTTTCCGTGGAAGGCATCCAAGATTCCAAGCTCCTTAGCCAGAGGAACCGGCGGGAGCTGGAAAGAGAGATCCTTCGTCGGGCTACCGCCACCAGTGTCGTGGAGATTGGCCCCGGGGAGATCGACCAACTGGATATCCACCGGGCCGGCCTCGAAGCGATGAAGCGGGCGGTCCTGGGGCTGACGCCCTCCCCGGATTACCTGCTGGTGGACGCCCGGAGAATCGCCCTCGATTTGCCGCAGCAAGGCCCCATCAAGGGAGATCGCCTTCACCTTTGTATCGCGGCGGCATCGATTCTGGCCAAGGAGCGCCGAGACCGGCTCATGGTAGACCTGGACCGGCAATTCCCGGGCTACGGTTTCGCCAAGCACAAGGGTTACCCTACCAAGGCCCATTTCTCGGCTCTCCGGAGTCTGGGAGCTTCCCCGGCCCATCGGGTCTCCTGGCTGGCGGTCCGCGAGGCGGCTGGCCTTCTCTCTCCACAGTATTACGAGCTTCTCCAAAACATGGAAGAGGCCTCTTCCCAAAGAGAGCTTTGCGAGCTCGAGCGCCGGTTTGCGGGTCCCGCCTCGCCACTTCACCCGGACGAGGCCCACAGGTTCCGCAAGCTTTGTCGGAAGCGGAGCAAGATCCTTCCCGAGGGAACGAGCCAGGCGGAACTTTTTTCCTGATTCCCCGGGAATTTTGGCCACTGTTCCCTGAATGGACTATCGGCTTGATCACCAGGGGTGGCGGATCTTCCTAGCGCCCTAACATTTCCAGGAGATAGCCGCCGCGAAGGGCGAAGGTGATGGCCGCCAGGCCAAGAAAAAAAACAGCCGTCAGACCAAAGCCCGCGAACCTGTCGATGCGGCGAAGCCTGGACTCCATGGCCGAGATCTCTTCTTTCACTGCTTCTACCGTTCCCGGATCCGCGGAATCCACCTCGGCTTCCAGCTTCTCCAGCCTTGACACCAACCGCGTCGTCCAAATGCAGACCACCAGGCACAAGAAGATGATGGTGTAGGAAAAATTGAACAGGTGATCGATGAGAAGGAGGATCGCCACATCCGGCAATGAATTGGTGAAGCTGAGCTGAAGGAAGACCTCGGCCAGCAACACCGCGATGGGCGTGCCGAGCCTGGCATCGACGTAGCGGGGATCGACGAAGAAGATCGTCAGGCAGCAAAGCAGGGTGATGACGATGGGTGGCATGATCTTCAAGAAATAGAATCGCACGGGTCGCTCGATGCGGACGCCGAACCTGTAGTGTGGAAAGGTGGCGGCCTTGCCGAGACCGGAACCGAAATCCGATCCGTAATTGGCGGCTTTGCTTTCATTGTAGATCTCCAGAATCTCCCAACCGGGGATGGTCAGATCGGGGTGGATGCCGCTGTTTTCAAGATCGGGCGCGTAAAGAAGTTCTTCCGTGGTGTGATTTTCGTCCTCCACCTCCAGCGTCACTTTTTGCCAGTCCAGAGGGAAGGTGCCGAGCCAAAACTTGTGAAAAAACCTGCCTTCCACGACGAAACGCTGATATTTCCGGCCATCGGGAAGCACGATGGGTATGGGGAAGACCGGCCGGGACGTGAGGGCCCATTCTTCGATGAGGTTGGTGAACCGGAAGGAGGCGGTGGGGTCGATCTCCCCTTCCCACTTCATCCAAAGCTGGAAGGAGAGCTCATAGTTGTTGTGCTCAAGGTCGATATCTTCGATGTTGTGCAGGTACGTCCCCACCGTCACGACTTCTGCCTTGGCCGCCACCCTCCGCGGTCCGGCCCCCCAGATCAGCAGGGCAAGGAGCAGAAACCGAAGACAAAAGCCCCGCGATTCCCTCATGAAGAGAGCGCGGAGTCGTGTCACCGGACTTTTCGGATGCCAAGGAATGGGGCCTCTCAAGGGCATGTTCATGATCCTTTCAGCGCCCTCGAATCAAGGCGCACGCTTTGAAGCGTCTGGCACATAGCCGTCCAAGCTCAAGGATATGAGTTAGAGGTAGGGGATGAACAGCCTCGCGATACCGTCTCGAAGGCGCGTGGCAAAATTTCGGCCTTCACTTTTTTGCCAGGTCAGCCGCCGGGCGCGTCGGATCCGTTCGAGGACTGTCTTTTCCAGGCCGCGGACCAAGTCTCGGTCATAGCACTCGATATTGAACTCGAAATTGAGGCGGAGGCTCCGTGGATCCCAGTTGGCGGAACCGATGAGGGCCCATGCCCCGTCTACCAGCATGAGCTTCGTGTGCTCGAATGGCGGCGGTGTATGGTAGACCCGGCAGCCGTGTTCAAGAATTTGCCACATGATGGCGGCTGACGCCCACTTGACGAGATTGAGATTGTTTTCCTCGGGAAGGATGATATCGACATCGACTCCCCGCAAGGCAGCGACGGAGAGGGATGTGATGAGCCATTGATCGGGCAGGAAATAGGGGGTGACGATGCGAACGGATTTCCGGGCGCAGGCCAGGGCGCCCAGGATTGTCCAGCGGAGCTTGTCGAAGTCTTCGTCGGGGCCGTCGGGAATGCCTCGAGCCGCCACCGAGCCGGCGGGCTGGAGGTTGGGGAACCAGGTTTCGCCCTCCAATCGTTCTCTGGTGCAAAAAAACCAGTCTTCCTGAAAGGTGCGCATGGCATGTTGCACGACGGGGCCTTCCAGCTCGAAATGGAGGTCGCGGATCGGCCAGCGCGGTTGAAGGCCCATCACGTGGCCGTCCCGGATGTTCATGCCGCCGGTGAATCCAATTTTGCCGTCTACTACGAGGATTTTGCGGTGAGTGCGGAGGTTGAAATAGGGCATCCGGAGGGGCCACGGGACCCGGGTGGAGACGAAGATAGCGTAGGGCACTCCTGCCGCGTGGAAGGAGCGAAGCACCGACGGCCAGGTATAGCGCACACCGATTCCATCGACGATGACGCGGACTTCGACTCCTCGCCGGACCGCGTCGGCAAGGGCCGTTGAGAACTGTTTTCCCGTGACGCCGTTGTCAAAGATGTAGGTGGCCAGAGCCACGGATCGAGTGGCGGACCGGATCGCCTCCAGCATTCGGGGAAAGGCCTCGTCTCCGTTGTGTAGCGGCTCGATGCGGTTGTTCCACACCAAGGGCCACCGGCCCACCCGATCCGAGAGCTGGGCGAGGTTGGTGAGGTGTGCTCGCTTGGGACCCAACTGCCGAGCGAGCCTTTCCCCATGGAACGCCGCCACGATGGAGACCGGCGGTCCTTGTCTTTCCGGTGTGCGAAGTCCCGCCGCCTTCCGCCGCACGCGGTTGATGCCCAAAAGCACGTAAAAGACCGCCCCCAAGACTGGAACCAGCCAAATCACGCCCACCCAGCCCACGGCCGATCGACCGTCTCGCTTGTAGAGAATGGCGTGGATGGAGGCCACTAGGGTCATCGTCACCGTGAGCGCTCCGGCGATGTACTGCCATGCATCGGCGAAAAACTCCAGCATGATCTTCCTAGAAAAAAGGCAGGTTCGATTGGGCTGTTGAGAACGGTTGCCCGCTCCTTAGCCCCGCAGGATCCAGCGGATGAGCTCTCGCGGTTTCGGCGCCTTGCCCTGGGCCAGGATGCCGATTCGGAAGACCCGTCCCGCGGCCCAAACCGTCGCAAGGGTGGAGAGTAGGACGATGGCGATTCCCAAGAGGGGCTGCCACAAGGGAACCGCGGAAGTGGCGCACAATCGCATGGGCATCAGCATGGGAGTCGCCGGGGGAAAGAGGGAGAGCCAGGTGGCGAAACCGCCCATGGGCTCCCGAAGGATTTCGAACCAGACCATAAGAGGGAAGATCATCACCATGACCACTGGAGTCAGCAGGCTTTGAGCTTCTCGCTGTTCCGAGACGGCGGCCCCGATGGCGATGAAGACCGATCCGTAGAGCATGACGGCCAGTACTTCGTATGCCAGGATCCAGCCAGCGAGGTGAAGGGGCATGATCTCGAGCATGTCGTACCGGCTGGCCCAAAAGACCCCGCCAAAGCCGTAAACCACAAGGAGAGTCAGCGCCACGCCCACGTTGCCCAGGAGTTTTCCCATCATGATATCGAAGGGCTGGGCCGATCCTAGAAGCACTTCGGCGATGCGCTGTTGTTTTTCTTCGATGACGCTTTGGAGCATCGGGTTCGCCACGATCATGATCGTCATGAACATGAGCATCAGGATTGCGAAGGGAACGAGCTGTGCGACTTTCCGGCTCGCCTTGTTCGCCCTCTTGATCTTCCCGTCGGATGTCCGGGTGCTGAGGCCGAGATTTTCCACGTCCACGGGAGCCATCGCCTGCATGACCACCATGGCATCGATCCCCGCCTCGGCCAGCCGCACCGACTGGAGTGCCGCGTTTACCGAGAGAAACACCCATCTTCGCAGTGATCCCGCCCCCAGACTCTCGGAGTAGACCACGGCCTTCGTTTCCAGGCGCCCCAGCTCCCGCTGCTCTAGGATATCGGGGTAGATTTCCAGGAAAGCGAAGAGCTCCCCTTTTCGGACCCGTTCCGAGAGTGCCAGATGTTCCTCGTCGGTCAACGGCTTGTTCGACCCGCTTTCCAGCACGAACTTGGAGGAAACCTGGTGTCCACTCTTCTTGTCGAAGACCTCGTAAAGGTTTCGCCGCTCTGCCGTGGCTTGCATGCCCGGCATCAGCCGGCCGGTGGGATCGATGACCACCACGTGCTTGTCGGAAATGTCGATTCGGCCTTCCAGGAACTCTTGCGCCAGGATGCCGCCCAGCATCAATAACGGCATCAACACGATGGTCACGATGAAGGTCTTCGTGCGGACCATGGCCAGGTATTCCCGCTTCGATATGATCCAGATTTTATGCATTTGCCCCACCTCCTTCACGGTGGTCTTCCTGTCCAGCGATGCGGACGAAGATGTCGTGAAGCGCTGGCCGCGCCAGCTCGAAGCGCTCCACCCGGCCAATGGCTGTCAATTCCCGCAAGATTTGTTGGGAGTCGGCTTCTTTTTCCATCCGGAGCTCCATGGTTTGTCCATAGTCGTTGACCCGCGCCACTCCCTGGATCTTGGCCAGATCTTTTTCCGTGGCGGCGGCGCGCACTCGGATGACGTCTTCCCCATACTGGGCCTGGATCTCCGCCAGCGTGCCATCAAGGACCTTTCGCCCCTGGAAAATCATGAAGATCGTGTCGCACATCCGTTCCGCAATCTCCATGTCGTGCGTGGAGAAGATGATGGTGGATCCATTTCGCCGCAATTCGATGACTGCATCTTTCAACGCTTCCATGTTTACGGGGTCCAGGCCGCTAAACGGCTCGTCGAGGATCACCAGCACGGGGCGGGAGACCACCGCCGCGATGAACTGCACCTTTTGGCTCATCCCCTTGGACAGCACCTCCACTTTCTTGTCCGCCCACTCCGCCAGGCCGAATCGCTCGAGCCATTCATCCACCACTTTCCGGTTCCGCCGTAACCCCTTGAGCGCGGCATAGAATTGGAGTTGTTCCCGAACTCGCATCTTTCGGTAGAGGCCACGCTCTTCCGGGAGGTAGCCCACCTGGTTATCGGCGGCGCTTCCTCTCTCGATGCCCATGACCCGGATCCGCCCCTCATCGGGGTGAAAGATCCGGAGGATCATTCGAAGCGTGGTCGTCTTGCCCGATCCGTTGGGGCCGATGAATCCATAGATTGTGCCTTTTGGCACCACCAAGTCCAGGCTGTCCACCGCCACGTGGGTCCCAAAGCGTTTCGTCACCTTTTCCAGCTCAACCGCGTTCATTCCGCCTAACCTTTCGGTCTTCACGGTGCTTGAAGCCAAGGGACTCTCCGCCAAGCTCCCGCGTCAATGTTTGATTTCGCCAAGGGTTTTGGAACCCCAGATTCGGGTGGTGTTCTTCTTTTAGGGCGGAGTTGTCGGCAAACCCTTTGTTTCCTTTGTGTTGCGTTCCGCTCACATCGGTTCGACCCGCGCCTGTGGCGCGAGTTCCCCGCGGCCCCCGCTCCTCGCCATTATCGCCCCTTCGATCCATTGCCCTAGGGCTGGAGCACCACCCAGATTCGAGCGAGGATACCAGTTTTCTCCGGGATTGGCTTCCGCGCCCAAGGCAAAGCCTTTCTCTCCGCTGCGCTCCGGCTCGCTGGGCGGTTGTCCGTTCCCGGTGGGTTGGAGTTGATGCCGGTGGGTGTGATGGGCGAGTAGCGGCGGCCGGAGGGACGCCGATGGGAGCGGAGTACAACTTTTGTGAAGAACGTTTGGATGGAGATCGATTTTGTGGGTCTACGAACCGGTTTTCGGGGAATGATTCTGTTGCCAGTTGCTTCTTTTGTTTTTTTCCATAGAGTCTTGGGAAAGAGACCCATTTTTCAGGAGAGCAATAGATGACCGCTTTCGACGGCCGTTTTCCTCCAGAAGCCGATATGGAGCAAAGTTATCAGGCCTTCCTGGCCGCATGTCCTGAGTATGAGGCGACCCTCTCCTTGGACGAGCTTCGGTCGCGCGATTTTTCCAGGCTGGATGCCGAGGGGCATGTTTACCTGGACTACACCGGCGGCGGGCTCTATGCCGAGAGCCAGGTTCGAAGGCACACGGAGCTATTGCTGGGGACGGTTTTCGGGAACCCCCACTCGTCGAACCCGACTTCTCTGGCCACAACCGAGCGGATCGAGCGGTGCCGTGGTCGCGTGCTGGAGTTTTTTAATGCTTCTCCCGATGAATATGCGGTCATCTTCACAGCCAACGCGAGCCAGGCGTTGAAACTTGTGGGGGAGTCCTATCCGTTTGGCAAGGACGACCGGTTCTTGTTGACCTTTGACAATCACAATTCGGTGAACGGCATCCGTGAATTTGATCGGGTTCGCGGTGCCGAAACGATGTATGTACCGCTGGAACCGCCGCTTTTGCGGGTTCCTTGGGCGACGATCAAGTGTTACCTCAGTCGGCCCTGTAGTGGGGAGAACAAGCTTTTTGCCTATCCCGCGCAGTCGAATTTCTCCGGAGTGCAGCATCCTTTGGAGTGGATTGAGCTGGCTCATTCCATGGGTTGGGACGTGCTCCTTGACGCGGCGGCGTTTGTCCCCACGAACCGCCTTGATCTTGGGCAGGTGCATCCCGACTACGTAGCTCTCTCATTCTACAAGATGTTCGGTTACCCCACGGGTGTCGGCGCGCTCATTGGCAGGCGGGAGGCTTTGGACAAGCTCCACCGGCCCTGGTTTGCTGGCGGGACCATAGCGGTTGCTTCGGTCCAGGCGGATCTTTACTCCTTGGTGTCGGGTCCGCCGGCCTTCGAGGATGGAACGTTGGATTATACGAACATCCCGGCGGTGGAGTTTGGTTTGGATTTTGTCGATGCCGTGGGTCTCGACATGATCCATGACCGTGTGCTTTGCTTGGCCCATTGGCTCATCGAAGGGCTGTTGTCGCTTCGGCACAAGAACGGTCGCCCGCTCATCCTGCTCTATGGGCCTCGGGATCGCCACGGTCGTGGAGGGACGATTACGGTTAATTTTCTCACTGCCGAAGGGGGAATCATTGATCACGAGGTCATCGAGGGGGGGGCGAACAAACAGATGATCTCTTTGCGGACGGGTTGCTTTTGCAATCCTGGCGCGGGAGAACTGGCGTTGGGGCTTTCCAGGGACGAGATCGTGAGCTGCTTCCGGCCATTGAAGCAGGAAGAGGAGCTGACTTACGAGAATTTCAGGAGCTGTATCGATAGCAAGGGGACAGGTGCCGTTCGCGTCTCCGTGGGTTCGGTGACGAACTTTGCCGACATCTTTGCGTTTCTCTCTTTTGCCAACGGATTCCTGAGCTGAGCCACCAGGTTTCGACTCCGGCCCTTCGGGTGTAAACCTGGTATCATGCCCGTGGGCTCGCTCTCCAGATGGTGGTAAGCTCGGGGCACGTTGTCACGAGGAAAGGCTTTTTTCTCTATCGGGTTGAGTTCCGCTCGTTTCCGGGAAGGAAGGGCATTCCATGGCAAACTGCGAGAGTTGCGGTCGCCCTCGAGAGGCTGATGCCGCCGGTTGTCGGCTCTGCGCTGCCCCGGTTTCCGGCCGGGTGCCCGAAGGCACCCGGGAGGCGCGGGCCGTGGTTTTGCCGCTGGAGGGTATCGCCCCCGTCCTTGGTTCTCATCGCCCCATGATCGGGCGGCGGTTTGAGTTGGAGCGGTTGCAGGATTTGTTCGAAGCCTGCCGCGGGCAAAACCGTTTGACGGCCCTGGAGATTGCGGGGGGCACGGGAGTTGGCAAGACGCGGCTGTTGTTGGAGTTTCGCCGTTGGCTGGCCGGACGTTTTGGGACTGTCTTCCTCTTGGAGGCCGGGGGGCTTCCGTCCATGGCGTTGGAGCCCTACGGGCTTCTTCGAAGGGCGTTTCACGACGGTCTCGACTTGCCTGAGGCCCCCAACCTGGTGGATGCTGCTCGTATTCTCTTGGAGGTGACTCCCAAGTTGGCGGGGCGGCGGGAAAGGGAATCGGAGCGGAGCGATTTCCGTGACTGGCGGCCCAGCGCTCGGCATCGACCGGAAGATATCGATGATCTTCTGGTGCTGACCCGGCTTCTGGGAGTGGCAGCGGCCGAGAGGGAGTCCATTCCGTTGGATGGCGGTGCCGCGGGAACGCTTCGTTCCAGGGGCGTACTGGCACTGAAACGCCAATTGGCGGCTTGGAGCACGGAAGCTCCGGTGGTGTTTCTGTTCGATGACGTTCATGATGCGGACAGTTCCTCGTTGGAGATGCTGGCCGCGGCCTGTGGGGATCTTGCCGCTCGCCCCATCTATCTTCTGAGTACCACGGAAGTGGCGATGGTGGATCTCCCCGCTCCATGGCGCAAGATGACGGGGCGCGTTCTTCCTCTTGTCCTTCATCCGCTCCGCCCGAAAGATGATGTCCGCCTTGCCGAAAGTCTGCTCCAGGACGTGGTGGGGCTTCCGGTAAGGATCTGTTCGACCATTGCGGCTGTCACCGGGGGAAACCCCGGTCTGACCGAGGAAGTTGTCCGCTCCTTGAGGGACAGGGGGGCTTTGGTGGGGGAGGGGGGGCAATGGCGGTTTCGGGAGCTTTCGGAGCCCGAGCAGTTGGCGGTTTTTGAGTTGGATAGCGCGCTGCGCATGCGTTTCGAGAAGCTGTCCGCATCTGAGTTCTGGTGTTTAGGGCTTGTGGCGTTGTGGGGTGAGGGCTTTCTTGCTTCCATGTTGCCGAATCTTTCCAAGGGGCAGGAGGAGGAAGAGGAGCTGAGGCCGGCTTTAGAAAGCCTGGAGGCCAAGGAGCTCCTTGTGATGGGTGCCCGTCCGTCGATTCCTTCTGGAGAGGCTTGGCATTGGGTTCATCCAGAGACCATCGAGCTTTTTGGCCGTGGGCTGGAGAGCTCTGAATCGCGGCGGCTGCACCGGCTTTTGGCGAAGCAGATGGAGGATCGCCGGGAACGATTTCCTGGCCGGTGGCTGGCAGCCCTTGCCAGACGCCGGGAACTGGCGGGTGAGGTGGTGGAGGCCAGCCGCGCCTGGCTCCGTGGTGCCCGGCGTGCCAGGGCCCTGGCGGCGCCTGCTGAAGCCGAAGGGATGTACCGCGCTTCGCTCCGTGGAAAAGGCGACCCAAGGAAGGTCCCCGAGGCACGGTACGAGTTGGCGCGGCATCTGCTCCGCCACGGTGCCCGAAGAGCCGAAGCCATCGACCAGCTTCGCCTGGCCCATGGGGCAGCCCGGGAGGGCGGGAATGTCGGTCTCGAGATTGACTGCCTTGAGCTCATGGGGCAGCTTCTGTTGGAGCGCGGCGCCTTTGGGCAGTCCCGCCCCCTCTTTGAAAAGGCCCTCCGTCTTCATGGCCGGCGGCGGGGCGACGGATCTTCCCAGCCGGCCGCCATCAAACTGGAATGTCGGCTGTTGGTTGCCCTCGGGGAGATCGAACGGATATCCGGGGCGCTGGGCCGCTCGGTGGAGCTGTTGGAGCGAGCGCTGGAGCTTGCGGATCAGGGGGGATCAAGGGAGATTCTTGGCCAGATCTTACGGCAGTTGGGTCAGGCGGAAGACGAGCGAGGCAACCCTGAGACCGCCTTTTTGATCTACGATCGTGCGCTGGAGCTCCACCGGGAGACACGAGACCCCATTGGCGAGGGCCGTACGCTGCTTCAGTTGGCCAACCTGGAGCGAGAGCAGGGACTCCTGGAGGAGGCCCGGCAGACCTGTATTGAGGCTCTGGGGCTGTTTCGGCGTCTCAAGGAGCGGTCGGCGGAAGGGCGTGCCGAGGGTTGCTTGGGTTGCCTGGAAGCGGTCCGGGGGAATTCGAAGGAGGCCGAGGCACACCTCAAAAGCGCCCTTGTCTTGCACCGGCAGACGGGAGACCGGAGGGCGGAAGCCTGGCATTCCTGTTGCTTGGCGATGCTCAACATAGATGTTGGCAAGCTTGAAGAGGCCCGTCTTCTTTTGGGTCACGCGCTGATGTTCTGCCGTCAGCTCCGGGATGAATCCCTGGAAGCCTCCATCCAAATCTGCGCTGGCAGATTCTGGCGACTGACTGGAGAATCGTTTCAAGGCGCAGGCCGTCTTCTTCGAGAAGCGGCGGGCTATCTCCGGGCCCGGGGAATATGGAGAAGCCTGGTCCTGGCGCTCTGCGAGTTAGGGCATCTCGAGCTGGTGAAGGGGGTTTCGGGAGAGGAATGGTTGGAGGAGGCCAGAAACTTCTCCAGCCGTCTTGGCGTGCGCCCCAACGGGAGGGTGGCGCAGGCTGTTGGGCGCTTGGAGCGGGCACAATTTGCCTTTGATTCCGGTGCGAAGGAGCAACTTTTCAGAGGTGAAGGCCCGGAGGACCAGCGGAGATGGCTCAGAGAGCTTCGGAAGGTTTCGGAGGGAGAAACGGGCAGTTCCTCGGTGGCCGATTCGGAGGCTCTGACGCAGGCAAAGGGGATCTCAAGGAATTTTCGACTTCGCGAAGTTTTTAGGGAGACGCCAGAGGGCGGTTTTTATCGCTGCGCCCGGTCCAAGGATGAATCAGACGTAATCGTTCGCACGATTCGTCGTGAGCCCAGGAGAACCATCCAGGCATTTCGCTGTCAGGTTCGGGCATTGGCGCGGCTAAGGCACCCCTCGATGGCCCGCATTTTGGACTGGGGGCTCCAGGGTGACTACTATTGGCTTTCTCTCACTCTTGTGCGCGGAGAATCTCTTCTTGAGGCCGCTCGGAAGCTTTGGGATCCCACTCGTCCGGTGTCGGGATTTCCCGAGGGCTGGTCGGCTACCATCGAGTTTCTCCGCACGGTGACCACGGACGAGCGAGCGCTCCGGGCATTTCCGAAGCCGGCGATTCCGGCGGAGGCACTCCATTCGATTTTCAGCCTTTTCCGGAGGCTTTGCGGGATCCTCATCGGTTTGCACGGCGAAGGCCTGGTTCACGGTTCGCTTCACCCCGGCGCCATCGCGGTGTTGCCGGATGGATCTCTGAAGATCGCCGATTGTGGTTCCGTGGTTCCCTTCGGGCTGCCCGGCTGGCAAGGAACCCTGAGTCAGCCAGTATCCGACGCTCAGGCAATTCCCTATCTTTCTCCGGAGCAGATGCGGGGTCAGCCCTACGATGCTCGTGCCGATCTCTATGCCGTGGGGGCGATGCTGTACCAGGTGCTCACCGGTCGTCAGCCGTTTGGGAGCTCTCCAGAGCGCCTGAAAGAGCGTCCGAGGGCGGAGAAACCATTCGTTCAACCTTCGATGTTGTTGGATGGGATTCCAGCGGATGTGGACGATCTCATGGTCCGTTTGTTGGCTGGAAGTCCTCAACGCCGCCTTGGATCGGCCTCCAGTTTGGCCAATGTCCTTTTGAAGCTCGGGTCCGCTTCGGAGCCGCTGGACTGTGCCGCGCCGCCCAGGCCTTACCTCTATCGTCCCGGTTTTGCTGGGCGAAGGGAGCTTTTGAGCCAACTTGTCGTTCGCCTGGAGACCCTTCGGCCTGGTGATCTCGTTCTGCTTTGGCTTCGGGGTGCCCGAGGCGTGGGAAAGACGACACTTCTTCGGGAAATGGCCCGCCTCGCTCGCCTCAAGGGAGCCACTGTGGTGAGTGGAGAATGCGTCGATTCTGGCGGACGCACTCTGGAAATCTGCCGCAAGACATTCCGTTACCTCATCAATTACTGCCGCGAACAGGGGCCGGAAGAAACGCGACGGTTGCTGGGGGACAAGGTGAGGATTTTGGCAAGTTACGAGCCAGCCTTGGACGAGCTTCCAGGGCTCGAAAAACTTCCCGATCCCGAAGATCTTCCGGCGGAACCGGCCCAGAATCGTCTTTTTGCCACGATCACAAGCCTTCTGACCGATCTGGCGAAGCAGGGGGTCCTTGTCCTGACCATCGACAACCTTCAGTGGGCCGACGAGATGAGTCTGGGTTTTCTGGACTACCTGACGCGGTCGCGGCCCACAGGGGGTTCATCGATCCTTCTTCTAGGAACCTGTCAGAGCCAGATCCAAAAGCCCCAGCCAGCCCTGGAGTCCCTTCTCAGGAACCCCCGCGCCGAGAGAATCGATCTCGATCTCCTCCAGGAAGACGATGTTTCCGACATCGTAGGGGATATGCTGGCGGTTCAGCCGCCACCGGCCAACTTCAGCCGCTTCTTGCACCGGCATTCCAAGGGAAATCCGTTCTTTGTGGCGGAATACGTTCTTTCGGCGGTGGAACATGGCCTTCTCTGGCAAGATGAAGAGGGGATCTGGCACGCCGTGGGTCCGGACGGGGAAAGCGCAACTCTGGACAACTACCGAGAATTGCCGTTGCCCACGGATATTCGCGAACTGGCCAGAGAACGCCTCCAGAGGCTTCCCCGTGCGCAGAAACTTGTGGTGGATGCCGTCGCGGTACTGGGCGGCGAGCCCAGTTTGCTTCTTCTTGAGGGGGTCACAGTTCTTGGAGAAGCCGAGCTGTTCGACGCGATTTCCAAGCTCTTTTGCTCTCAGATCCTGGAGCCCGTGGGCGGGGGCGCCGTTCGCTTCGTCCATGACACGGTGAAGGAGGTTGCCAGGGAGAGCATCGATAAGCGCCGGCGCCGCCTCCTGCACGAAGCGGCAGCCAAGGAGATCGAAAGGCTCTATTCCGACGACCTCGACAGTCGCCTGGCGATTCTCGGGCAACACTGGGAACTTGCGGAGGCGGCGGCCAATGCCCGCGCCTGTTATCTCAGTGCCGCCAGGCAGGCTGTCGAGCATTCGGCGCATACGGAGGCCGAACGTCTCTACCGCGCCTATCTAGCCCTGGCGGAAGGCCCAGGCCGCGAGCGGACGGAGGCCCTCATGGAGCTTGCCCGGCGGGTGTTGGCTTTTCGAGGCCGCTGGGAAGAAGCGCGGGAGCTTTTGCTGGAGGCTATCGAGGACGCCCGGCGTAGCGAAGATCTTGCCCTGGAAGCCCGGGGTCTTTCTTGGCTTGGCAATCTCTATCTTCAAACAGGTGCCGTGGAATCGGCCAGGGAACAGCTCGAGCAGGCACTGAATATCCAGCAAGGGCTCGACAATGCCCTGGATCAGGCTTTTACCCTGAGCCAGCTTGCCCGCCTCCACAAGGATGGCGGCCTGCTGGTCGCTGCCCGGGTCATCTACCAAAAAGCGCTTTCCCTCCAGCAGAGTGCCGGCGACCAGCAAGAGGAGATCAGCACTCTCATGGCCCTGGCGGGCCTTCACTCCGATCAGGGACGTCTTCGAGAGGCACACAGGCTCTACGAGCAGGGTTTGCTCATCCAGCGGAAGGTGGGAAACCGCCGGGGTGAAGCCACGACACTCAACAATCTGGCCACGGTCTACGAAAAGCGGGGAGATCTCGAAGAGGCGTGCCGTCTTACGGAGAGATCCCTGGCCATCGCCAGAGAGCTGGGTGATCGGAGGCACGAGGGCGTGGCTCTCAACAACCTCGCCTTCTATCGCTATCTCCAGGGCCGATTGCAGGAAGCAGGCGACCACTACGGCCAAGCCCTGGTCATTCACCGCGAAGTCGATAACCTCTGGCTCCAAGGACTTACCTTGAGCAACCTGGCCACCCTCCTCGTCGATCAGGGGCGCCCGGAAGATGCCGTGACCTTTTTCGAAAGCGCGCTGGAGATCCACCGGGAACTCCAGAACAAGCGATTCGAGGCCCGAACACTGTGGGAAATGGCCCGAATGAGCCGCCTTGTACACGGCCGGTTCCAGGAGGCTCGGCGCCACCTTGACGACTCGTTGTCGATCCTTCGAAAACTGGGTGGCAGGATCTATGTTGCCACAGCTCTGTCCGAGGCCGGTGGACTTTCTCTGGCCACCGGTGGCAATGGTGTCGCGGAGCTTGAGGAGGCCCGGGAAATGATCCGCGGGACAGCCGTTGGCCCCAGAAGCGAGATTGCCAGGGCCATGGAGATTCTGGAGGCCGCCATCCAGGCCAAGAAGCAAGGCGGGAAACTGTTTCGCGGTCAACGCGTGGAAGACATTCCCCAGGGCCTTCGCGCCTGGCTTCAGCTTTCGGACGAAGGAATGGCGCACTGATGGAGAAAGCCGACGGTTCGCCACTATACAGAAGATGTTTTCCCACCCACCACCTCAAGAAACTTCCTCCCAAAGGGCTGGTTGGCAGGGAATGTCCGGGGTTTTTGCCTTTTGACACGATGGGGAATGGGAGCATACTAAAATAAAGGTCTCGTGCCGTCGGCAGCGGAAGGCCTGCCGCCGGGACCAGTGCAGGCGGCGACACTGAGACTCTGGGTGAACGAGCGGAAGCTGATAGAGCGGAAGCGAGTCATTTTGAAAGTGGGTTCGCTACACCTTTATGGCCCTTACGGCGGCGAGCTTTCGTGGACCCGGCCGGTGCTCGGCGGCAACGGAATGGTCGCCACACCTGGCGGCGCGGTGCCGGCAGGCAACAGGTTCCTGCTGGCCCGGCGCTCCTGGGAATTGGAGCATTCGTGGTCCTGAGAAGGCAGAGACGAAGCGGGATAGACGGTTCCTAAAGGCCGACTAACAGAAAAAACTCTGACACTGGAGCTGAGATTGGCAACAACGGAGATCATCATCGTCGGCGGGGGATTTAACGGCCTTGTGGCAGCGGCGATTCTGGCGCGAGCGGGGCACCGGCCGCTGGTGCTGGAGGCGCGCTCGGTTCTAGGCGGCCTCGGGGCCACGGAGGAGCTGCCCGACGGCTGCCGGGTTCCCGCCATGCACCATGGGACAGGAATCTTGGATTCACCCCTGTGCCATGAGCTCCAGCTCGCCCGGCACGGGTTGGAGGTTCTTCCACGGGAAGGCGGTGTCTTTGTTCCTCAAGCCGATGGAGCCGGTCTTCTCCTTCCGGTGGAGCCCAAGGAAGCCGCCGCGGAAATCCGGGGAACGAGCCGGTCCGACGCGGACCGGTACTTGGAGCTTTGCGGCTTCCTGGAAGATCTGTCGAACATCGTTCAGCCGGTTCTTTCCAAATCGCCTCAAGAGCAGGATTCTCGCTCCTGGTCCGACTTGAAGGATTGGCTGGGGTTGGGCGCGAAGGTTCGACGGTTGGGGCAGAGCCAGATGATGCGCCTCTTTCGGTGGATCCCCATGAGTCTGCGGGACTTCCTGAACGACACCTTCGAGACGGAGCTGCTCAAGGCCGGTCTGGCGGGTGACGCCGCACTTGGAAGCCACCACGGCCCCTGGGCGCCGCACACGACCCTCAACTGGTTCCATGCAAGGCTGGTCCAAAACGTGGGACGGCAAAAATCCTGGCCTCGGGGCGGCCCCGGGGGACTGGCGCGGGCTTTGGCCAACTCGGCGACGGCGTCAGGTGCAACGATCCGGAAAGAGGCGCGGGTCCAGAGGATTCTGGCCGTAAAGGGCCGGATCAAAGGTGTCCAGCTTCAGAACGGGGAGACGATCAGCGGTGAGGTTATCCTCTCCAGCCTGGACCCACGAAGTACTTTCCTAGGTCTTTGCGATCCGGCCATGCTGGAACCGAGGTTCCTGTGGAAGGTTTTCCGCTGGCGAACCCATGGCGCGACAGCCAAGGTCGATCTGGTGCTATCGGGATTGCCGACCTTCGGAGACTCGGACGACCGAGACGGCACGGTGCTGCAGTCGGCAATCCGGCCCGCCAAGTCTCTGGAAGTGATGGAGCGTGCCGCCGATGCGGTCAAATACGGTCGAGTTCCGGAAACACCCTGGCTAGAGATGCTGATTCCCACGGCCTTTGACCCGAGTCTCGCTGCCTCCGGCCGTCACGTTGCCTCTGTCCAAGTTCAATACGTTCCCAGGAACCTCAGAGATTCCAGTTGGGAACTCGAACGCGAAAAACTCGGTGACCACGTTGTTTCTACTCTGGCTCGAGTCTGCCCGGACCTCGTGGGGAAGATCGTCCACCGCCGTGTCACGACGCCCGAAGACCTGGAACGACGTTACGGAGTGAGCGGTGGCCATGTTTTTCACGGCGAGCATGCGCCGGACCAACTCTTCTTCTTCCGACCCTTCGTTGGGTATGCCAACTATCAGACGCCTTTGAAGGGCCTTTACCTGTGCGGTGCCGGCACGCACCCTGGCGGAGGGTTGACGGGTCTCCCAGGGCAAATCGCAGCCCGCCGTGTGGTGGCGGACATCATCCGAGGCGATACGTGACTGGACAATGTCCACCAATCTTGTTCACCGGAGACTCTCCACGGCGCTTGTCAAGAGCGGTGCGGCGGTCCCGGGAATCGTGTCGTTGGGTAGATACCCAAATCAGATGGTTTGGCGCTCCTGGCCGGATCCCCGGTAGTCACGTCCCCGTTTATCGCAGGAGCTCGCCACAGCGGGCTCTCTTGATGTATTTGCCTCCTCCGTCTTGAACCATCTGACCATCCTGCACGATGACGCGACCGCGGCTCAGGACCGTTTCCGTCCAGCCTTGGACCTCCAGTCCCTCGTATGCACTGTAATCCACGCGCATGTGGTGTGTCGCCGGATCGCTGGCGGAAATCGTGCGCTGGACGTCGGGATCGAAGATCACGATGTCGGCGTCACTGCCAATGGCGATGGTTCCCTTTTTGGGAAACATGCCAAAGATTTTGGCGGCGGCGGTGGAAGTTACCTCGACGAAGCGGTTGAGGCCAAAACGGCCCTGGACCACGCCGCCATGGTAAATAAGGCTCATCCTGTTTTCGATTCCCGGAGCGCCGTTGGGAATCTTGGTAAAGAGCTCGCGACCCATTTCCTTCTGGCCCTCGAAATTGAAGGGCGCGTGGTCGGTGGCCACCAGAGAAATGTCGCCCTTGGTCAGCCCGGCCCAAAGGGGCTCGTTGTTGGATCGATGACGAAGTGGCGGGCTCATGACCCACTTGGCACCCTCAAAATTGGGGCGATCATAGAAGCTGTCATCTAGGAAAAGGTACTGGGGACAGGTCTCACATAGGATATCGACACCTCGCTCCCGGGCCCGTTTGACTTCTACCAGGGCATCGTTGCAGTCGAGGTGTACGATGTAGAGGGGAACTTCGGCGACTTCCGCCATGGCCGCCGCGCGAAAAACCGCCTCCGCCGCCAGGCGGCAGGGGCGCGTCTTGCCATGCCACGTGGGCGTCACGTGACCACGGGCGACTTCGCGCCTGATGATCTCGTCGATGACGATGCCATTTTCGGCGTGAAGAGAGATCCTGGCCCCCACTTCCCCGGCCTTCCGATAGGTCCGGTAGTGGGTGGCGTCATCGGCATAGAGCACACCGGGATAGGCCATGAACATCTTGTACGAGGTAACGCCTTCCTCCACCAGCTTGTCGATCTCCCCCAGCCGTTCCACGGGCATGTCGGTGACGATCATGTGGAAGCCGTAGTCGATGGTCGCCTTCCCGGCGGCCCGGGAGTGCCAGGCATCGAGTCCTTCGAGGGTCGAGCGCCCCTGGGTCTGAATAGCGAAGTCGATGATGGTCGTGGTGCCCCCAAAAGCGGCTGCCTTGGTGCCGCTCTGGAAATCGTCCGCGGTAAACGAGCCGCCAAACGGCATGTCAAGATGCGTGTGGGGATCGATCCCGCCCGGAATCACTAGTTTGCCGGCGGCATCGATGACGGTGTCGGCTTCCACGGTCAGATCGGCGCCGATGAGGGCGATCTTCTCCCCCTGGACGAAAACGTCCGCATAGTAATCGTCCACGGCCGTGACCAGACGGCCATTCTTAATGAGCACGGACATAGGGTCTCTCCTGGTTCGAAAACGATGGCTTTGGCATCACTGCACCGCCCGGGCTTGCCTCCAATCCACTCCCGGCCTCTCCGCGGAAAGAAGAATGGCCTGGACCGAGCCTGGCAAGGCCAACCTAGCACAGGGTAGCCGGTCGCGAAAGCCCGTGCCTTTCACCATCAATAGGTTCGGCCAGTTCTGCTCTTTGCCCGCTTTTCACGGGGGTTTCAAGGAGGCGGAACACCACCCGGCCATGGGAGGGGAGCCTTTTGCACAGCCGAGGGCGGCTGTGCTCCATCAGGGCTGTGCTCCAACAGGAATCGAGTTACGGGATGAGCTTCAGGAGATGCACGGCGGGACCCGGCAGGAAGGGAGTTGCCTTTCCCTTGGCCCAGGCTTGGTGACCGGCCTGGTAGAAGGGGCTCAGAGGATGACCGCTCTGGCCCACAGGCATGTGGAAATAGCCTTGTTCCTCTTGCCCGGGGGAGACGGCCAACCGTTCCGATGCCCCGGCCGTGGGGGATTGCGCGCGAGGCATGTTCCAGTCTCCGGGAAGCTGTTCCGGCGGAACGTTGAGCCACTTGCCAAGAATCGGGATGAAAGGGCTCAGAGGATGGCGGATGGTGACCAGATTCCTTTCCCCCCAAGTGCGACCGGCCAGAGAATTACCTTTCTGAAGAAACTCTTCGATGGTTCTGTTCGCGGTCGCCAGGAGGAGTTCATTCCAGGTGACGTACTTTGGATCGAGCAAGTGGCGCGGCCGATCTTCCAAAAGCTTCCAGACCGGGCCTTCCCATTGGCGAGGCCAAAATCCTTCCACACGGCGGTCCGCCGCCACGCAGTCCGCCAATAACGGCTCCAGAACGGCGTCTCGCACGTTGAGCCGGAAGGCCCGGACCACGCGGTACGCCACTGAGTCCACCGAGGCACGGCCGGTCCAGGTGTCCCGCACCAGCTCAAAGAGTTCTTGGCGGCGTCGATTGGAAGAGGGGCTCTTGTCCGTCAACACTTCCAGAAGCAGCTTCTTCCACCGCTCCTGAAAGAGAGCCCGATCATCGAGCTGGATTTTCAACATCTCCGGGATCTCCGGCTTTTCCAGGGCCACGAGGTCGTCCCGGATTTGCCGTGCCCTGGCGCCGAGAGCATAGCCGCCGTCTCCAATTTTCTGAAGCATGGGCCCGTCCACTACCCGGGCATTGGCCGTCCAGATACGGCCTCCCGGGGGATCGACGATCTGGGGCGCTTCGTTGGGGCCGATCCAGCCGTCCCAGCCTGCTTCACCGCTGGCCCACGATGTCGGAATATGCCCGTCGAAGCCAAAGCGGCGAGGAATCCGCCCCAAAATGGTCCACCCGATATGTCCGGCGCTATCCGCCACCACAAAGTTTTGCGCTGGCGCCCCTGTCACGGATGCCAGGCGAAGGGCCTCCCGGACATTGGAAGCCGACTCCAAGGCGGAGAAACTGGGTGTTACCGCTTCGGGGCTGTGGGCCGTCCAGCGAAGCGCCCGCCACCGTCCCCGGTGGTCCTTGTCCATGACCGGGCCCCAGAGGGTCCAGCGAATTTTCTGGGTCTCGTCTTCGCCATGGGCGCTCCGAAGTTTTTCCGTGAAGATTTCAAACTTCCGTGGTCCCAGGGGCGTCTGGTAGGACTCAGGATCACCCGCTACTGGTTCCAGGATCACAAGGTCGGACCAATCTCCGTAGCTGTTGGTAAAGCCCCAGGCCACCGAACCGTTGCTACCGACGACCACGGCGGGGCTGCCGGGCAAGGTCACTCCCGTGATGCGCCGCTCCCCGGTAGGCTCGTTACCGGAGGGCCAGACTAGAGAAAGGCGGTACCAGGTGTTGGGGACGCGGAGCCCCAGATGCATATCGTTGGCCAGGATGGCATGGCCGGTGCCGGTTTGACTCCCGGCGATGGCCCAGTTGTTGCTTCCAAGGACCAACGAAGGATCGCGCCTGGCCAGGACCCGGTTGCCGTCTTGAAAGAGCCGCGATGAAGGGCACGGGGCAGCGTTTTGCCTCCCAAGAAAAGGCACGGCGTACAAAAACGTGGGTCCAGGGAGTGCCACTCCCTGGTGGGTGCAGGGCAAAGCCCTGCCAGGGGGACGTGGGGACAGAGTCCCCAGCCGCGTGTCCGCCGCCAAGCGTAGCGAGGCGGTTTCCCCAGAGTCTTGCTCCGAGCTCCCCAGCCGCGTGTCCGCCGCCAAGCGTAGCGAGGCGGTTTCCCCGGAGTCTTGCTCCGAGCTCCCCCGCCGCCCGCCCGCCGCCAAGCGTAGCGAGGCGGTTTCCCCGGAGTCTTGCTCCGAGCTCCCCCGCCGCCCGCCCGCCGCCAAGCGTAGCGAGGCGGTTTCCCCGGAGTCT
>JAJRTK010000291.1 GCA_024278345.1 bacterium | reverse complement strand
TGGAACCCGGCGGAGGCTCCGCCTCCGGACCTCCGCTGGGAGCGCCGCTCCCAGACCCACGCCAGGGAGCCAGCTCCCTGGACCCACATCTTTGTGCGCTGCGCGCTTTTTTCGGGTGGCCGGTACCATGACCGAGGCCGTTTTCAGGGATCGTCTTCTCAAGGCGTCCCGGCACCAGAGTTCTTACTGTCCAATAACTTCCCAGCCATCTTTTCCTAGAAGCCCGGCCATTCCTTGCTTTCTAATAGGTCTCCCATTCTTTGCTTTCTACTGTCGGAGTTTGTGAAGGAACAGGTTTTTGAGAACTCTGCCGACCTCGGTAGCACGGTGCAGGGCATGATATGATCGGGAGAATCTGTCCTTTGCCCGGGAATAGTTGGAGGATATCAATGTTTTTTGATATGAAAAGTCATTCAAGAGAAAGAGGATGAACCGGGAACTCTCCCGCGGATCATCAGAAGGCAGTCGGGTGCGCGTTTTAGCCAAGGAGAAGAGGTGGAGAGGAGAGGTTTGGTTCCGGAATGAAGGATGAACATACACCGGAAGAATGTGTTGCACGGCTGAAGCTACTTGCGGAGCCGACGCGGTTGAAGGTGGTGCGGCTGCTGTGGGAGAGGCCTCGGCGGGTGGGAGAGCTGCAGGCGGAGATCGAGATTCCTCAAAGCCTTTTGTCCCACCATCTTCGGGTGCTGCGGGAAGCGGGCTTCGTCGTAGCAGAGAGGGACGGCAAAGGTGTGCGGTACGAGCTCTCTGGCAAAGTCTCTGTGTCGGGGAACCGTGAGGTGATCGATCTGGGCTGTTGCACGCTCTCATTCTAGGAAAACCGGACATCGTACCAAAAGGCAAAGGGTTGAGGAATGTTCCAGCAATGGTTGTGGCAAGGCAGACCGATGTGGGTGGTGGTCTTTTTGTTTCTGTTTGGGGCTTGCGGCGGCACGACGGAAGAAGGCGGAGCATCGAAAGAGGGAGGGGGAGTATCGGGTAAGCTTGTTCTCACGGGATCGAGTACGGTGGCGCCGCTTGCGGGCGAAATCGGGCGGCGGTTCGAAGAGCGGCATCCTGGCGTGCGTGTAGACGTTCAGACCGGTGGGTCGTCTCGGGGGATCGCGGATGTCCGCTCGGGAGTAGCGGGCATCGGGATGGTTTCCCGGTGGCTGAAGCCGGAGGAGTCGGATCTGGAGGCGTATACTATTGCCATGGACGGGGTTTGCCTCATCGTTCACCGGGATAACCCCGTAGCGCGCCTCACTGGGGAACAGGTCATCGGGCTCTACAGAGGGAAGATCGTGGACTGGAAAGAGGTGGGTGGCAAGCCGGGGCCCGTCACCGTTGTGAACAAGGCGGAGGGCCGGGCAACGCTGGAGGTTTTTCTGGGCCATTTCGGGCTGAAGTCCGAAGAGATCGAGGCTGATATCATTATTGGAGACAACCAGCAGGGAATCAAAACTGTGTCTGGGAATCCTGGAGCCATCGGTTACGTCTCCATCGGAGCCGCGGATTTCGAGGCTCGACGTGGGGCGCCACTCCGGCTTCTGCCGCTAGACGGGGTGGAGGCCACGGTGGAGAATGTGGCTTCTGGGAGGTTCCCCATGTCTCGGCCGCTGAATCTGGTGACCGTGGGCAAAGTCCCGGCCCTGGCCAAGAAATTCATTGATTTTGCCCGTTCGAAGGAGGTCCACGATCTTGTGCGGAAGCAGACCTATGTTCCCTACGAGGGGAACGGCGAAAAGTAGGTCACCGGTACCTAGCCGCTGCTTTTCAACGGACGGATCATGTTGACATCCCTTCAACCCTTCGATTTGGACCGGGCGACGCGGCTTGCTTTGCGGGGGGCAGCGATTTCCACCGGCGCTATCGTGGGTCTGGTGACGCTCTTTCTTCTGCTGGAATCTCTTCCGGCGCTCTGGTCCGTGGGTCCTTTGCGATTCTTCACGGATGAGCGGTGGTTGCCGGCCCGAGGAGTGTCAGGCGGCTTCAACTTGCTTCCCATGCTGGTGGGGACATCGTTGCTCACGTTGGGTGCATTGATCCTGGCGGTGCCAGGCGGGCTGGTAGCAGCGCTCTTTTGCCGCTTCTACGCTCCGGCCCCGGTGGGCCGGCAGATGCGGCGGCTCATCGAGATTCTCTCCGGCGTGCCATCGGTGGTGTATGGCCTTTGGGGGCTGGTTCACCTCGTGCCGCTCATCAATCGGTGGCAGCCGCCGGGACAGAGTCTTTTGGCGGGAATTTTGGTCCTTGCCCTGATGATCCTTCCCACCATCGCGCTGCTATCGGAGGCAGCGCTGAAAGGTGTGCCCCGAGAGCTTTGGCCGGAGGCACCGCGCTGGGCCTCGACCGCTGGGGAGTGGTTCGTGGAATCGCGTTGCCGGTGGCGGCGCCGGGTATTGCCACGGCTGTGGTTTTAGGGGCGGCTCGGGCGATAGGCGAAACGATGGCAATGCTCATGGTCTGCGGGAACGTGGTGCGAATGCCCCATAGTCTCTTCGATCCCGTCCGCTCGCTGACGACGAACATCGCTTTGGAGATGGCTTATGCGACGGAGCACCATCGTTCGGCGCTCTTTGCCAGCGGCTTGATCCTGATGCTGGCCGTGGGGTGCATGGTGGCCGTGGCCACAGCGTTGAACCCGGAAAGGACCCATGAAGCGTCAGTCTAAGACTCAAAACCAGGCTCTCTCCGGCTGGTGGGCTGGAACCGGCCAGGGGAACCTTGTGACCGGAGCGCGGCGGCAGAGCTCTCGGTGGCGGGATCGCTTGGCGGCGGGGCTCTGCTGGACCGTGGCGGCGGTGCTGCTAGCTACATTCGGTTGGATCCTCGCCGACTTGCTCAGCGAGGGTCTGGGCCGGCTTTCGTGGGACTTTTTCACCAAGGCCCCCATGGATGCGGGGAGAGCGGGAGGCATCGGGACCGTGCTTGTTTCGACGTTGCTGATCCTGGCTGTCTGCCTGCTGGTGGCGGCGCCGCTGGGAATCGCCACGGCGGCTTATTTGTCGGAATACACTCGTAGAAAGAGCTCAGTCGGCCGGTGGATTCGGGGTTGTCTCGACCTATTGGCGTCGGTGCCATCCATCGTTTTCGGCCTGTTCGGGGCCGTTTTCTTCTGCCAGATGCTGGGCCTTGGTTTTTCGATCCTGTCTGGAGGGTTGACCCTGGCCTGCATGGTGTTGCCGATCCTGGTGCGCTCTTCGGAAACGGGGTTTCGGATGGTCTCCGACGATCTTAGGCGGGGTGCCGCAGCACTGGGAATGCGCCAGAACACGACCATGGCGTTTGTGATCCTTCCGGCGGCACTGCCGGGAATCGCCGTGGGCTTGGTTCTGGGAATCGGCCGTGCCCTGGCCGAGACCGCGGCTCTGATTTTCACCAGTGGCTACGTCACACGGATGCCGGCAAGCCTTCTTGATTCGGGGCGCTCCCTCTCCATCCACATTTACGATCTTGCCATGAACGTTCCTGGCGGAGAACCGACCGCCTCGGGCACAGCGCTAGTGCTCGTGGTCCTTCTGGCAGCCATCAACTGGGGCGCGGCAGCGGCCATGGACCGTTGGCGGGGAAGGTGGAGCCGCTCATGATCTTTCCGGCGACAGTGGAAACCCATCGGTCAACGTAGAGCGTGGAAACCCTCCAGCCACCGCGGAGCAACGTAGCCTGCATGGAAGTCTCTGGCCTACAGGTTTATTACAGCTCTCAACAGGCACTGGGAAGGGTGACGCTCCCCATCCGAAAAGAGGCCATCACGGCGCTGGTAGGCCCGTCCGGGAGCGGGAAGACGACATTTCTCCTATGCTTGAACCGCCTCACCGACCTGATCCCCGGTTGCAGGGTGGAGGGTTCGATCCGCCTCCACGGGGAAGAGATCCTCGGCCACGGCTGCAACTTGCTCCGACTCCGGCGAAGAGTCGGCATGATCTTCCAAAAACCGAATCCGTTTCCCTTCTCCATCCGCCGGAACTTCACCCTTCCTCTTCGGGAGCATGGAATGAAGGATCGCCAAGAACAAGAGGCGCGCCTGGAACAAGTGCTCCGGGCAGTGGGTCTATGGTCCGAGGTCAAGGATCGTCTTCACCGCCCCGCGCCGGAGCTTTCCGGAGGACAGCAGCAGCGGCTCTGCATCGCCCGAGCCCTGGCCCTGGAACCGGAGGTGCTCCTGTTGGACGAGCCCTGTAGCGCCCTCGATCCCCTTTCTTCGGGGATCGTGGAAGACCTCATCACGTCGCTTCGAAACCGGTACACCCTGGTGATCGTCACCCATAACCTGCCTCAGGCACGGCGGATCGCCGATTTTGCCTCGCTTTTCTGGAATGTAGAAGGGGTCGGCCGGCTGGTGGAATCGGCGCCGATCCAGAGCTTTTTCGAGGCGCCGACGGAGAAGCTCACGCGGGATTACGTGGCCGGGGTGCGAGGCTGAGTTAGAGCAGCGGGGATAGGCCAAAAGATTTCCCGGAATACCGACGGGCTCAACACCCCCCAGAAATTTGCTCGTGAGAAGCCTACGGGCAAAACTTCTGAAAAGCCTCTCTTTTTTTATGGTTGAGTTCCGGTCGGGGCGGCGGCAATCCGTCCGCCGCCCCTCCCCTCTCATCACCCCCCAACCGGTCTCACTGCCCTCAATTCCTTGCTTGGCCGGTTATATCGCCGGGGGCATCAACTTTAGCCGGGACACGTACGAACAAAAGAAGACGCGAGCCGAGCAGATCGAGGCGCGGCCCGGACGCCGGAAACACCCCGGTTTCGAAGTCGTGGCATGGAAACGGCCGGCGGGATCCGGTTGACCGCCGGAAGGGCGTGCGGGACGGGAGACCCGCGCGCAACGACCGTCGAACGCAAAACGACGCGTTGCGTCTTG
>JAJRTK010000290.1 GCA_024278345.1 bacterium | reverse complement strand
CCAATCTTTTCGCATGGAGGCCTTCCGGCCTCCATGCCGGCGTGTACTTTCACGGCAAGACAGATGTCTGTTTGGAGAGGGGATTTGAATTGCCTGATGTTGGTGGGATGCTCTTCGGGTTTGGAGGAATAAAAGTTGATCCATGGTAAACGGGTTGTGGTCGTTCTGCCGGCCTACAATGCACGGCAGACGCTGGAGCTGACTCAGGCGGCGATCCCGCGGGATGTCGTCGATGAAGTCCTGGTCGTGGACGATGCCAGTCAGGACGGGACCGCCGAGGTTGCTCGATCCTTGGGACTGCCGACTTTGGTGCATCGCCGGAACTTGGGTTATGGCGGAAACCAGAAGACCTGCTATACGGAATCGTTGTCAAGAGGTGCGGACATCGTCGTGATGGTGCATCCGGATTACCAGTATGATCCCCGCCTCATTCCCGCCATGGCATCGCTCATCGGAATGGGGGTTTACGACGTGGTCCTGGGCAGCCGGATTCTGGGGAATACCGCCATCAAAGGCGGCATGCCGCGATACAAATATTTAGCCAACCGGTGCCTCACTTTGGCACAAAACTTGTTGCTAAGGCAGAAACTATCCGAATATCATACCGGTTATCGCGCTTTTTCCAGGCAAGTTCTGGAGCGGCTTCCCCTGGAGATGAACTCCAACGACTTCGTGTTTGACAACGAGATGCTGGCCCAATGTTTCTATTACGGGTTTCAAGTGGGGGAGATCTCTTGTCCCACCCACTATGCGACGGATTCTTCGTCCATCAGCTTTCGCCGAGCCTGCAAATACGGGTTTGGCGTGCTCCGGGTGAGCCTTTCTTATCGCCTGGCCCGCCTTGGTTTGCTCGTCTCCGGGATCTTCCGGGAATCGGGGGGACGTTTGAATCGGGAGAGTTTGAAGGCGAAGCTCGTGGAGGGGAGCGGAACCGTGGTTGGCGGCCCAGGGAGCTCGAAGCGTTATGACCCATGAGAAGAAGAACCTGTCCTGGCTTGGACTGCTGGCGACTTTCGCGGCGGTGGGCTTAGGAGGCTACGGTGCCTTGGTGGCGCAACCGGCCAAAGATGTCACCTGGATGGTGTTGGCCTTTGTGGCGGCGGCTGTACTCTTGGCGCTCGGTGCCGGACTTCCTTCCCGGGAGCCCGATCCTTCGGGCAAGAGGGAGATCCGCTGGCACTGGCGGGCGGCGCTGGGGTTTGGGGGATTGCTGGTGTCGGGGGTTTTGATCTACCTGGCCCTGGAGCGGTTCACCATGCCTCCGGCCGAGCATGGAACGGCTTGGATCTTCTTTTGGGCGGGGATCGCCTGCCTTTTGGGGAGTTGGCTTCCTTGGGGCGGTTCCAGAGAATGGCCCACGGCCCCCATAACCCGCGGCGAGCTTTTTGCCTGGTTCTGGTCTTGGGGTTGGCGGCTTCGTTCCGGTTTCACCTGTTGACCACCACGCCCTATGGGGTTTGGTTCGACGAAGCGCAAAACTGCCTGGAGGCGATGAAGATTCTGGATCGGCCGAGCTACCGGCCCGTCTTCGTGCCGGGCCTCTCCCAGATGCCGGCAATGTTATTCTACTACTACGCAATCTTTGTTGAGCTGCTGGGGCGCAACGTCTTCGCGGTTCGTCTGGCGACCACCTTCATTGCTCTTGGCGCGGTGGTGGCGGTTTGGCTGTTGGGCCGAGAATTGTTCCATCCCAGGGTGGGAATCATCGCGGCCGCTTTTTTGGCCATGAGCCGCTGGCACGTGGATTTCAGCCGTTTCGCCATCGCGCAGATCACCACGACACTCTTTATTCCGCTGACGCTTTTCTTTTTCGTCCGGAGCCTGCGCCGCTCAAGCCCGCGAGATGCCGTGCTTGCCGGTGTCATCCTGGGCCTCGGCCTCCAGTTTTACTACTCCATGATCACCGTGCCGATCCTGCTGATCCTCTTTTTCGTGCATCGCTTCGTCTGGGGCGAATCCAGGAGTCTGGCGGCGGTGGGATTGGTGGTCCTCACTCTGGTTTCCATGACGCTGAGTTATGCGCCGGTCATGCAGTACGCAAAGCGGCACAAGGCACAGTTTTCCAAGCGCATGAGGACGGTTTCCGTCATCAAGAAGAGCTCCGCCGGCGAAGCGATCCGATTCCTGGCGGTCCCGTCTCCGGAGCGGGATCGCGTGCTGAAAGTCCTGGAAAAAAGCGCCATACAGCACGCACGGATGTTCCATCTGGAAGGTGACAGGAATGGCCGCCACAATTACCCGGGCGCGCCGATGTTCGATCCGGTGACGGGTTTCTTTTTGGTCGTCGGTTTCGGATGGTGCCTCCTACTCTTCTGGAGACCCATGTACGGCCTCCTGCTCATCTGGTTCGGGGCGATGATCGCGCCAGGGATCTTTTCCCTGGCCTTTGAGGCTCCGCAGGGAGCAAGGACTCTTGGTCTGACGGCGGTCGTCGCGCTCATGGCCGCATTGCCTTTGTCACAGCTTTCCCTGGCGCTGCGCCGCCTCCGGTGGCGTTGGCCCGGAAGGCTGCTTTCCGTTGGCCTGCCCGCGCTGCTCCTGGCGACTGGCGCAGTCCAGAACTGGCGGCTCTATTTCGAGGTGCAGCTCTACGATTCGGCCGTTTGGGCTTCCTTTTCCACGGCGGAGACGAAGATTGCCCGGGTCGTAAAAAAAGAGGGTCTCGACGCGGATATCTATGTGCCTTCCGTCTACTTCAACACTCCCGCGCAGCGGCTCATCGCTGGCGACGCTCTTAGGGGCCGGCCTTTTCAGCGGAGCAAGGACTTGCCCCTGGAGTGGAAAGGGCGCAAGGCCCTGGTTTTCTTCCAGGGGAGCAAGCGGGAGACGGCAAAGCTGCTCCGCCAGTACTATCCACGCGCGGAGCTGGAGCCCTTTGGAGCCCCCGGGCGCGATGGCTCCCAAGGGGCTCCTATCTTGTGGATCGCGCGGATACCGGCGTCGGACATTGAAGCGCTTCAAGGCTGGGTCACGGTTTACCAGCAGGAGGCTTCCGACGATGTGGTGGAGGCCGTCCAGGTGGCCGAAGAGGCCACCTCGGAAACCGCGTGGGACTGGAGCGGGGCTCCGGTTCCCGTTCCTTTCACCGCCCAAGCCCGGGGCGTGCTCCGGGTTTCCAGAGACGGAATCTATCGCTTGCGCCTTGAGAGCGATGTTCCGGCAAAATTAGAGATTGATGACGAGACGGTTTTGTCCTGGGAATCCAAGGAACCGGCTTCGGCGCTGCTAGCCCGAGGAAGCCATACCGTGAAGCTGACGACCCGGGTGGCCGAAGCCATGGGAAAGACAAGGCTGCTCTGGAGGCCCCCAAACAGGGCGAAAATGGAGCCGATTCCCCCCACGGCTCTCTATTCACCTTCCCTGCCTACCGGCGGCCTCATCGGGCAGTACTTCCGGAACAAAACATGGGCTGGTCGGCCGGCGTTTCAGCAGATCGACCCGCAGGTGGCCTTCTATTTCCATCTGTTGCCTCTGCCGCGCCCCTTTTCCATCCGGTGGGTCGGCAGCCTTTTCGCGCCCCGCTCGGGCCGCTATTCGCTGGGAACGTCGGCCATCGACGGTTCCCAAGTCCTTGTGGATGGCAAGCTTGTGGTGAACAACGATCATTCCAATCGCTACGCCCAGGGGAGTTGCCTCCTGGAAAAAGGTTGGCACGAAATCGAGGTCAAGTACTGGAATAACACGAACTTCTCGCAAGTCTACCTGTACTGGATTCCGCCGGGAGGGCGAAGGGCCATCATTCCCTCGGAAGTCTTGCGGCCTCCCGGGCCTGGCGGCGAACTGTTGGAGCTTGGCGAGGAGCCGGTTTCGCCTGAGCTCTTGCGGCAGGCGGAGCAGGCTGGGAAACGAATCGCCGTGCCAGATCTCCCAAAAACGGATGAGGCCGATTTTCAAGGTGAGCTTCTTAGACCGAAGTGGCGTGGAGACTGGGGAATGAGCAGCCGGTGAGGATCGCCGTCAGTCCCGACCACCGCTTGGTCATTCTGGCCAGCCGCCGGAAAGTCTTCATTTTCCCACAAGATCCAGCCTCCGAAAAGCTCGAGTTGAGTGGAAAAGAGACGGGCAAGAGGGCGTTCGTCGCGCTGTCGGATCTCAAGATCGGTTCTGACGGGCGGCTTTATCTCTTGGACGCGGCGGGCTTCGTGGAGGTGTTCGATCTTGACGGCCGCCATCTGGAATCGATCGATATCCGGCACCTGGGAGTGTACAATCCGCGGGCCCTGGCCATTGGCCCCGGTGGCGAGCTGATCCTGGGCGACACTGGCCGGGGCCGGGTGCTGGTTTGCGATTCCAAAGGGAAACTTCTTCGGCAAGTGGGACGGCCCGGTCGCCGTGCGGGGGAGCTCCTGGAGCCCACCTCGGTGGCCGTGGGTGCCCGGGGCGAAATCACGGTGGTCGATGGCGGGAACGACCGGATTCAGCGGTTCGATGGTTCTGGGAAGGCCGTGGCGATCTGGAAGCGGGATGGGGTCCAGTCCGGGCACCTGTTGCCTCAATTGGCGGTGGGCTTGGAAGGGCGCGTATGGGTTGTGGGGGGTGAAACCAGGGATTTATGGTTGTTGCCGCTTTCTCCGACGGATCCCGTGGAGGTCTTTCGGCTTTCGGGCTCGGCTATTGCGGGAGGCGGGACCACCGATCCCCAAGGTCGCCTCTACCTTGTGGAAAAGCGGAGTGGCGGCGTGTTGCGGGTTTCAGGGGATTGTTGCCGCGAAAAGGCGCCGGCTCCCCGCTGAGGTCGTGGCCCTGAGCTTGCGGCTCACTGTTCGGGACCTATCAAATCCCCGCCTTCTTGCTTTACACTCTGCGGCGCCGCCCTGGTGGCACCGGCCTCTTGCCGGTGGCGGGCTGGACGGGATTCACGGAATTGAACGGTGGGTTCCTTTCGTGGGGTATCCACGCAAGGCGGGACAAAGATTGGAAATAAAAGGAAAACGCGCAGCGCACAAAAATGTGGGTCCAGGGAGCGAGCTCCCTGGTGGGTGCGGGGCGAAGTCCTGCCAGGGGACGGGGGACAGCGTCCCCGGACGACCTTCGAGTCACGCAAACGTG